>CAMJJL010000115.1 GCA_946406145.1 uncultured Clostridia bacterium | reverse complement strand
TCCCGGAGAAACGATTACAGGCGGTCGGGATGGACGGCTTTCACCTCAGGCAAAGCTATCTGCTGAGCCACACGGTCGAGATCGACGGAAAGAGCGTTCCGATGGCAAGTATCAAGGGTGCGCCGATCACCTTCGATCTGGATGCCCTCACGAGGAAGATCAGGGAAGTGACAGAAGGAAACATCTGCCGTTGGCCGCACTATGACCGTCAGCTCCACGATCTGGTGGACGACGCGATCACCATTGACGCCGACATCGTGCTGATCGAGGGAAATTACCTTCTGCTCGATATGGACGGCTGGCGTGAGTTATCGCGATACGCGGACTACACGATTGTCCTCACAGCGGACGAGGATATGCTCCGTGAAAGGCTGATCGGGCGAAAGATGAAAACAGGAATGACGCGGGAGGACGCGGAGCGCTTCGTCGAATCCAGCGATATGCGAAACGTGCGCCTGTGCCTTGACAAGACGATGAAAGCGGATCTCGAGCTGAGCATTTGAACCTATCTGCATCACTTTCAGGAGAATGAACATGACCATCTCAGATTATATCAACGAAAAGGATGAGGCGATTCGTCCGCGATTGCTTCTGGTTTACGATACCATTCGCACGGCGATCCCCGATGCGGAGGAATGTATCTCGTGGCAGATGCCGACCTTTAGAAAAGGCAGGAACATCATTCATTTTGCCGCGTACAAAAAGCACATCGGGCTCTATCCCGGACCTCAAACGGTGGAGGAATTCGCCGATAAGCTCAATGGATACAAGACAAGCAAGGGCGCAATCCAATTCCCTCACGATCAGGATATCCCGCTCGATCTGATCGCGGAGATCGCCAAGCATAGTTATGAGATAAACGCCAAGCAGTGAGGGGTCAATTTGCCGAGAGGTTGAAGAATGGATAGCAAACCGGATTTGCAGAGGTAAAAATGATACTTGTAGTTTTTCTCGCCGTTGCCGCAGTGTTTATTGTTCTGGGAATTGTTTTTTTATCAGGTAAAGGCGCTGATCTGATAGCCGGATATAATACGGCTTCTCCGGAAGAAAAGGCGGGTATAGATGAAAAAAAGCTGTTGAAAGCAATGGCTGTATTCATGTTTGTTCTTGCCGGATGCTTTATCATTTCGGCAATGAGCGAAATTCTGAACGTTAAGTTGCTGATATGGATAGGACAGGCATTGTTTGTTGTTTCTTTGATAATCGGAGTTATCTATATGAACACGAGGAACCGATTTAAATAACGAAAGCACCGTTACACATTACGGATCAGACAAAAGATTGTTTTAAGAATACCGCGTTTGTCGATAAATTAACCACACAAAAGAGATGAGGGCAAGATTATGATCATTTTGATAACCGGTGCGTCACATACCGGCAAAACAGTGATGGCGCAGAAGCTGCTCGAAAAATATCACTATCCGTATCTGTCGATCGACCATCTGAAGATGGGCTTGATCCGCAGCGAAAATACCGACCTGACGCCGACGGACGATGACGAAGCGCTCACAGCGTACCTCTGGCCGATCGTGCGCGAGATGATCAAGACCGCGGTCGAGAACAATCAAAACCTGATCGTCGAGGGCTGTTATATTCCGTTCGATTGGCGGCGGGATTTTGACGCGCGATACCTGCCTTCGATCCGCTTTATCTGCCTTTGCATGACGGACGCGTATATCGACGCGCATTATGACGAGATCATCGGGCACGCCTCGGATATCGAGCAAAGACTGGATGACAGTTACTGCACGATCGAGAGCCTGAAAGCCGATAATCACAGATATTTCGACGGCTTTGAAAAAAGCGGAGAGAAGATCACATTGATCGAGGACGCTTATAACCTGTCAGGAGTAGATTTATGAAGGGTAAAGAATACCGCTTCGACGCGGTGATACAGAAGAATCCCGATATGGACGCGGCGTATATCATCTTCCCCTATGACATCCGCGAGGAGTTCGGCAAGGGCAGGGTGAAAGTCCTTGCTGCCTTCGACGGCGTGCCCTATGACGGCAGTATCGTCAACATGGGTGTGAATGACGCCGACGGCAACATCTGTTATGTGATCGGCGTTACCAAGCAGATTCGCAAGGCAATCGGAAAGACCTACGGCGACACTGTTGCCGTAACGATCACAGAGAGAACAGGAGAATCAATCAAATGATATTATACACAGAGCGTTTGATCCTCCGTCCGTGGGCAGAATCGGACGCGGAGAGCTTATATGAATACGCGCGGGATGACCGTGTCGGGCCCATTGCGGGATGGTCGGTGCATACGAGCGTGGAGAACAGCCGCGAGATCATCAGAACCGTGCTGTCCGTTCCCGAGACTTACGCCGTTTGCCTCAAAGAAGATAACAAAGCGATCGGCTCTGTCGGGCTGAAAATCGGCAAGAAGAGCATTCTCGATCTGCCGGATGCCGAGGGTGAGATCGGTTACTGGATCGGGGTGCCGTTCTGGGGACAGGGCTTGATCCCCGAAGCGGTAAGAGAGATCATCCGACATGCCTTTGAAGATCTGGGCTTTGAAACACTTTGGTGCGGTTATTTTGACGGCAACGAAAAGTCCAGGAACGCGCAGAAAAAATGCGCCTTCACCTATCACCACACCGACAAGGATGTATACTTGGCGCTGACGGACGACATCCGCACGGCTCACGTTACACGGCTGACGAGAGAAGAATGGGAAAAGGCATAAATGATGAATCAAAAACG
>CAMJJL010000114.1 GCA_946406145.1 uncultured Clostridia bacterium | reverse complement strand
TTGCGTGCCCCCTCGTCAGAGGGGGCTGGAAAGGTTTTTCTACAGCCTGAAAGCGCACCCAACCGGGTGCGCTTTGTACTTTATATCGGTTTCTGAAAAATGTTCCCTATTTCTTTTCATTGAATTTTTTGACCCTCTCGGACAGCTCCGTGAGCTCCTCTTTGCTCAGCTCCGGCAAACGCTCCAGCTTTTCCAAAAAGGTCGATACCGTTTCTTTTTCTTTGATCTTCAGGTATTCTGTATAGTAGGCGACCACCACGCCGGGCACCATCGCGACGGTCAGCACGCCGAACAGCGTAACGATGATGGTGATGATCCTGCCGAGTATCGTAACGGGTACGATATCACCGAAGCCGATGGTCGTCGACGCGACAAAGGTAAAGTAGAAGCCCTCAAAGATCCCGTGCACCTGCGGCTCAATAAACGACAGTATAAAGCCGCTGATCAATAAGATGATCAGATACGCGAAAAAGAACTTGATCGCTCCGGTACGATTCAACAGCTTTCCGATTCTTTTTAATGCCTTCATATTCATCTCTCCATTCATCAATCGATTCTCTATGCTTCCATTATAAAGTTCCCTTCTTCACTTTGCAAGGCAAAACCAAATAAATGTTGAAAACACGCATAATTCTCGCTATAATATGATTGAGCAGCCGCTGGCTTCTCCTCGTAATGACAATCGATATAAAGGAAGTCTTCCTATGCAAAAACAATATCTCGAGGTCGGCAAGATCGTCGGCACACACGGCATCCGCGGTGAGATGCGTGTGGAGTGCTGGGCGAATTCTCCCGACTTTCTCAAAACATTCAAAACACTCTATCTGGACGAAGGCAAAACAGCGATCGCCGTGACTTGCCGTCCGCATAAGAATATCGCCCTGATGACAGCAAAGGGTATCAGTTCCATCGAAGAAGCCGACAAGCTCCGCGGCAAGATCCTCTACATCGACCGCAAGGACGTCAAGCTCGACGAGGGCGAGCACTTTGTGCAGGACATTATCGGACTCAAGGTCACCGACGCAGATAACGGCACGGTTTACGGCGTTGTCAGGGACGTCCTCAAAACAGGCTCCAACGACGTCTATGAGATGAAAGCGGAGGACGGCAAGCTGTTCTACATCCCCGTCATCCCCGATATCCTCGACCGCTTTGACTTTGAGCAGGGCGCGGTCTATATCCATCCGATGAAAGGACTGTTCGACGATGAGGATTGATATCATCACCCTCTTCCCCGAGATGTGCGAGTCGGTGCTCAGTGAGAGCATCATCGGCAGAGCGCGTAAGAAGGGCGCGGTCGAGATCCTGTGCCACCAGCTTCGCGACTATGCCTTCGATAAGCACAAGCGTGTTGACGATACCACCTACGGCGGCGGCATGGGGATGCTGATGCTTGCGGAACCGATCGCGCTGTGCTATGAAAAAATCTGTGAACAAACCGGCAGCGCGCCGCATTTGATCTATCTTTCCCCCAAGGGAAAAACTCTTACCCAGCAAAAGCTCAAGGAGCTGTCGGCATACGACAATATCTGTCTGCTGTGCGGTCACTATGAGGGCGTGGACCAGCGCGTGCTGGATCGCTATGTCGATGAAGAGATCTCCATCGGCGATTATGTACTCACCGGCGGTGAGCTGCCGGCGCTGGTACTGACGGATTCGCTTGCGCGATTGCAGCCGGGCGTGCTCAGCGATAACGAATGCTTTGAGCTCGAGAGCCACTATGACGGACTTCTCGAATATCCGCAGTACACCAAACCGCAGAATTGGCGCGGTGAGGAGATACCGCCCGTGCTGTTCAGCGGTCATCACGAAAACATCAACAAATGGCGCAGGGAACAGAGCATTATTGAAACCGCCAAGAAGAGGCCGGATATGATCGAACACGCCGATCTGAGCGACAAAGAGCGACAGCTCGCGGAACAGATCATCCATGAAGCAAACGGCGACAAACCGCAGTGAATTCCCCTTTTTTGCCATGATTCCACTTTTCCTATTGTGGATTGCAACAAATACTTATCCACACCTTGGTTATTTTGCACAATAAAAAAGTCCTCCGGTTTTCGACTGTTAGATATCGAAACAAAAATGATTTTCGACTGTTGACCAACCGCAGAATCGAGGATATAATAAGGAAGCAACCAAAAAATACTGTATTATTTTCGAGAAAAAAGAGGGTATTATTATGTACGTTAAGGAAGTATTAGTTCAGAACAAGGCAGGCTTACATGCCCGTCCTGCTACTTTCTTCATCCAGAAGGCTAACGAGTACAAGTCTTCTATCTGGGTAGAGAAGGACGAGAGAAAAGTTAACGCCAAGTCGCTCCTCGGCGTTCTGTCCCTTGGTATCATCGGCGGTACTACCGTAAAGATCTTTGCGGACGGTCCTGACGAGACTGATGCGGTAGAAGGTCTTGTCGAGCTGATCGAGACCGGCTTTGCCGAGTAATTCAACAAAATACAATGATAAGGCGGATGAACTCATCCGCCTTATTTTTTTGTCACGCGTGGGTCATTCGTGACCTTTTTACATTCTGTTGTTATACTGCGGATCATTTGTCGGTGCATATCAATATTCGTAACGTTTCAGCGGATTTATAGGGGAGGGTCTTGACCCTCCCACGGCTGGATAAGATGTCATATCCGTTGAAGTGATGCGCGTTATTGTAGGGTACGGCATTCATGACGTACCGCATGACAAAAACATTTCCTATCTACGGTTTTCGATACCGATAACATCCGTCATTCTCAGTACATCAAACCGATGACAGCTATCGGTTTTCATCATGCCAATCGAGTAGGGCGGAAATAATCCGCCCTCTCACACCACCGTACATGCCGTTCG
>CAMJJL010000113.1 GCA_946406145.1 uncultured Clostridia bacterium | reverse complement strand
TGGAAGAGAAAGGCTCCCTTTCCTAAGGGGCTGTCACCTGACGCTTGCGTCATGGTGACTGGGGGTTGCCGAATCGATTTATTGTCAACCCTCCGGCACTTGACACGTGTGTCAGTGCCACCTCCCTTAGAAAAGGGAGGCTTTTTATACTTCTATAACAAGTGAAGTGAAACCATGCAAGATAAAATTATTATCAAAGGTGCAAAAAAGCATAATCTGAAAAATGTCGACCTCGAGATTCCGCGCGATAAGCTCGTGGTATTGACCGGTCTGTCCGGCTCGGGAAAAAGCTCCCTTGCGTTCGACACCATCTATGCCGAGGGTCAGCGCCGCTATGTGGAGAGTCTGTCGTCCTACGCGCGTATGTTCCTCGGACAGATGAAGAAGCCCGAGGTGGACTCCATCGACGGATTGTCTCCGGCAATCTCGATCGATCAAAAGACGACCTCCAAGAATCCGCGTTCCACCGTCGGCACGGTGACGGAGATCTATGACTATTTCCGACTGCTCTACGCGCGTATCGGTATTCCGCATTGTCCGAAGTGCGGCCGCGAGATCGCCCAGCAGACAATCGACCAGATCACCGACAGCGTGATGGAGATGGAGGAGGGCGCCAAGATCCAGGTTCTTGCTCCGATGATCAGGGGCAAGAAGGGCGAGCACAAGGGCGTATTCGAATCCGCTCGCAAATCCGGCTTTGCACGTGTTCGCGCGGATGGGATCCTCTATGATCTAAGCGAGGATATTGTTCTTGAAAAGAATAAAAAACACAGCGTGGAGATCGTCGTCGACCGTCTGGTCATCAAAGAAAGCATCCGTTCCCGTCTGGCGGACAGCCTGGAAACCGCCTCCAAATTGGCGGACGGACTGGTGCTGGTCAGCGTGGTGGACGGTGAGGATATCCTCTATTCGCAGAACTACGCCTGTCCCGAGCACGGCAGCAGTATCAATGAGCTCGCGCCGCGTATGTTCTCCTTCAACAATCCCTTCGGCGCGTGTCCGAAGTGTACGGGCTTAGGTGTGTTCCTGCGCGTCGATCCGTCGCTGATCATCCCCGATCCGACCAAGACCATTTCGCAGGGCGGTATCAAAGGCTCGGGCTGGGCGATGGAGGGCAATACCATTGCGCAGATGTACATGGATGGACTGTCTGAGAAATACGGCTTTGATTACTTTACGCCGATCAAGGATCTGCCCGATGAGGCGGTTGACGCGATCCTCTACGGAACCAAGGGCGAAAAGCTCCACCTGATCCGACGCACGCCCTTCAATAAAACGGAGATGCAGCGCGAGTTCGAGGGCATCATTCCGAACTTGGAACGCCGTTTCCGCGACACCAACTCCCAGTGGATCAAGGAAGAGATCCAGAGCTACATGAAGGAGATCCCGTGCGATGAATGCGGCGGCAAGCGTCTGTCGCGTGTATCGCTCGCGGTGACGGTCGGCGGCATGAATATCGCCGAGCTGTGTGATCTGTCTGTTATCAAGATCCTTGAATTCATCGATCAACTGGAGATCTCGGATCGTGACCGCATGATCGCGGGTGAGATCCTCAATGAGATCAAATCCCGACTGAACTTTTTGAGATCCGTCGGACTGGGCTATTTGACCCTGTCCCGTGCCTCAGCGACCTTATCGGGCGGCGAGAGTCAGCGCATCCGTCTGGCGACCCAGATCGGTTCCGCGTTGATGGGTGTGCTGTATATCCTTGACGAGCCGTCGATCGGTCTGCATCAGCGCGATAATGACAAGCTGCTCGCTACCTTAAAGCGCCTGCGCGACATCGGCAACACAGTCATCGTCGTCGAGCATGACGAGGACACCATGCGCGCGGCGGATTATATCGTCGATATCGGACCCGGCGCCGGCGTCCACGGCGGTGAGATTGTCGCCACCGGCACCGTGGAGGATATCGAGAAATGTGATGACTCCATGACGGGTCAGTACCTGTGCGGCAAGCGTGCCATTCCTCTGCCGGAAAAGCGCAGGAAGGGGAACGGAAAGTTCCTCACCATCAAGGGTGCACAGCAGAATAATCTGAAAAACATCAATGTTAAAATTCCTTTAGGGAAATTTGTTTGCGTTACAGGCGTCTCCGGCTCAGGCAAAAGCTCCCTCATCAATGAGATCCTATATAAGCACCTGGCGCGTGAGCTGAACCGCGCGAAGTGCACCCCCGGCAAGTTCAAGGCCATTGAGGGCGTCGACGCGCTCGATAAGGTCATCAGTATCGACCAGAGCCCGATCGGCAAGACCCCTCGTTCCAATCCTGCGACCTACACAGGTGTGTTCACGGATATCCGCAATCTGTACGCCTCGACCACCGACAGCAAAATGCGCGGCTATACCTCGTCGCGTTACAGTTTTAATGTCAAGGGCGGACGATGTGAGGCGTGTCAGGGCGACGGTATTATCAAAATTGAGATGCACTTTTTGCCCGATATCTATGTGCCGTGTGAGGTGTGTAAGGGCAAGCGCTATAACCGCGAGACCCTGGAGGTCAAGTACAAGGGCAAGTCGATCCATGACGTGCTGGAGATGACCGTGGAGGAGGGCTTGGAGTTCTTCAAGAATATCCCGAAGATCCAGCGTCGTCTGCAGACCATCTATGACGTCGGTCTGGGCTACATCAAGATCGGCCAGCCCGCGACCACCCTCTCCGGCGGTGAAGCACAGCGCGTCAAGCTCAGTACGGAGCTTTCTAAGCGTCCGACAGGCAAGACGGTCTATATCCTCGACGAGCCGACAACAGGTCTGCATATTGCCGATGTGCATCGTCTGGTCGAGGTGCTCCATAAGCTCGTGGACGCCGGCAACACGGTCATCGTCATCGAGCATAACCTCGAGCTGATCAAGACTGCCGATCACATCATCGACCTCGGACCTGAGGGCGGCGATATGGGCGGTACCGTGGTAGCGCAGGGCACGCCCGAGCAGATCGCTGAGTGTGAGATATCCTTCACCGGGCAGTATCTGAAACCGTTGCTGAAACCGTGATGATTTGTATAATGATGATCATTTACTGGTTTGCGGCGACTCCTTTTGTCAGGAAGGAGCTTGCTCCTCCCGAAATATCAATAATAGTAAAAGCGCTGAACATCACGGTTCAGCGCTCAGGCTGTAGAAAAACCTTTCCAGCCCCCTCTGACGAGGGGGCACGCAAGTAG
>CAMJJL010000112.1 GCA_946406145.1 uncultured Clostridia bacterium | reverse complement strand
AGGGAGGATGATAGACGTACTGTTCCTAACTTATATACTTTTTCGACAAACTGAGCGCTGAACATCACGGTTCAGCGCTTTTCTTTACAGTGATATAAACATGATCCGATACCAAAAAGTCGGATCGCCAGATGCTTTGGAATTCTTCGTTGTCGACGATCCTGTTGTAGGATGGATGATCGGCATTGGCGTTTTCCGTCATCGGATCGGCAAGATAGAGATGTTTCTCGTCATATCCCGTGACGACGGCGTAATGTGTATCGTTCGGAATACGGAGATAGACGATGACCGGCGTACCCTCTGACAACCGCTTCTTCATCGTATCGAGCGTTCCGTGATATGCCTTCGCCTGATAGCCGTGATCCTGGAAGAGCCGGACGACATTGCTCGGCAGTACCGCGCCGAGGCTCCTGTCGACATCGGGATACAGCTCGCTGCCGTGGGTATCATCACCGCAGTATCGCATTACATACGCGGCGGCGTAGGCGGAGCATTGTCCATCCTCCTGCTTCTCGATCGGATTATCAGCGGTATCAATGAAGTATTCCTTCGGTGCGTCGGTAACGGCGATGGTTTCTCTTGTCGTATAGATCGTGGGAAGGATCTGTATCCCTGCGATTGCGAGGAAGATGCAGCTGACGATAACCAGGATATTTCGTTTTGACATACTTCATCCTCCTTTCCGCAACCCTATTCTATCATATTCTTTGCCGTTTGTCTATCGCGGAAAAATCAGAGAGGGTTACATCATTGTCATACAAAAATTCATCATTTTTCTTTCACGTATTTATACGATTGCGGATTTGTGGTATAAAAAATATGTATTTATGTTTTTGAGATGCTTTCAGAGATATGAAATACAGGGGAAAGGGAATGGTATGATGAAAATCGGTTTTGACAACCAAAAGTATCTGGATTTGCAAAGTCAGCATATCCGCGATCGCATCGCCCAATTCGGCGACAAGCTCTATCTGGAATTCGGCGGAAAGCTTTTTGACGACTATCACGCGTCACGCGTTCTGCCCGGCTTCAAGCCGGATTCAAAGCTGCAGATGCTCATGCAGCTCAAGGATGAGGCGGAGATCGTCATCGTCATCAACGCCGATGATATTGAGAAGAACAAGGTCCGCGGCGATCTGGGCATCACCTACGATCTGGACGTGCTCCGTCTGATCGACGTATTCCGCAGCCGTGAGCTGTATGTCGGCAGCGTGGTGTTGACGCGCTTTGCCGATCAGCCTGCCGCTGTTAAATTTGAGGAACGCCTGACAGAGAACGATATCAAGGTCTATCATCATTTCAGCATCCCGAACTATCCTGCCGACATCGATCTGATTGTCAGTGATAACGGCTACGGCAGGAATGATTATGTGGAGACCTCGCGCAGACTGGTAGTCATCACCGCACCGGGTCCCGGCTCGGGCAAGATGGCGGTTTGTCTGTCACAGCTCTATCACGAGAATCAGCGCGGTATCAAGGCAGGCTACGCTAAGTTCGAGACCTTCCCGATCTGGAACCTGCCGTTGAAGCATCCTGTCAACGTCGCCTATGAAGCGGCGACCGCCGACCTCAACGACGTCAACATGATCGACCCGTTCCATCTGGAAGCCTACGGCGTGACCACCGTCAACTACAACCGTGATATCGAGATCTTCCCGGTGCTCAACACGATGTTCGAGAGTATTCTGGGATACTCTCCCTATAAATCGCCGACTGATATGGGCGTCAACATGGCAGGCAACTGTATCGTCGATGATGAGGCGACCTGTGAAGCCGCTAATCAGGAGATCATCCGCCGCTATTATACGGCGCTTTGTAACCAGACCAAGGGCAACGGCTCACCCGACGAGGCATACAAGATCGGACTTTTGATGAAGCAGAATAAGCTGACTGCCGCTTGCAGACCCGTCATTCAGGCGGCGTTAGACAGAGAAGAGGTTACCGGCAGTCCTGCCGCAGCGATCAGTCTTGACGACGGTACCATTATCACCGGCAAGACCTCTGATCTGCTCGGCGCGTGCTCGGCAATGCTGCTCAATGCCATGAAGCACCTCGGCAACATCCCCAAAGAGGTCGATTTGATCGACGCGGCGGTCATCGAGCCGATCCAAAAGCTCAAGGTCGAGAACTTCGGCTCCGTCAATCCGCGTCTGCATACGGATGAGATTTTGATCGCGCTGTCGATCTCCGCGGTCACCAATCCTACCGCGCGACTCGCGATGCAGCAGCTTGACAAGCTCCATGGAGCCGAGGCGCACGCCACCGTCATCCTTTCCGAGACCGACACCCGTACCTTGAAGAAGCTCGGTATCCTGCTCACCACTGAGCCGAAGTATGAAACCAAAAAGCTCTATCGCGGTTGATTGATAGAACGTTATTATCTTAACAGTAAAGGAGATAGCAGCATGAATATAAAAGACAGAGTCAGAGGGTCTCTGATCGGCGGCGCGGCAGGCGACGCGCTGGGTTACATCGTTGAGTTTTCCAGTGAATCGACCATTTTCCGTCAGTACGGAGAAAAGGGCGTTCGCAGATATCGTATCAGTCCGACCAGCCATAAAGCGATCATTTCCGATGATACACAGATGACGCTGTTCACGGCGGCGGCGATGATCGTCCATGATGAATTGAGAAAAACAGGCTTGAGCGCTCCTTTAAGAGAATATGCCAACATCGCGTATCAGGACTGGCTTATCACGCAGGAGATGACGTATGAAGAGGCGTCCACCAAGGTGATCAAGGATTCTCCTGATTATCCCGACGGCTTTATTTCCGTCGTCATCAAGGATGTTCCCGAGCTGTTCCAGAGACGTACTCCCGTTGTTACCTGCCTGAACGCGCTGCAAACGCGCAGAGATCAGCGCGTCAACCGTGAGCATGTAGAGAGCTATATCGCTTCAAAGATCAATAACAGCTATGACTGCGGCGCCGTGATGCGCGTCGCTCCGATCGGCATGATGAAGAAGCGTGACGATATCGCATCGGTCGCGCTTGAAGCGGCGGAATGTGCCGCGATCACGCACAGCCATTCGCTCGGATATATGCCTGCCGCGGTTTTGGCGGAGATCATCTACAGAATTCTTCACAACGATGGACAGCTTACGCTCAGGGAGATCGTAGAGCAGTCGATGGCTGACGTCGCTGAGATTTTCCGCGATGAACAGGATATCGATAAGCTGGTCAATATCGTCAACAAGGCGGTCAAGCTGTCCGAAAACGGCGACGCCGACCTCGATAATATCCATCAGCTCGGCGAGGGCTGGTATGCTGACGAGGTGCTTGCGACAGCAATCTACTGCGCGTTGAAGTATCAGGAAGACTTTTCCGAATGCATCATCACCGCTGTCAATCAGAATGGCGACAGCGACTCCGCCGCTGCGATCGCCGGCAATATCCTCGGCGCGTACATCGGCTATGACGCAATCGATAACAAGTGGAAGGAGCAGCTGGAGATCGCTGACGTCATCACCAACGTTGCCGACATGCTCGCTGATACAATTGAATAATACGACATGATGAAAGGGTATCCGATCGGATACCCTTTTCAGTCTGTAGAAAAACCTTTCCAGCCCCCTCTGACGAGGGGGCACGCAAGTAGGATGAT
>CAMJJL010000111.1 GCA_946406145.1 uncultured Clostridia bacterium | reverse complement strand
GTCCTTGTCGCCCTTTTCGACAATCTTGCGGCAGAACGCCTTGAATTTACCGTCCACCTTGACAAACTGCATTTTAGTCTCGCCGCTCTGCGCCGTAATCTTGACGGTTGTGATTTCACCGTCCTTGTCAAACTGCATTTTAGTCTCGCCGCTCTGCGTTTTTACCTCAACAGGTCTCAGACCTTCTACAAAGTCGGTGTAGTCGTAGGAGGGATGGAACTGTACAAAACAGTAGTAATCCTTATCATCAATTGCGGTGCCGATTTCCTCGGCGATTTTCTTGGCGATACGGGTTTTACCCGTGCCCGGCGCACCGGTGAAGATAATCTGTCGGCAGTTGCCCTCCGTGATCATTTCTTTGATTGTGGTTTCAATGATATTTTCGGAATTACTTTGATCTGTCACTTCGTCCACTCCTTCCAAAAGTCCGAATTTCTTAAAAAAGGTTTCCACATTTGCCCGCATTCCTGGCTTAAAAAGCTTATCGTCTTTAATTATTTTAAACTTCTCTGCATATTCTTTGATGCTTTTATCGTTTGATAATCCAGTATTATATTTTTCAATGCATGTGTTGTATTGGTTCTTATCCGGTGACACAAATCCCAATCTGGTGGGACTCAAACCTTTGGCCCCTGGGTCTTCTTGGGTCTTCTTGGGCTTACAGATTTTCTTAAATACACTTTCCCATTCGTATTGTTTATTGCTGCCCTTGCACGTTCCGCCAACAAAATTACGCGGGTCATCATCCCCGTTCAAAAGACGCATGGGGTAAATCAGCCCGTAAAAAACGTATATAAAATCGAGCCATGGGGGTTCCTTGACACTATCCCATAGATCTTTTTTAGTAAACAGCTCTAAAAATTCGTGGACTGTCATGTTGGGGTTATCTTTGATTATCTTTCTGATGTTATCCACAAGTTCACTTCCTATAAAAATTTGTTAAAACACTATTACAATCATGATATGATATTAATTAATTCGGCTTTCGCCATTATGAACATCGGAAATAATACAGCATAAACGCCGCTGTTGTGTTCTGCGTGTTCCTTCGCTTCGATTTTTTCTACCTGTATGTTCATGGCGAGCCTCCCTAAATAGTTCTTAAAGAATTATATCATGGGGGTTTTGGAAAGTCAACATTTAGGAATATTCTCCATAACTAGTCACTGCCTTCAAAACAAGCAATCAGTAAAATTCTCGATAAACAGTGCATTTTTCATCGAAATGTGCTATAATAAGTGCAAGAAAATAATCAAGAGCAATAAAAAAGCTTGCACTTAAGTTAGAGGACAGCATGTATAAGTTCCATAGAAATCAACAAATGAGTTTTACAGATTTCAATCAGCCCGCAGGGATGCAGATGGATCCTGAGAACCGCTGGGTAAAGAAGGCTGCGAGTATACCGTGGTACGACATCGAGATAAAATATGCCGCGCTGTTTCCGAGCGAGACCGGTATGCCGGCAAAACCTTTACAAACGGCTCTCGGGTCGCTGATGATCCAGAAGAAATATGATTATTCCGACCGTGAGCTTGTCGAGCAAATCAAGGAGAATGCCTACTACCAATACTTTATCGGACTTCCGGGATATTCTTATGAAGCGCCTTTTGCGCCGTCACTTTTGGTAGAGTTTCGCAAACGTCTGACAGATGACATCCTTGAAGACATCAACGAAATGATGATCCAATTCAATCTGCCTGAAAACAATGAAGACGATGATTCGGATAACAACAGTCACTCCGATGGCGGCGAGGATGCTGAAAGCAAAGAGAATGAGAAATCCGAAGCAGACAACAAAGGCACATTGATTCTTGACGCTACCTGTGCTCCTCAGAACATCTCTTACCCGCAGGACATCAATCTGCTGAACGAGGCAAGAGAAAATCTTGAATCCATCATAGACGATATCTGCTATACCTACAATTTTTACAAGCCAAGGATGTATCGCAAAAACGCGAGAAAAGATTATCTGAATTTGGCGAAATGCAAAAAGCGTACCAAGAAAAAGATCCGCAAGGCGATCAAGCAGCAGCTTCAGTATATTCGTCGAGACCTCGGCTATATCGATATGTTTGTATTAGCCAACGGAGTAGTTCTTACCGAAAAGCAAGCCAAGCGGTTAACGGTCATCAAAGAGCTGTATGAACAGCAAAAGTACATGTATGACAACAATGTTCACAGCGTCAAAGACCGCATCGTCAGTATTTCTCAGCCGTATATCCGACCCATCGTGCGCGGCAAAGCAAAAGCTCCGGTAGAATTCGGTGCAAAGCTGGATATGAGCATTGATGAAAACGGATTCGCACGGTTAGAGAGATTATCCTTTGACGCTTACAATGAAGCGGATGTGCTCATCTCGGCAATAGAGAGATACCGCAAGCGAACCGGACGCTATCCCGAAAGGGTGCTGGTCGATCAGATATACCGCAATCGGAACAACAGAGCTTTCTGCAAGAGCAAGGGTATCCGTATATCCGGTCCGGCTTTGGGGCGTCCAAAAAAAGAACCGACGCCGGAGGAACGCAAAACTGCATACAGTGATAACACGGATCGTATCGAAGTCGAGCGAGGCTTCAGCCTTGCAAAGAGATGCTGCGGCTTGGGACTCATCAGAACGAAGCTCGATACAACGACCCGTTGTTCCATTGCGCTTTCCCTACTGGTATTGAACCTCGAAAAATTAGCAAGAGGTTCTTTGCGCCGATTTTTGGGATTCCTGTACGGCGTAATTTCAATGCTGCTGAAGCCGAAAAATAACCTCATAACCGTTTCGTGCGGTTAATGAGCAGAGACTATGTAGGCTGATAATATAGATCAACAGAATTTACGAGGTGATAAGCATGTTAATAAAACTGATGATTCTCGCCGCAGCAGCGGCAACCATGACAACGACCGCGGCAGCCGCATCCAAAGCAAAGTCAAAGACAAAGACCGTGACCGGCACCGTTCGCCCGTCGGTGAAGCAGGAAGCACCGGTCACCGGCAGTGCTGACCGCCTTTTTGAACCGACCGCCGAATCCTACGGCATGGATTACATGTATGTATAGCAGCGTGACGCTGTATCCGATCTTACACAGTTTTCTACAAACTTTTCCACATAAAAATCTCCCGTCCTTTTACAAGCGTGAAGGACGGGAGGTTTTTTTGATTTATTTAGCCAACGGTTTTGAGGTTATCGGGCGCTACTTCGATGTAGCAGCTGATGCCGTTGTCGTCCACCTTGACCACGCCGGTCAGCTCGATCACCGCGTCGTCCGCAGGATAGCCGTCGATCGCGTCCACACCGGTCAGCTTGTAGGTCGCGCCGATTTTCTGCGAGCCGCCGTCGCTCTCCATGATGGACGCCTTGGCGCCGAAGTTGGAGCGCGTGCTGATGCCGGTCACCTTGACGACCTTGCCCTCGTGGGTCTTGCCCTGCATTTCGGAAGCAAAGGTTTTCATCGCGTCGTAGTCGCCGTTGTTGATGGTGATGTCGGGATTCGACAGGTCAGCCGTCTTGTTATCGGCTGTGCTCTCCGCCTTGCTCTCGGCAGACGAGGCCGCGCTCGCAGCAGCCGAAGCAGCAGAGGTGCCGCCCTCGGTCTTGCCGCCGCAAGCCGCAAATACCGTTGCAGCAAGCACCAGAGCAGCCGCAACAGCCATGATCTTCAGTGTCTTTTTCATAAAAA
>CAMJJL010000110.1 GCA_946406145.1 uncultured Clostridia bacterium | reverse complement strand
GTCTATCTCTTGTTTTCGGTTGCTTGCTTCCTTACCGTACATGAGCATTTGCGCCGGGATTGTCGTTACCGTAACCCTCCAGAAGATTGACGACGCCCCACGCGCCTAAACCGGCGCCGAGTGCGATAACAAGAATTCTTAAAGTATCTATAGCGCTTGAAAAAAATCCCATTAAATACCTCCTACAAAATGGCTGTCAATGACTGTAAATTGAGTCGAAATTGAGCAACGCGACGCTCATGCAGACGATTCGCCTGTCGATAACCTGTCATAACCCCTTATAGGCCGTACAACGGTAAATCGTTCTGCTTAGCTGTCATTGACTGCAAATTGACTCGAAATTGACCTGTCTTACCCCTTAGGTCGTAATCGGCGTGTCAAACGCGTTTGTCATTGACTGTGAATTGAGCGTAAATTGATAAAGGTATTCCTATAAATAGAAAAGCCGCTGTCTGCCAAAACAGCGGTGCAAGCATTTTGGTTTCTGTTTTTTCCTTATTAGGGAGAATCCCTAACGTGCAAAAATGAACCCCCTTATTTTGAATAGTGCGCCAGATCTTCGGCGCTGATTTCATAGTTGATATATCGTTCATCCTTATCCGGCACAAAGCGAGTGGATAAGAACTTCTCTATATCAAAAGTATTTTTCTGATCATAGTCAGATAAATACTTGTAGTTTGGGTGCTTTGTGATGTCGTACTTCTTGGATAAGAAGGGACGCACCCCTCGGATCTGTAACAGACATTTGCCGCCGTCCATAACGGCGATCTCGTCCATCGACATCAGATCCTTGCCGAGCTTTTGATAGTTCTGCCCGTGACTTTCCTGATTGCCCTTCGTCACGCTTTCATTATACAGATCTATCGTTTCCTTACCTAAAAGCGAGTTCCAGCTTTTCAGCGTGGTTTCTTCCTTACCCCCGAGGAACAGACTTGAATCACAGTTACCGATAATGGTGTCGGCGTTATCTTTATACAGTGCCTTTAGCTGTGACTGCGCCTGCAACACAAGGCAAGCAGAGATCTCTCGGGAGCGGATCGTCGCCATCAGCCTTTCAAGGTTCGGTATCTGACCGATGTTCGCGGCTTCGTCTATGAGACAGCGGACATGAATCGGCAAACGGCCTCCGTATTTATCGTCGGCGCGTTCGCACAGTCGGTTGAACAGGATCGAGTAGATCAAGCTGATCAGGAAAGCGAAAGAGCCGTCCGTATCCGACATTATTAAGAACAGAGCCGTCCGCTCGTCGCCCAGCTTATCTAAATCCAACTCGTCATACATGGTGATCTCTCTGACTTCCTTAATATCGAAGGGAGCCAGACGCGACGCGCAGGAGATCAGGATCGACTTTGCCGTTTTACCCGCCGCCAGCTTGTACTTCTTATACTGCCTGAGAGCAAAGTGATCGGGATCTTTCTTCTCCAAAGCGTCAAACAGGAGATCGACAGCGTTCTTGAAATTCTCGTCATCCTCGCGGACTTCCATAGCGTTGAGCATTTCAACGAGCGTCGCAAAGTTCTGTTCCTCGGTCGGCGCTTCATAGTAGATGTACCCGATCAACGCGGTATAGAGCAGCGTTTCAGCCTTCACCCAAAAATCGTCGCCTGCCTTGCCTTCGCCTTTGGTGTTGGCGATAAGGGTAGTGACGATCTTCAAAATATCCTTCTCAGAGTGGATATAAGCAAAAGGATTGAAGTGCATGGACTTAGTAAAGTTGATCGTATTGAACACCCTGATTTTGTAGTGCTCACGCACGACTTTACCTCTCTTATCCCGAACGATGTTGCCCTGCTTATCCCGCTTCGGTACGCCGCGCTGTAACATCTTGCCGCACTCTATCAGCACCGTTCCTTTCGGATCGGTCACAACGTAGGAGCTGTGCATTTGCATGAGATTCGGCTTGATAAAGAACCGCGTCTTACCGGAACCTGATCCGCCTACCACCAGCACATTCTTGTTTCTCGCGTAGGTAGGATTCTTCGGTCTGCCGGACATCATCAGTCCTTCGGTCTGTGTGAGAATGATGTTATCCCACGGATCAGCGGACATATACGGGGCAATATCCTTCTTATTGCCCCAGCGGGCGCTGCCGTACTCGACGTTCTTCCGATACTTCTTCGCGTTCTTACTTTTGACATATACGACAAGCCGGACAACAGCGGCGCCGGCAACACCGATCAAGAGATCAAGCCACGCGGAAGGAAAGAAGTGACCGAAGGCAGATGAAAAGCCCTGACTGAGCCCCAGCATTTTAGCGGAAGCGTCAACCCCGGGCGCAAGACGGATCGCCTCGCCGAGCTTCGCAAATATCCATACAAAGATCAGATACGGTAAATGCGGTATAACATATCTTTTGATAGTATCGTCTCTGCTCAGCGTTCGGGACCTCCGTGCTCCTTGTTGCGAACGCGGTCTTTACCGATAGACTGCACAAGCTCCTTGAACTTGCGAAGCTGAGCGACCAGCGACGGCTTCTTCGAGCGGTCAAGGTCCTTCTTGGTGTACTCCTGAAAGGCGGCGGTGAGAGCGTCCGCCTGATTCGCCTTGAAATACACCGTCCAGACAGGCGGCTTTGAACCGACGTCTTTTTCTATATGATACCTTATCTGATATTTTCGGGCGTAGCGCTCAAAGGAGCGTAGCCGCCCCGAGACCTCTATCGTGTTCAAGCCGCCGTCGTGTCCCGCGAGCTTTTTCAGACTGTTGCGTCCGACTTTCGGTGAATGACGCTGCTGCTGCATTTTCTGATACGCCGCCGTCATAGCCGCTTTCAGCACGCGCCCCGAGAGCTTCGCTGCCTGAACGGTGATCGATACAGTTCTCTGATCGATTTCTTCCTGCAAATTATTCCCCCTTATCTAAAAACTTTGCAAAAGAAAAACTCTGACGGATTTCTCCGATCAGAGTTCTTGTTATGTTATAATTCCGTTTACTATTGTTATCTATTGAACACTTATTTTACAGAGCTTTCATTCACAGAGAACTGAAAATATGTATCCGGATACGGTTCATTTTCCAAGGTGAAATGCCACCATTCTTCAACCAGAGGCTTAAAGCCGTTATTGATCATAGCGTCTCTGAGAATCATGCGATGACTATACTGTTCCTCAGTAATACCTTCTTTGTAATCGGGATGGCTTAATTCGCCGAAATAGTCAAAGGTACCGCCCATATCAACCTCTTTCTCTGTTTTCATATCAAAGAGCGTGAGTTCAACTGTGCTGCCTCGGCTGTGACCGGATTTCTCGGCAATATATCCCTGATCAAACAAAACCGATTTGTCAAGCTCGGGATAAAAATACTCTTTCATACGAGTATCGTCAATGTCCTTTGCCCAATTCATAAAATGAGTAACAGCCTTTTGCGGACGATATGCGTCATAGATTTTCAGGCGATAGCCTTTTGCTTTCAGCTCATCGCTCGCATTCTTTAATGCAGCCGCGGCTTCTTTTGTCAGAAGTGCAGTAGGCTGTTCATAGCCATCAATACGATCACCAACAAAATTATAGGTCGAATAATAGCGAATTTCCAAAATCGCGTCAGGTACGACATCAGTCAACAACACAAAATCGGAAGAATCCATCTCCGGAACCACCGCTGTCTGAGCTGTATCGGAAGTTGCTTCTGTACTGCTCGATGTTTGTGAATTACCACACCCTACTAAAGCAAACGTCAGCACAAACGCAAGCAATAGGGCAACTATTGATTTTTTCATTGTAATCATCCCTTTCTATTTTTTCAGATAAAATAATACAAAGGTTAAAAAGGTGTCATTCTAAGCGTTTAGCGAAGAATCTTAGAGTGCCCTAAATTAGATTTACGTGATATTATGTTATACTAACAGCAATAAAAAGCTCACAAACTAAAATTCAAGCATGTAGTACTTATTTGCTCACGCTTTATCGGATTCCTTACGCCAGCCACTTTTTG
>CAMJJL010000109.1 GCA_946406145.1 uncultured Clostridia bacterium | reverse complement strand
AACTATCCGACTATTTTACAATAATATTTTTTAAACATCCTTATGAAGTTGCATAGTTTTATGCAACTTTTTTCTTTGTCTCGGCATAGGTGAAACAAACTTTACGGAGGTAATCCTATGAAAAAGCCGAAAGCGCTCAACTTATATCTTGACCTGTATAAACGATTCGAAAAGTTTTCCGACGCGCAGGCAGGCAGGCTCATCAAGGCAATGCTGAGATACGGAAACACCGGCGAGGAAACTGATTTTTCCGACGATCTGGCGCTTGACGTCACCTTTTGCGGTATCATCGATCAGATCGATCGGGACTTTGAAAAATATCGGGATATCTGTCAAAAGCGCTCCGAGATCGGCAGGCGCGGCGCACAGGCGCTCCGTCAAAAGAATCAGGCAAGTGTGGCAATTGCCGCCAATTGCTGCCAAGAAGAAAAAGAAGAAGAATACAAAAAAGAAGACAAAGAAGAAAAAGAAGAAGAATACAAGAAAGAATACAATGAAGAAGAAGAAAACAAAAACAAGGCGCACAGCGCCCATCTTGATCATCTCATTCCATTGGAGTACATTTCCGATGTCCATGAGGTCATTCATTATCTCAATCAGGTTGCCGGCACCCATATCCGTGTCACCAATTTCGGCAACGGCATGCTGCTCACCAAGCTGTTCCAAAAGGGCAATACCGTCGAGGATTGTAAGCGTGTGATCGACAATGAATGTGACCGCCTCATGGAGCAGGGCACTCACACCGACCTGCTGTCCGTCTTCCTGTTCGGCACGCATTTTGAGGAATACGCCGAGAGAGTGACAGCGGATTTGCCGGGGTGCATTGCGCCGCGTCCGTATCTCCATACAAAAGCACCGACCGCCCTGTGAGCAATCGGTGCTGTGTAAATGTGTTTATTTTTCTGCTACAGAATTATAACAATATCGGATACTTACGCCAAGCCTCTGATTTTGGACGCCGCCTTGGTGATATCGCCCACGGTATTATCCGCGGTGATGATTGCCTCGGTGTACGTGCTGTTCAGCGTCGCGGTGCCGATCTGCTCGCCGTCGTAGGTGACGGTGCAGGTCATATCGGCGCTCTGTGCTTTCAGCTTCTCAGCGATCGCGTCACTGAGCTTGAAGCGCAGCTCCTGCGAGCCGTCCTTGTTCGTCACGATCGCGAAGTACAGGATCTCATCCTTGCCTGTCGCCAGCACCGCGTTGTCGGCGCCGAGCAGCTGCAGGGTGCCCTCGGCGAGCGTCCACTCAGGCTCGCTGATCTGGGTGTCGATATACGGCGCGTCGGTAAGCGGCTGTGTCGCGGCTTCCGGCGCAGGGGGCGTATTGCCCTTGCCGCATGCCGCGGTCAGGAGCATCAGCAGCACGGCGGCTGCGATCAATAATACTCGTTTCATCCTGTCCCCCATCATTTGTGCTGATACAGCTCGGCAAAGCCTGCCGACTTGATCAGGTTGTAGTTGTTGCCCATGACCGCCTTCATGTCGTTCGCGACGTCGGAATAGCGCGTATCGATCACAAAGTAGTCGGTGTCAACGGGCTTATCACGCTTCTGTGAATAGTAATCGGGCATCGTATAGAGCCACTCCACCTTGTACAGATGCGGCACCAGACTGTGAGTCGCCGTAACGGTCGCGTCAGTGGGTACGCTCTCGATCAGCTCGTCCACCTGCTGACAGGTGGAGGAAGAATTCTTGAGATAGCCGGTCACAGTGGTGATCTTGGGTACGATCAGCGACGCCGCCATCACCGCGCACAGGCACAGTGAGGTAAGCACGACGATGCGCTTTGGATCGGTCTTGAGCTTAGCGATGACAAGGATTGTGCTGATCAGGATCAGCGCCGCCACGCCGTAGGTGTACTGGTAATCCACGTCGTACTGGTACTTCCAGCTCTGCATGAGGTTGATCGGGATGATCGGGAAGAGCAGGATCAGGGAGCTGATCTTCTTTGTCACAAACGGCGCGAATACAACGGGTGCGAGCATCCAGAGGATGAACGGCAGTTTTTCGACCGTGAACATCTGCTTTAACAGGAAGCCCATATCGAAGAACACGGACTTGAACACGGAGAAGAAGCTCTGTTCCCCGTTGACGAAATAATCCCCCAGTCGGCTGATCATAACGCCCTCGTCGCCGACTGACGCAACGATCTTTTGCGCGATCAGGAAGTAAACGATCGCCATGCCCAGCATAATACCGCCGCGCAGGTATTCCTTGCGGTTGATCATCATAAAGAGCGCGATCGCGATCAGGTAGATCGCCGCGTCCTCCTTGACCATCAACAGCATGAAGGCAAAGACGAACTCCCAGACCGTGTTCTTGCACAGGATGAAGTAGAACAGGAACAGGATGATGGTGGTCAAAAATTTATTTTCATGGAAATCATAGAACGTGCCGTTGATCAGGCAGGGATAGAAGGCATACATCAGCTCGAGAGCGAGGGTCAGCTTACCGGAGAAGCCCAGCTTGCCGCAGATCAGATACACGGCGAATATGCCTGCCGCCACCGAAGCGCTCTGTACATAGAACAGATACAGAGGACTGCGGAAGATGTAGTAGCCCGGCAGGAAGAGGTAGAAGATCGGCGAGAAATGCACGCCGAAATGCGACATCATATGCGAGCGCTCCACCGTGGTACTCGGCGAGAAGCTCACCGCCATACGCTCGTACATCTGGGCAAAGATACCGAAGTCGAACGCGAAGTTGGTGTAAGTGCGATACTTGATCGACGTTAAGTAGCCGAAAACAATGGTGGTCGCCGCAA
The DNA here is from genome assembly GCA_946406145.1 of uncultured Clostridia bacterium. Taxonomy (GTDB): domain Bacteria; phylum Bacillota; class Clostridia; order Oscillospirales; family Acutalibacteraceae; genus Ruminococcoides. The sequence continues at coordinate 1,304 of CAMJJL010000109.1, read as the reverse complement.
AAAGTACCGCCGCAACGATCAGCGCCACCTTACGGCTGACGGTGATGCCTGCGATGCCGAGCTTGTCGCCGCGCACCTGCCACAGCACGATGATCAGATCCACCACGCCGATACCGACGCAGAACAGCGCGCCGCCGTCCTTGTAGTTCGCCGCGAACAGCACGGATACCGCGAACGAGGTGAGCATCAGCGCCCACGGGATGATGTAACGGTTCTTTGAGAGCCATGTCACACCGACCAGCGCCGCAAAACCGAGTATCGCGATCGCAAAGAAGCCGACGAAGCTGATACTGTTGTAATAAGCGCTCAGATTGGTGAAATCGCCGTGCGACAACAGCGCGTAGATGTACGCCATCAGCACCGATGACGTCAGCGCCGCGACAATGCGCTCGAGCGACAGATGGCGCTGTGTGAGCTTGTCAAAAAACGGGAAAGACTTTTTCTCAGCCGTTTTTTCAGGGGATTTCGGTTGTTTGCCCATTCAATCCTCTCCTTTTGTTGGTTGTGTTGGGGTCAGACATTTGTTGTGGTTTTGGTTTGAACGAAGAGGATCATCCGAACCGCAGCTTCGTTTTTCCGTCAATAACGCAGTCGGTCGTGTGTCGCATTCATCCGCAGCGCAACAGGGAGCAAATCCGCTTTGAATTGATTCCCGGTTGCCTAACCCTATTTCATCAGGATATATTGTAGCACATAAACCTTTGTTCGGCAAGAGGGAGATCATGATAAATTGCAGGGGTCGGCGCCCTCGACGACCTGTAACACAGAATCGTCCGGAGAATTCGCAGGATACGTTTCATTTGCTCCGCGTTTGGATATCATCATAACTAATGGTTCCGGGAGGAGCAAGCCCCTCCCTACGCAACAGCACCCCCGTCATCGGTTGGGGTGCTGTTTATTGTTAACCGAAAACCCCCGATTGTATCGGGGGTTCAAAATAGCTTTAGCGATACACAAAAAAACACGATATACCTCTGGTACATCGTGTGTATTTCTATGGTGGGAGAGGGTTAGGCTGTTTGTGTCGGTAATTGAACACCGCGCCTTCGGAGCATTCTGCTTATGGAATAGATTGATCTGCGCTCTCGCTGCAAACGCCATACAATGGCGTTTGCACCTTCGGATTGCGCTCACGCTTAATCCTCGGCACAGTCGCCTTCGAATCCACCCTCCCCCACTTATGTAATGAAAAAAGACGATATCATCAGATATCGTCTTCATTCGTATGGTGGGAGAGGGTGGATTCGAACCACCGAAGTCACTGACAACAGATTTACAGTCTGCCCCCTTTGGCCACTCGGGAA
>CAMJJL010000108.1 GCA_946406145.1 uncultured Clostridia bacterium | reverse complement strand
TTACACGGCTGACGAGAGAAGAATGGGAAAAGGCATAAATGATGAATCAAAAACGTTTTCCCAACGGAAAAACAAAGGTATTCAATGTCACCTACGATGACGGCGTTCTGCAGGACGTTCGGTTTGTCGCGCTTCTCAACAAGTACGGTCTGAAAGGGACGTTCAATCTCAATTCCGGTTTGATGGAGAGCGAATTCGAGTGGACGCACGAGAGCGGCAGAGTTATCAAGCGCCTTTCAATAGAAAAGGCTGTGCCGCTGTATCAGGGGCATGAGATCGCCTGCCATACGCTCACGCATCCGTATATGCACGACCTGTCGGAGCAGGAGATCCTGCATGAGCTGCAGGCAGACAAGGCGAATCTGGAAAAGCTGTTCGGCAGAGAGGTCAAGGGCTTCGCCGTGCCGTTCGATTATTACAGCGAGCGGATCGAAAACTGCGTCAGGGAGAGCGGATTCTCCTATGCGCGCATCTCGCAAGAGAGCCGCTCCTTTGCGCCGCAAACAGATTATTTCAACTGGAAAGCGACCGTGTTCCATACAGACCCGGAGCTTGAACAGCTTTCACGGCAGTTCATTGAGACCGATCAGGAATTGGCGATCTTTCAGATCGTCGGTCACTCCTACGACCTCGATGTGGAAGAACTGTGGGACAGGATCGAGAACATCTTCCGCATGATCGCCGCTCATAAGGAAATCCTCCCGATGACCACCATCGAGATCGTGGAGCATTTGAGATCCCTCTCCGGTGACAATCAACAATAAATACAAGAGGTTAGCTATGAAAAATCAGTATGAAAAAGAAGTCCGTGAGCGCTGGGGCGATACCGCGCCATACAAAGAGAGCGAGCAGCGCACGGCGGGATATACGCAGAGCGATTGGAACGAGCTGTCCTCCGGAATGGACGCGATCATGGAAGGCTTCGCAGAGTTGAAAACAGAGGGCTTTGCTCCCGATGATGAATCGGCGCGATTGCAAGTCGAAAAGCTCAAGCAGTTCATCACCGAGCGGATGTATACCTGTACCGACGAGATCCTCGCAGGACTCGGACAGATGTACGTCGCCGACGAGCGCTTCACGAAGAACATCGACAAGCACGGCGAAGGCACGGCTGAGTATGTCAGCGCGTGCATCAAGAGCTACTGCGGATAATAAATCACTTGACCATAAAGGAGAGATACCATGACAGATTTTGAAAACGCGGTGTGCGTGATGAAAGAACGGTTCGGCAGGGATTATCAGTTTGCTTTGTCGACGTGCGTGGATAATATTCCGTCCTCACGATTTGTCGATACCTACTTCGATGGGGAGAGCTTTTATATCGTTACCTATAGGCTGTCGCGTAAAGTGGCAGAGATCGCCGCGAATCTGAATGTATCCCTTTGCAGCCGGCAGATGAACGCATTCAGCGGAAAGGCGCACATCATCGGTCATCCTCTCGATCCCGAAAACGCACAGATCAGGAGCGAGTTGATAAAGGTCTTTGAACCGTGGTATTTCAAGCATAATAATGAAGCCGACGAGAATATGTGCTATATCAGGATCGACCCGACCGCAGGCTTTTTCCATCAAGACGGCACAGGCTATCAGATCAACTTCACCGAAAAAACAGTCAGAGCATTTCCTTTCACTTTTGATACGCTGCTGACAGAGGAGTAAAAAAAATAACGCAACGGAGGACAACATGGATAGGGTAACAAAAGCAGTTGAATTATTCGGACAGGGATATATGTGTTCGCAGGCGGTATTCGCCGCGTTCTCGGAGGATTTCGGCGTCACGGAAAAACAGGCTTTGCAGATCGGCGCCTGCTTCGGTTCGGGAATGAACAAAGGCGAAGTCTGCGGCGCCTGCACCGGCGCGCTGATGGCGCTCGGAATGCGGTACGGGCAGTTTGATCTAAGCGACGTTGAAAGCCGAGCTGTGCAAAAAGCAAAGGCAGTGAGATTCCTTGAAGAATTCCAAAAGAGAGAGGGCTCCTATATCTGCCGCGACATTCTGGGTTGTGATTTAACCACCGAAGAAGGAAGATCGTATGCGATCAATAACGGATTGTTTAAGAAGATTTGCCCCAAAATGGTGAAAACTGCGGCAGAGATCACTTCCGAAATGCTCGGTTGTGAAGAAATACAGGGGTGATGAATTTGACACTTGAAGAAAAAGGCGAAAAGATCATTCAGGATATAGAAAAAGAAACCGGCGTCAGCCCGGTCAGGATCTTTAAGAATATGGCAAAGAAGGACTACATCAGTATGCACGGTCCGGAACATCATGTCCTCGACGGCGCGAGCTTTCTTGTCGCTTATCATAACGCGGGCATGGAGATCGATCTGGACAAAAGCCTTGATAAACTGTTGAAGGAAGGGCTTAGAATGCCGGGAGCTATGTGCGGCTTATGGGGCGTCTGCGGCGCGGTTACCTCGATCGGCGCGGCTTTGGCGATCATCGATGAAACGGGGCCTCTTTCCACCGACGGCACATGGGGCGAGCATATGTCCTTTACCGCGAAAGCGATCGACGCATTAGGCAGCGTCAATGGACCCCGCTACTGCAAGCGTGACGCGATGCTGGCGTTCAAATACGGCGTCGAATATGTCAACGATCATTACGCCGCCGGTCTCGAATATGAAGAACAGCAGTGCGAGTTTTCCGAAATGAACGCGCAGTGTATCGGACAGCGCTGTCCGTTCTTCGTCGGATAAGCCGATGTGCCTTGACAAAACGATGAAAGCGGATCTCGAATTGAGCGTGTGAAACAGGATCGTCAAAGGGTGGTAAAATGACTGTCAAGCTGTTTATTCAAGCAATCATAAAGTTTGCGGCAGGTCTGATTTTGGTGGGGCTGCTGTTATTCCTGCCCGCGGGGACGTTCGCATTCTGGCAGGCGTGGCTGTTCATCGGAATATTGTTTGTACCAATGCTAATCGCAGGATTTGTGATGATGTTCCGCAGTCCCGAGCTGCTGAGAAAGCGCCTCAACGCAAAGGAAGAACAAAAAGAGCAGAAAGAGGTTGTCGCGTTAAGCGGGATCATGTTCCTCGCGGCGTTTGTGATCGCGGGACTTAACTTCCGTTTCAAGTGGCTTGTTTTGCCGAATTGGACGGTAATCATCGGCACGGTCGTCTTTCTGCTTGCTTATGCCATGTACGCCGAGGTGCTCAGGGAGAACGCCTATCTTTCACGGACGATCGAGGTGCAGGAGGATCAGAAGGTCATCGACACGGGACTGTACGGGATCGTGCGTCACCCGATGTACTCTGCGACGCTGTTCCTGTTTATCTCAATGGGCTTTGTGCTTGCCTCGCCAATCTCGGTCGCTATCCTGCTGTGTTATATCCCCATTATCGCGAAACGCATGAAAAACGAGGAAAAGATTCTTAAAGAAGGTCTTGAAGGATATACCGACTACAAAAAGAGAGTGAAATATAAGGTGATCCCGTTTGTTTGGTAAACACATCAATGAAGGATGAGTAAAAAATTTGCTTAATCGGCTATGCTGTCACGTCAGGGAGGACAAAATAATGCTGGAAATACTGAAAAACAGGTTTACCGAAAATAGGGATCGCCACCCGAATCTCGAATGGGAATATGTTGAAAGCCGACTGAAGGATAACGCCGTCGCGCTGAAGACTTTGCGGAATATGGAAGAAAGCGGCGGCGAGCCTGATACGATCGGCTTTGATGAAGCCGGAGAGAAGCTCATCTTCTGCGACTGTTCCAAAGAATCTCCCACCGCCCGCAGAAGTCTGTGTTACGATGATGAGGCTTTGCAAAAGCGAAAGAAGAATCCGCCGACAGGCAGTGTGGAACGGCTGGCGAAAGAAATGGGTATTGAGCTTCTGACAGAAGACCTCTATTACAGATTGCAGCAGCTCGGAGAATTTGACTTAAAGACCTCGAGCTGGATCCATGCGCCAGAGTCGATCAGGAAGAAAGGCGGAGCCTTGTTCTGTGAGCGCCGATACGGCAGGGTATTCACCTTTCACAACGGAGCGGATTCCTATTATTCATCCCGCGGATTCAGAGGATATATTTGCGTATGAATCCTGATCTGTTTATGTGTTGAGAACAAAATCGATCGGTGTGAGGAACAATGAAAGAAAATATCCTGCAAGTGAATAACCGATATGAATTCAGGCAATGGCTCTCATACCATTCATCAAAAGAAACGGAATGTTGGATCAAGGTGAAACGAGGCAGACCGATCAGTCCGGATGTGTTCTATTATCTGGACGCCGTTGAAGAGGCGCTCTGCTTTGGCTGGATAGACAGTACCCATGCCGTTGTTGACGGAGTACGGA
>CAMJJL010000107.1 GCA_946406145.1 uncultured Clostridia bacterium | reverse complement strand
CGAACGGCATGTACGGTGGTGTGAGAGGGCGGATTATTTCCGCCCTACTCGATTCGATGAATTACCCTGCTGTAGGGCGGGTATGCTCCTCCCAAAGCGTTTGTTGAAATGACTTGCAGAGGCGAAGCAAATGTTTGCTTCTGTAGGGTACGGCATTTATGACGTACCGAGAATGCCGAACGTATTTATTATCGGGAACGGCAGATAGGAAATCAATGTTTCTGCCATGCGGACGATCGATGATCGTCCCTACGGTAGCGCTTCATTTCCTTGACCGATGTGGTTTGTTATTCAACGCCCTGCCGCGGTACGTCGAACACGCGTGTTGGGCGCCGTACCCTGCAATGTACCACATTCCACATTCCATTCCTAACTCCTCACTCCTCACTCCCCACTCCTCTCTTTTCACACCATCCGTCCTTTGGCATAAACTATCACGAGGTGATCGTGATGCTGTGCCGCAAAAAACTCTCTCCCTTTCGACGCAAGCTCCGCAAATATACTGCCGTACTTCTGGCGAGCCTGATCCTGCTTACCGTCTATGTGGAACTGGCGGTCAAACACCAGCTCCGCGACGTCGTTATCCGTGATATGCAAACGCTGTCCGAGCAGGCGGTCACGATGGCGGTGGATGACTATTTGGCGGAGCATGCGGATCTGGCGAACAGGATGTGCGATATCACCTACGATAACGGCTCCGTTGCCGCGATCTCAACCAACACCGCCTATGTCAATGCCGCCAAGACCTTCATCACCGGGCACGCGCAGGAAACCATCGACAACCTGTCCCGTACGCAGGGTATCGGCGTGCGGCTCGGCACCTTCACGGGCTTGGTGTTTCTGTCGAATCTCGGACCCGATATCATCTTTTCCGTCGACAGCACCCAGACCGTTTCCTGCGAATTCCAAAGCAGCTTTGAGTCCGCGGGCGTCAACCAGACGATCCATCACATCACCATCACGGTGTATGTTGACCTGTTGATCTACGGCCCGATCCGGATCAAAGAGACCGTGAGCACCGAATCCGCCTTTGAGATCGCCCAGACCGTCATCGTCGGCGCGGTACCGTCCTACAGCGGCGTCGTAACATATTGACTTGTGTCTGCCGCTGTGATATATTTGTTGCGGTGATGGTATGCGACATTTTGACTATAATGGTTTTGTGGTGCAGTTCAGTATGCTGCATGATCAGCTTTTGACAGATGTATCCTACACCCCCGGTGTTTTGCGGTTGGTGTTCGGAGAATACAGGATCTTTCGTGAGGATTATTCCGATGCTGCTTACTTCGAGCGTTACAAGGATTATCGGGAATGCACGGTCGAGATCAGGAAACATGACTTCTCCGATCCCGAAATGGACAAGCCGACGCTTTGTATGATCAAGAGGGAACGGTTCAGATGGATGCAAATGGATGATGACGCCTTAGTCGATTTTCTCCGTTCACTGCGCGCGCAGTTCACCTTTGCTTCTATCGCGAACAACGATGAGCTCGAGCTGCAGCTGCTGTCCTCTGCCGAGAGCGAGATGAAACGAAAATATCGTTGCTGTGAGTACCGCCTCTGCGTCTTTGCCGACGCGATCAACTTTATCTGGAAATAGCCGTATCGTCTATCCTTTGGGTAGACGGTTTTCTTTTGTCCGGTGCTTAGGATGACACGCAGTCCCAATATTTTGCGTGAAAACGCTTGAAAAGGCGGATATCTTGTGCTATAATATTGCGGATAATAGGATTATAATGTGCAGATATGCGCATTTGTCAATTGTCATTGCGAAGCCCGCAAGGGCTGTGGCAGTAGCTCTCAACCAATCAGCGTTCGCGTTAACGCTCCGCTTCTTGGGAGAGCCTTGCATGGGTGCTGTAACCAAAATCAAGATTTTGACAGCACCTCACAATCTCAACCGATATCACCGGAGGAATCATATTTGTCTGAAACCGTTAAGATGTCTGACAGTCAAATTGAATATCTGAACCTGACTGCTGAGCTGATGAGCATCCGCAAGCGCGGAGATGTTCCTCTGGCGTATGTCCGCACCTACGGCTGTCAGCAGAATGTCGCCGACAGCGAGCGCATCAAGGGTATGCTCGATAAGGCAGGCTACCGCTTCACCGAGAATGTGGAGGAAGCGGACTTCATCCTGTTCAACACCTGCGCGGTGCGTGAACACGCCGAGGACAGGGTGTTCGGCAATGTCGGCGCGCTGAAAAAGCTCAAGCAACGCCATCCGCAGATCCTGATCGCGTTATGCGGCTGCATGATGGAGCAGGAGCATGTCATGGAGCGCATCCATGACAGCTTTCCGTTCGTCGGACTGGTATTCGGCACCCACTGTATGCACGAGTTCCCCGAGCTTCTCTATAAAAGCCTCGTAGACGGCTCGCGCGTATTTGTCCGCGATAACGACGACAAAAAGGTCTATGAGGGCGTCCCGATCTGCCGCGACGGCAGGTTTAAGGGCTGGCTGCCGATCATGTACGGCTGTGACAACTTCTGCACCTACTGTATCGTGCCGTATGTGCGCGGCAGAGAACGCAGCCGTCAGCCCGAGACCATCATCTCGGAAGCAAGGGAAATGATCGAACAGGGCTATAAGGATATCACACTGCTCGGTCAAAACGTCAACAGCTACGGCAAGGGGCTCGAGCCGCGACCGACCTTCGCACAGCTGATCGGTGAGATCGACAAGATCCCCGGCGATTACTGGCTGCGTTTTATGACCTCCCACCCGAAGGATTGTACCCGTGAGCTGATCGATACCATCGCCGGCAGCGAGCATATCTCGCTCCACCTGCATCTGCCGTTCCAGTCGGGATCGGATCGAGTGCTCAAGGCGATGAACCGTCACTATGACCGTGCAAAGTACCTCGATATCGTGAACTACGCCAAAGCGCGTATCCCCGATGTCTCCCTGACCTCCGACGTCATCGTCGGTTTCCCCGGCGAGACCTATGAGGATTTTCAAGAGACTCTGTCGCTGATCCGTGAGGTCGGCTTTACCTCGCTGTTCACCTTCATCTTCTCACCGCGTAACGGTACCCCCGCCGCCGAGATGGACGATCCCGTCAGTGATGAAGAGAAGGGCAAGTGGTTCCGCGAGCTCTTAGCTGTGCAGGAGGAGATCGCCGCCGAGCGATGCGCCTCCATGGTCGGCAGAGTGGAGAAGGTGCTCGTCGAGGAAAAGGCGAAGAAAGAGGGCAGGCTCTGCGGCAGAACCTCGGGCAATATCATCGTTGAATTCGACGGCGACGACAGCCTGATCGGCGACTTCCATAACGTCAGGATCACTCAGGCACGGAACTGGATCCTGACGGGAGAGTTAGCATAGGCTCCTTTTGGTAAAGGGAGCTCCCGCCGAATGGCGGGTGAGGGATTGCATCAATGGAGCAAAGCGACCAACCGAAAAAATAATTGCTCGCTGACGCTCGGTTAATCAATACAATTCATCCGTCACCGCAGGGTGACACCTTCCTTTCCCAAAGGAAGGCAGTATAATTCCAAAGGAGAAATATAAAATGGCAGACGTAATTGCTTTAGCAAGACAACTCGGACATGCGATCCAGGAACAGGAAGAGTATAAAACCATCATGTCCGCAAAGGACGCGGCTGATAACGATGAGGCGTTACAGGCTTTGATCACCGAATTCAACATCAAGCGCGTTGCGATCAACGCCGAGGCGTGCAAGACCGACCGCGATGACGAGACCCTCAAAAAGCTCAATGAGGAAATGCGCACCGCCTACTCCGACATTATGAACAACGAGCACATGAAGGCGTATAACGACGCAAAGCAGGCGTTCGACAAGGTGCTCCAGCGCGTGCTCGCGATCGTTCAGCAGAGCGCCGAGGGTCAGGATCCCGATACCACCGATTTTTCCGAAGACTGCACCCATGACTGCTCCACCTGCGGCGGATGCGGCTGAGGCGCATATAAATCGTCATTGCGAAGGGCGCAGCCCTGTGGCAATCTCAACCGATTAACATAATCGGACTTTTTTGATTACCATAAACCTATGGAGATAATTAAATGAGCTATTATGTCTATATGATGACGAATCAAAGTGATGATGTACTCTATACCGGAGTAACCAATGATCTGGTTCGACGAATATATGAACACAAAACTCATATTGACCCAAAGGCTTTTACCACGCATTATAATATAGAGAAATTGGTCTATTATGAACAGTACTCCGAACCGGAATACGCAATCGCACGCGAAAAACAGATCAAAGGTTGGAATCGTGCGCGAAAGAACAAATATATCACAGAAATGAATCCTGAGTGGAAGGATTTATATGATGAAATAATCGGTTGAGATTGCCACAGTCCCCTCAACCCTCCGGCACTTCGTGCCACCTCCCTTAGGAAAGGGAGGCAAGGGG
>CAMJJL010000106.1 GCA_946406145.1 uncultured Clostridia bacterium | reverse complement strand
TACTAACTTTTTGCTCATATTGATTCTCTCCTTATCTCAAATACTCATTGAAAAATGCTTCGAGCTTATCAAACGGGATCGCATCCTTTCCGCCGCCGTCGTAAAGGTCGGTGTGAACCGCATCGGGGATGATGTACAGCTCTTTGTTGTCGGTGTATTTGCTGTCTTTGATCATATTCGCGTATGCGTCTTTACCGAAATAGCAGGAGTGCGCTTTTTCTCCGTGGATGATCATCACCGCGCTGCGGATCTCGTTTGAGTATTGCAGGATCGGCTGATTGAGGAAAGACATCGTGCCGACAGCGTTCCACCCGTCGTTGGAGTTGAGTGAGCGCGGATGATAACCTCGGTTGGTCTTGTAGTAGTCGTGATAGTCCTTGACGAAGAACGGCGCGTCCTCTGGAAGAGGATCGACTACGCCGCCCGCGCGTTGATAGAAACCGTTTTTGTAATCCTCTATGCGCTGAGCGTTGAATGCTTTTCTTGCGTTATAGCGCGCTTCCTCGCTGTCCTCGCTATCGAAATAGCCCTTTGCGGCAACTCTGGTCATATCATACATTGTTGAGGCAACCGTCGCCTTGATGCGCGTATCGAGCGCCGCCGCGTTGATCGCCATACCGCCCCAGCCGCAGATTCCGATGATACCGATGCGGTCGGGATCGACCTTTTCATTGAGCGAAAGAAAATCCACCGCCGCCATAAAGTCCTCGGTGTTGATGTCGGGTGACGCCATATATCTCGGTTCGCCGCCGCTTTCGCCCGTAAAGGACGGATCAAAGGCAATCGTCAGATAACCGCGCTCCGCCATCGTCTGCGCATACAGACCGGCGCTTTGTTCCTTGACCGCACCGAAGGGACCCGATACTGCGATAGCGGGCAGCTTGCCTTCTGCATCCTTCGGTACATACATATCGGCAGCTAAGGTAATACCGTAACGGTTGATAAAGGTCACCTTGCTATGTTCGACCTTTTCGCTTTTCGGAAAAGTCTTATCCCATTCCTGTGCCAAACCTAATTCTGCTGTTTTCATCATGGTTATTTCCTCCTGTTATTTTTTAATACGAAAGTGTAACGGTTACATTCCCATTTGAAAGTAGTTCTGCCAATTCCGCTTGTGTTTTATCTGTAATATGACCGAGGCGTGTATATGCCCATGTATTGGAGCCGTAAAAGACCACCATTTGATCGCCGGAATACAGGACGATATCTCCCGCTGTGGTTGTTGTCTGCACATCATTCTGCGGTAAGGCTGTACCGATGGAACCGACCTGCTCAAAACCGCCGTACATAGACATCTGAATCGTTAGCGGCTGATTGCGGCATAAATCTTTAAGTGCCTCTACTGCTTCGTTATCCTCCCAATCGACAGAAACAGGCGTGTTACCTATCGTCATTTGCAATTCAAATGTTTTCTCATCTGCGTGCTCAGATGGTTCATCATTTTGAGCTTGGGTTACTTCCTCCTGCAAATCTGTTGTTTCTTCAATCGCTTTTGTTGTCTCTGTGCCGGTTGTTTGTTCTGCCGCAGTGGTTGCAGGCTGGATTGTTTCCTTTGCGGTTGTTACAGCTGAAGTGGTCACTTGGGAAGTTATTTTTGTTTCGTTTTCTCCGCTGTTGCAGGCGCTCAATATAATACAGCAAACCGCAATCAGCAAAACAGCTGTCAATTTCTTCATACGCTATTCCTCCGTTTGAATCCTCTTTATCAGCTTGGCAGGCACGCCGCCGACAACCGTGTTGGCTTCAACATCCTTGCTTACGAGAGCTCCTGCGGCGATGACTGCGCCGTCGCCGATGGTCACACCCGGAAGGATCGTGGCATTAGCGCCTATCCAGACATTTTTGCCGATTTTCACAGGTTTGGGAATCAGATTGGCGCGCTTGTTTGGATTTTGATGATGATTGAGCGTCGCAATAACCGTTTTCGGTCCGATCAGCGTTCCGTCCCCTATGGTGATTCCGCCCTGATCCTGAAACTGGCAGCAGGAGTTGATAAAAACATTCCTGCCGATTTTCAAATTCTTTCCGCAATCGGTGTAGAACGGCGGAAACATATAGGCTCCTTCGGAAAATTCTCTGCCTGTCAGCTTTTCCATCAATACCTTGATTTCTTCGGGCGTGTGGTAGGAGTTGTTCAGCTCGGAGGTGATTTTCATTGCTTCATTGGAAAGCTCCGTCATTTTCAGATGAATATCGGAGCCTGCGATCACCTCTTTACCGCTGTTCATATATTCAAGAAATTCCTGATTTGTCACCGAATCACCTCTCTATAACTTCATTATAATCTACAATTATTAAAATTACAAATACTTATATCAAATACAAACATATGCTTTACAGGCATAGAACAAAATGTTATACTATACCCGAGGTGAACGATATGGAACTGCGTGTATTGAATTATTTTTTGATGGTTGCAAAAGAGGAGAGCATCAGCGGAGCGGCGAATGTCCTGCACCTCAGTCAGCCGACGCTTTCAAGGCAGCTCAAGGATATGGAGTTTGAACTCGGCAAACAGCTGTTTATCCGCGGCAGCAAGAAAATCGAGCTGACCGATGAAGGAAGGATTTTGAAGAAACGCGCCGAGGAAATCATCGCACTTGTGGAGAAAACCGAAAACGAGATCACTGTTTCCGACGAACATATCGCGGGCGATGTTTTTATCGGCGCGGGCGAAACCGTCGGTGTGCGTTTCCTGACAAAAGCCGCCAAGCGTGTAAGGGACGAATATCCCGATATTCACTTTCATATCATCAGCGGCGACAGGACGGACGTGACAGAAAGGCTCGACAGCGGATTGGTAGATTTCGGTCTTGTGTTCGGCAGTGTAGACGAAACGAAGTACGAAAGCATCAGTGTACCAAATCAGGATTTGTGGGGCGTTTTGATGCGGTGTGACAGTCCCCTTGCCGATAAAGCCGAGATTGAACCAAAGGATTTATTTGATAAACCGCTGATCGTATCGCGTCAGGCTGATAGAACAGGGATCGTCAAACGTCTGCTCGGCAGATCCGCCGGCAAGCTGAACATTATCGCTACCTACAACCTGATTTTTAACGGCGCGCTGATGGTGCAGGACGGCTTGGGTTACGCGCTGTGCCTTGAGAGTATCATCAACCCATCGCAAAACAACGAGCTGTGCTTCAAGCCGCTGACAAACGCCCTCACCGAAGAGATGCACGTCATCTGGAAAAAGGATAACGTTTTTTCCAAAGCTTCACAGAAGTTTTTTGAGGAAATAACACGGGAAAAATAAAAAGCGAAACCTCCGCTTGGAAATCTAAAAATCCAAACGGAGGTCAGTTCCTGTATTCCAGATATTCAATAAACCGTTTCACTGCGAGTGAGGCGGTTTTTCTGTTGTTCGATTTCTTTGCCATTAATTGCAGGTGATGCAGGCGGCAGCGGTTAAGTTCCTTCGTGTGCCAATGAGTGGGTGCCGTTTGCCCCGGCAGGAGCTTTATCGCTGTGAGCCGAAAACCCGTTCGTCAAGAGAAATAGGAAACCACTGCATATTTATACCATCGCCTGATAGATCTTGATACAATCCTCTTCGTTCAGGGTTACGAAGCCGTATAGTTTTCCGTCTTCACCGTTGACGTTGCAGGCCATATCCGCGAGCTTGGGGATATCTTCTTCCTTCGCTCCCAGTTCGGCGAAGTTTTTCGGCATCCCGATGGAGATCAGGAAAGAGCGCAGACGCTCGATACCTTCCTTCGCCGTGACCTCGGGATGAGTGAAATCCATCTGACAGCCCCAGACACGTACGGCAACCTGCGCGAAACGCATCACATCATGTTTCATCACATAGCGGAATACAGCGGGCATAGTGACTGCCAATCCCGCGCCGTGAGCGCAATCATAAAGTGCGGATAATTCGTGCTCGATCTGGTGACTGTTCCAGTCTTGCGAACGTCCGACGCCGCAGGAATTGTTGTGAGCCATCATGCCTGCCCACATGATATTCGCGCGCGCGTCATAATTATCGGGATCTGCGATCACGCGGGGACCTTCGTGGATCATCGTGAGCATCAGCGCCTCGATCAGACGATCCGTTACCTCGACCTCGGGCGTGTTGGTCAGGTATCTCTCGTAAAGATGCGCGATGATATCCGCGATACCGCACGCAGTCTGATACGCGGGCAAAGTCTGTGTCAGCGCGGGGTTCAGAATACCGAACTTAGGCAGCATCGCGTCGCCGCCCGCTCCGCGCTTGAGCATTCCTTCCTCTTTGGTTATGACCGATCCGGAGCTGCCCTCGCTGCCGGCCGCTGCGATCGTCAGAACGGTACCGACGCCCAGCGATTTTTCAATGGGCTTTCCGCAGTAGAAATCCCAGAAATCGCCGTCATATACGGCGCCTGCCGCGATGGCTTTGGAGGAATCGATCGTACTGCCGCCGCCTACGGCAAGGACGAAGTTGATATGTTCTTTTCTGCACAGCTCGATGCCTTCATAGACCAAACCGCTT
>CAMJJL010000105.1 GCA_946406145.1 uncultured Clostridia bacterium | reverse complement strand
GACGCTACTGTTCAACTCGTGCGGCCGAGGTGTTCAATCTTGTCCGCCATATTCATCAGGAGGGCTTCATACAATAAACAAAGCCCCTGCATACACAGAGGCTTTGAGTAAAGATAAACTTGAAATATTCTGATTATCTCTTGGAGAACTGCGGAGCGCGACGAGCGGCCTTGAGACCGTATTTCTTACGCTCTTTCATTCTCGGGTCACGAGTGAGGAAGCCTGCCTTCTTGAGGGCGGGACGAAGCGCGTCGGAATCATACTGGAGCAGCGCGCGCGAGATACCGTGACGGATGGCGCCTGCCTGACCGGTAACGCCGCCGCCGCCAACGCGGCAAACTACGTCGAACTTCTCGCCGGTCTCGGTGAGCTCGAGGGGCTGACGAACGATCAGCTTGAGGGTGTCAAGACCGAAGTAATCGTCGATATCTCTGTCATTGATGGTGATCTTACCGGTGCCTGCATAGAGGCGAACTCTTGCTACAGAAGATTTTCTTCTGCCGGTGCCGTAAAAATAAGGTGCCTTATCGTACATTTATCGTTCCTCCTTCTTAAAATTCCCATGCTTCTGGCTTCTGAGCCTGATGATTGTGCTCAGCGCCTTCGAAGAGTCTGAGTCGCAGCATAGCTGCTCTGCCGATGGTGTTGGAGGGAACCATGCCCTTAACAGCCAGCTCGACCGCCTTAGTGGGACGGGTAGCCATCAGGGTAGCGTAGTTGGTTTCCTTGAGGTGACCGACATAACCGGTATGACGGTACCATTTCTTCTGTTCTAATTTCTTACCGGTGAGGACAACGTCCTTGCAGTTGATGATGATGACGTGGTCGCCGCAGTCAACGTGGGGAGTGAAAGTGACCTTGTGCTTGCCTCTGAGCAGAACAGCCGCTTCGGTAGCAACTTTACCGAGGGTCTTGCCCGCGGCGTCGATGACATACCACTTGCGCTCGACTTCGCCTTTTTTAGCCATATAAGTGGACATATAGCTTTACCTCCTTGATTATTCTTATCAGCATTTTTAACGCTTGTATATAGTATCACTTTCATGATGTAAAGTCAAGAGCAAATACCGAATTTTTTAATATAGCGCTCGTTGAGCTGTATTTATCTCGTTTTTCCTCGTTTTTACTCTTATTATCTCGTTTGCTAATTTCGGTTGTTTCGGGATGTCGCAAGCGTCATCCCCTACAATAGGTGATGTTATATATGTGCATTGTGACTAAATATCAGGCGTTTATTTTGGATTGCCTCGCGTTATATGATATGGTAAGATATAAGAGTAAGCAAACGCCCTTTTACAGAGGAGGAGAAATCATGAAAAACAGTACAAAAATCTTATGTGTGCTTTTGAGTCTGATCATGGCTCTGAGCGTATTCACTGTTCTGCCGGTCGGCGTATCGGCGGCTGAAGCAGACACAGCGACAAGTGCTTATAACAGTGACAACGATTACTCCAGAATATCGTACGGAACCGTTTACAATCCGAGTGATTCTTACACTGTAGATGCTAATACTCCGTACACAGAGGATGCCATCATCGCCTGTGGCGGCTTGTTATCTGATACACAAAAAATCTACTTCCAAGCCCCCGAGGACTGGGCAAATCAATATAATACCTTTGAAGGTCCCGATTCCGACGAGCCATATATGCACATCTGCATCTACTGGTGGGGTGGTATCGGCTCCAAGTGGCCGAACGGCACAGGCGTAACCTGGGTCGGCTATCAGGCACATCTGGTGGATAAGAAAAACCGTATCTACCGCGCGCTGGTTCCAAACGACGGTGAAACTCCCCTTGTCATCTGGAACAACGGCGTAAATGGCGGTATGGATCCCACTAAGGAGATCTTTCTGTATGGTCGTCAGCTGGCTGACGCCAATATCGAAGGCGCTTATCGGGGCGACTATGATACTCTTCCCGAGGGTACTCCCAACGAGGACAATATGGACGGCTGCATCCAGATCATCAACTATGATCCCGATTTAGCTCAGGAGAACCCCTTGACCCACTGCTGGATCTACGGTTCTGACTGGTATGTATACTATGGCGACGGTTGCTACGGAGAATATCCCACTACCAGCCCAAACTTCCACGGCCAGTATGCTTCCTGTGTGAACCCAGATCACAATAATCATCAATGTTTTCATGACAATATCACAACCTACAAAGAAAACTATCAGGACTACGGCGACCATAGCAGCTATGATCTTGTCACCTATTGTTCAGATTGCGGACAGGAACTGAACCGCGAACATAAGGAAGTACAGTATCCTACCGGCGACGGGGTGATCTACTTCGACGCAACTTCTGCCGGATGGGAAAACGCGAGCAAGATAATGTTCTATATCTATGATATAGAGGAAGGATATGGACTTGCTGATTGGGGCTCCAGAAAGCTTAGCGGAACCTATGTAGGCAACGGAAAATGGGCGTACGACGCGGCGGGTGTCGGCGTAGAACCGGGCAAGCAGTATGGCTTGATCATGTATAACTACGATACCCGCGCTCAGTGCTATGATCTGGTTATGGATTCCTCCTGCTTCGGCGACACCGCTTATGTTACCGGTAAGTCTATCAAGAATCCTGTCGATTCCAACAAGAGCAGCATGGAAGCCAGATGGCGAAACAGCCGTCTCGGTCCGCGCAAGCAGATCACCTCGATCGGCAACGTGGTAGGTGAAACGGTTCCCGTGACCACTACCCCCTACAAGATGTTTGTTGGTTTTCTGCGTAATACGCTTGACAATGCTCGTTATTATTCCGGCAAAGACGATCAGCGTTTGATCGACGACACCGCGAAAGCGCTCGAGCTCAATAAAAACGATGTAAAAAAAGCGATAAGGGAAACCGGCGCATGGGTTTCTTGGAGCTACTCCGATTCCACCATTCCCCCTCCTGCACCTGTCGATATCCCCGATGAGGATGGCTTGATCCTCTTTGACGCAAGATCCGCCGGATGGGAGGACGCGGACGCGATCATGTTCGATATCTATGACCTCAACGATAATCGCCTGCCGGCAGAATCCACACCCGACGAGATCCGCGGCACTGAGAGCTATGACGGCGTCTGGTTCTTTAACGCAAAAGAGCGCGGTGTTCAGGACGGTCAGCTCTACTATATCATCTTCTGGAATGATAATACCCATGAACATACCGCTCAGCTATTGCTTGACTCCTCCTGCTACGGCGACAAAGCGGTCTGTGACGGCTTGATGGCGTCGGAGGCATTAGTTGATTATCTACCTTATTCCTACACAAACGGTGCTTCAAGCTCAGGTTCTTCAAGTAGGGGTTACTCTTCGAACTCCGATAACGGAACACCTTATTTCGACTATCCCTACTACGTTTCTTATCCGGCAGTCTCATGGAACAATCAACATTCCTTCTCAGCGAACGGAACGATCGGCAATCTCACATGGGCGATCAAAAACGGCGTGCTGACCATTTCCGGCAACGGTCCGCTGGAAAATGATGACAAAATCAAAAAGATTTGGGACAAGCTCAAATTTACCAAAGCGGTGATCCAAAACGGCGTTACGAGCATCGGCGACGGCGTGTTCGACGGATGCTATTCTCTGGAAAGTGTCACGATCGGCAACGCTGTCACAGGTATCGGTGAGCGCGCGTTCAAAGACTGCAAGAATCTGGAAAGTATCTCGATCGGCGGCTCCGTAAAAAGTATCAGTCGGTACGCGTTCTATCGCTGCGTCGGACTGAAAACCGCGGTGATCGGCAATTCTGTCACGAGCATCGGCAACTCTGCGTTCTATCAGTGCAGCGATCTCACGAGTGTAACAATCGGCAACTCTGTCACAAAGATCGATAAATACACCTTTGAGGATTGCGATAACCTCAAAAACGTGACACTCGGCAATTCGATATACGGTATCGCAGCCGGCGCGTTCTATGATTGTGACAACCTCGAAAGTATCGTTCTGCCCGATTCCGTACAAATCATCGCCGACAAGGCTTTCTCCGACTGCATCTCTCTGTCAAGCGTGAATATCCCCGAAGCCGTGACGGATATCGGTGAAAAGGCGTTTTATAACTGTCCGAGTCTGAAGAACGTCACTGTACCGGATTCCGCTACCAATATCGATACCAAAGCCTTCGGCTATTACTATAACAATGAATTCGGTATCACAATGAGAGTTCCCGGTTTCAGACTCTATGGATCTGTGAATAGTGAAGCGCAGAGATACACAAAGGCTTACGGCTTCCAATTTGAAAGAGCGATCGCGATGGTAGGAGACGCTGACGGTGACTGTCAGGTAACTGTCATGGATGTCAGCGAGGTTCAGCGTACTCTCTCCAAAGTAAATACGATAACGGAAGAAGATATCACAGAATACGTTGATATAGATCAAAACAACGTAATTAACATCATCGACGCAACCTATATCTTACGTAGTATTGCGAACATTCCTATTCCATACGAAGTAGGAAAAATCATGGATAATCAATAATATTAACAGAGCCCTGCGCGTTAAAAACGCAGAGCTCTGTTTTTTTTCATTGAATAATCAAAAACCGCCCTTGCGGACGGTTTTCGACTGAAAAATATATTGATGATATGT
>CAMJJL010000104.1 GCA_946406145.1 uncultured Clostridia bacterium | reverse complement strand
GTTCCGTCGTGGTGATACAACGCGGATTCATACAGCGGATGACGTTGGTCAGCTCCTGCGGCATGTCGATACAGCGCTTGCGTACCAGCTCGCCGTTGCGGATGATGTTGACGGTCGCCTGCGGATCGACAAAGCCGATCACATCCATATTGATATGGGCTCTGGAATCGATCTTGATGATATCCTTCTTCGCCATCTTTTTTGAGGTGACATTCTTAATGATCGCGACAGAGCAGTCCAGATCATCGAGGTGCAGCAGCTCATACAGACGCATACCGCGACCTGCGGTGATGTGGTCGATGACGATGCCGTCGCGGATGGAATCTATATTCATATCGTTCCGGCCTCCTTGAGTAGTTTCAGGATCAGCGCCATGCGCATATATTTGCCGTTTAATACCTGCTTGAAATAGCAGGCACGGGGATCGTCGTCGATCGCGACGCTGATCTCGTTGACGCGAGGTAATGGGTGCATGATGCACAGATCCTCTTTCGCGTTCATCAGCTTCTGCGGCGTGAGGATGTAGCTGTCCTTGAGCCGCAGGTAATCCTCCTCATTGAAGAAGCGCTCACGCTGTACGCGCGTCATATACAGGATGTCGAGCTGCGGCATAACGTCCTCGAGGCTCGTCGTCTGCAAATACGGGATACGCTTGCGCTGGAGGACGTCCTTTTTCACGTAGCTCGGCACTTTTAATTCTTCAGGAGAAATGAGAACAAACCGTGAGCCTTCATAACGCGACATCGCGTTGATCAGCGAATGGACGGTTCTGCCGAATTTCAAATCACCGCACAAGCCGATGGTCAGATTCTCCATCTTCCCCTTCTCACGGTAGATCGTCAAGAGATCGGCAAGCGTCTGGGTCGGATGATTATGACCGCCGTCACCGGCGTTGATGACGGGGATGGTCGCCGCTCTTGACGCTACCATCGCCGCGCCCTCCTTCGGGTGGCGCATGGCAATAATGTCCGCGTAGCAGGACACGGTCTTGGCGGTATCGGCGACGGATTCACCCTTTGCCGCGGAGCTGTTGTTCGCGGAGGATACCGAGATCACGTTGCCGCCCAGCTCGTACATCGCCGCCTCAAAGCTCAGGCGAGTACGGGTAGAGGGTTCAAAGAACAGGGTCGCGAGCTTCTTGTGCCGACAGACCTCCTGATACTTTTCGGGATTGTCGATGATGTCGCAGGCTGTCTGCATGAGCTCCTGCAGCTCGTCGACAGACAGATCGACGATATCGAGAACAGACCTCATGCCTCTCCTCCGATCCAGCTTTCGTCGGAGGGATTGTTGCGGAATTTGATGAGTCTTTCGACGTCCTCGGGCATGATGTAGCCGTCCTCGGCGGCGACCTTGGCGATCACGTCAAAGTTGGTCAGCGAGATATTCTTGACGTCGGCGGCAGCAAGACGGTCAAGACCCTTCTGCATACCGTAGGTGAAGATGGACACGATGCCCAGCACCTCGGCGCCTGCCTCACGGAGCACATCGACAACCTCAAGCACGGAGCCGCCGGTGGAGATCAGATCCTCGACGACGACGACCTTCTGACCCTTCTCAAGTCTGCCCTCGATCTGATTCTGTCTGCCGTGATCCTTGTAACCGGAGCGGACATAGCCCATCGGCAGACCCATCAGGTGAGCGGTGATCGCTGCGTGGGCGATACCGGCGGTGGAGGTACCCATCAGCACCTCGACCTCGGGGTAATTCTCTTTGATCAGGCTCGCGAGCCCGGTCTCAACATCGGTGCGAACATCCGTGTCTGAAAGGGTCAGGCGGTTGTCGCAGTAGACAGGGCTTTTGATGCCGCTCGCCCAGGTGAACGGCTCCTCGGGGCGGAAGAACACCGCCTTTATCTTCAATAAATCCTTAGCGATTTTAATATTCAGTTCCATAGTTTCTCCTTTCAAAGCCTCCCTTTCCTAAGGGAGGTGGGCTCGCCGTAAGGCGAGGTCGGAGGGTTGTCATGTGTATTGTTATCATTAAGTCGTTTGTGCAGATATCAACCCTCAGTCACCTGCGGTGAAAGCTCCCTTAAAAAAGGGATGCTTTATTATTTATCCCACAAATTCTTCCACACATCTCCTGTATGCCGCGACGGGATCCTTTGCCGCGGTGATCGGTCTGCCGACGACGATATAGTCGGAGCCGATCTCCTTTGCCGCCTTAGGGGTCATCACGCGCTTCTGGTCGCCGATATCGCCGTCCGCGAAACGCACGCCCGGTGTGACGGTCAAAAAGCTGTGACCGCAGGTCTCATGCACCTTGCCCGCTTCCAGCGGAGAGCATACCACGCCGTCAAGACCGCTCTCCATCGCGTTCTTCGCGTAGTGCATGACCACCTGATCGATCGGTTCTTTGATCAGCAGATCGTTTTCCATCGCCTGCTGGTCGGTGGAGGTCAGCTGGGTCACCGCGATCAGCAGAGGACGACTGCCGTCGGGACGGGTCAGTCCCTCTAACGCCGCCTGCATCATCGCCTTGGTACCGGCGGCGTGCAGATTGGTGATATCCACATCGAGCTCACTCAATACACGCATCGCTTTCATGACGGTGTTAGGGATGTCGTGGAGCTTTAAGTCGAGGAAGATCTTGTGTCCTCTGCGCTTGATCTCGCGCACGATGGACGGACCCTCCGCATAATACAGCTCCATACCGATCTTGACGAAGGGCTTACGTGCCTCGTTCTCGAACTTGTCGAGGAAGTTGAAGGTAGCTTCCGCGCTGGAAAAATCGCAGGCTACGATTACGTCCTTACCCATTCTTAACGCCTCCTATGATTTCATTTAATCTATTGATATGATATTGATCCATCACGGCAGGGAGGTTCTCGATGATCTCCTTACACGCCGTGGGGTTGACTAAATTCTGTGCACCGACTTCGACAGCCGTTGCGCCGGCGAGCATCATTTCGATGACGTCCTCCGCGGTGCTCACGCCGCCCATTCCGACGACGGGGATGCTCACCGAGTGAGCGACCTGATACACCATCCTCAGCGCCACGGGGAAGATCGCCGGACCCGAAAAGCCGCCCATTGTATTCCTGATGATCGGTTGCTTCGTCCGCAGATTGATCCGCATGCCGAGCAGGGTATTGATCAGGCTGATACCGTCCGCGCCGGCTTCTTCACACGCCTTGGCGATGCTGACGATATCGGTAACGTTCGGGCTGAGCTTGATGATGACGGGCTTTGTCGTCACCTTTTTGACTGCCCTTGTC
Organism: uncultured Clostridia bacterium; assembly: GCA_946406145.1. Taxonomy (GTDB): domain Bacteria; phylum Bacillota; class Clostridia; order Oscillospirales; family Acutalibacteraceae; genus Ruminococcoides. The sequence goes on along the minus strand of CAMJJL010000104.1, from coordinate 1,536 downwards.
ACCTCAGCCGCCGCCTCGGGATTAGTGCCGAAGCTCATACCGCCGCCGTGAACGTTCGGACAGCTGACGTTGACCTCCAACCATCCGACCTGCTCCTCTTTGTCGAGTCGCTCGCAGGTGTAGGCGTAGTCCTCGACCGAAAAGCCGCTGACATTCGCCATCACGGGCTTATGAAAACACGCCTTTAGCTTAGGAAGTTCCTCCGCGATGACCTTGTCCACACCGGGATTCTGCAGTCCGACGGCGTTGATCATGCCGGCAGTACATTCCGCGATACGCGGAGTGGGATTACCAAAGCGCGGATCCTTTGTCGTTCCCTTGAACGAGAACGTTCCCAGACAATTGATGTCGTAGATCTCGGCGAACTCGTAGCCGTATCCGAAGGTGCCCGAGGCAGGGATCACGGGGTTGTCGAGCTCGATCCCACACAGGTTGACGCTCAGTCTGTCCATATGATCTCCTCCTTTTTCAGCACCGGGCCATCCTTGCAGATGCGCTTGTTGCCGGTGAGGGTCTTGCAGGAGCAGCCCATGCATGCGCCGAAGCCGCACCCCATGCGCTCCTCAAAGCTGAACTGACCCGAGGTTTTGACCGCCTTGTTCAACGCCTTGAACATCGGCATCGGACCACAGGTATAGAAGTAGGTATAATGCTCGGGCAGCGCGTCGGTGACAAAGCCCTTCACCCCGTGGGAGCCGTCAACGGTCGTGACCTGTACATCACAGCCGAGCGCCTTGAACTCATCCTCATAGAAGACCTCGTCCGCGGTGTTGAAGCCCAGCACAACGCTGACCTTCTTCCCCTGTGCCAATAGTCTTTTGGCGAGCAGGTACATTGGCGGTACACCGACGCCGCCGCCGACCAACAGCGGTGCCTCTCCCGACAGACTCAGATCATAGCCGTTGCCCAGTCCTGTCAAGATTCTCAGCTGAGTACCTTTTGGCATTTCGCACATTGCCTGAGTGCCCTTGCCCACGACCTTATAGATCAGGGTGAGTACATCGCCCTCTACATCACAGACAGAGATCGGACGGCGCAGATAAAAACCGTCGAGCTGAATATTGACGAATTCCCCGGCGTTGATGATCGCCGAGGTATCGCCGTGCAGAAGCATTTTGTATACATCCTTCGCAATTCTTTTATTTTCAATGATGGTAAAAATCGAATCTTGCATAAGCGATTTGTAGAGTGGGCGCGATAGTTGTACCTGCTCCCACTGCTACCTTTCTGAAATATCTGTATTCAAGCAAAGCGTGGATTTGCTTTGATTCACATATGACCCGCCGTTGATGAATGTTTCACTGAAATGAGCTTTTCAAAAGGCGGAATAAAGACGCGCGCGTCAGGCGTCTATCGTCGAGATCGTCAGCGTGGTCTCCTCGAGGACGTCAAGCAGAACGCGGACGGTATCTAATGACGTGAAGATGGTCACGCCGTTCTCGACCGCTGTCTGACGGATCGCAGTGCCGTCCTCATAATGTACGCCGGACATGATGGCGCGCGTGTTGATGACATAGCTGACGTAGCCGGCGCGGA
>CAMJJL010000103.1 GCA_946406145.1 uncultured Clostridia bacterium | reverse complement strand
CTTGTCCTTCGGACATTCCCCCAACGGGGGCGCCTCGCCGGAAGCGGCTCCCCCCCTTGTCCGCTTTGCGGACATTCCCCCAACGGGGGTACCCCGAGGGGAAGGCTTTTGCAATCATCACTCTTCAATAACATCAGGTGTTACTATGAACTTCAAAGAATTCTTACAGCAGAACATCGTGATCCTCGACGGCGGCATGGGTACGCTGCTGCAGGAGCGCGGCTTACAGCCGGGTGAACAGCCGGAGCGGTGGAATCTCAGCCGCCCCGAGGACATCACCGCCATCCACAAGGCGTATTTTGACAACGGCTCCAACGTGATCAACACCAATACCTTCGGCGCGAATCTCCTGCATTATGACGAGGCGGAGTTGACCGAAGTCATCCGGGCGGCAGTCGCCAACGCGCAAAAAGCGCGTGAGCTGAGCACTGCGCCGCAGGAAAAATTCATCGCGCTGGATATCGGACCCACCGGCAGACTCTTAAAGCCGCTGGGCGATCTCGACTTTGAAGAGGCGGTCACGGTCTTTGCCAAAACCGCTCAGATCGGCGCTGCGTGCGGCGTTGACCTCGTGATGATCGAGACCATGAACGACAGCTACGAGACCAAGGCGGCGCTGCTGGCGGTCAAGGAGACCTGCGATCTGCCCGTGATCGTATCCAACGCTTACACCGATAAGGGCAAGCTGATGACGGGCGCGTCACCTGCGGCGATGACGGCAATGCTCGAGAGCATGGGCGCTGACGCGATCGGCGTGAACTGCTCTTTCGGACCCGATAAGCTCCGACCCATCGTGGAGGAATACCTGCGCTGCGCCTCGATCCCCGTGATCCTCAAGGCGAATGCCGGTATGCCGACGAACATGAACGGCAAGACGCTCTATAACATCCTGCCGCCGTCCTTTGCGGACATCACCGCGCGTATGGTACAAAAGGGCGTGCGCGTCGTGGGCGGCTGCTGCGGCACAACGCCCGAGTATATCAAAGAACTCTGTGAACAAATCGATGATATTCGGTTGAGATTGCCGCGGGATGAATCCCTCGCAATGACGATCGATAAGAAAAACACCACCGTGATCTCGTCCTACACCGACGCGGTTACGTTTGGAGACGATCCGGTGCTGATCGGCGAGCGGATCAATCCTACCGGCAAGAAGCGGCTCAAGGAAGCGCTGCGCAACAATGAGCTTGACTATATCCTCGGCGAGGGTCTCAGGCAGCAGAGCGCCGGCGCACAAGTGCTCGACGTCAACGTCGGACTGCCCGAGATCGACGAGCCCTCTATGCTGACGAAGGTCGTCTATGAGCTGCAAGCCATCATCGACCTGCCGCTCCAGATCGACACCTCCGACCCTGCCGCGATGGAGCAAGCCCTGCGCGTTTACAACGGCAAGCCCCTGCTCAACTCCGTCAACGGCAAGCGCGAGAGCATGGACGCCATCTTCCCGTTGATGAAGAAATACGGCGGTACGGCGATCGCCCTGACGCTGGATGAGAACGGTATCCCCGACACGGTGGAGGGGAGAGTCGCGATTGCGAAGAGGATCATCGACACCGCCGCTTCCTACGGCATCGAGAAAAAGGATCTGATCTTTGACACCCTCGCGATGGCGGTCAGCGCCGATAACAATGCCGCCGGGGTGACGCTCGGATCGCTGCGCGTCATTCGTCATGAGCTGGGCGCGCATACCTCGCTGGGCGTGTCCAATATCTCCTTCGGACTGCCGCAGAGGGATATTGTCAACGCGGCGTTCTTCGCGCTGGCGCTCGAAAACGGCTTATCCGCCGCCATCATGAACCCCTTCTCCGCCGAGATGATGAATACCTACTACGCCTATCGCGTGCTCAAGGGTCTGGACGAGAACTGCGCCGACTACATCACCTTTGCCGATACGGTGCAGAGCAATATCACCATCCATGAGAAAACCGCAAACGGTGCGGTCGAGGAACAGCTCACCCTGCACGCGGCGGTGACAAAGGGACTCAAGGAGCCTGCCGCGAAGCTGTGCAAAGAGCTGCTGCAGACCGTCGAGCCGCTCACGATCGTCAACGAGCATATCATCCCTGCGCTGGATGAAGTCGGCAGGGAGTATGAGCAGGGCAGGGTCTATCTGCCCGGACTGCTGATGAGCGCCGAGGCGGCAAAATGTGCCTTTGAGGAGATCAAGGCGACCCTATCCGACACGGGCGGCAAGACCAAATGCGCCTTTGTGATCGCGACCGTACACGGCGACATCCACGATATCGGCAAGAATATCGTCAAGCTCCTTTTAGAGAACTACGGCTTTGCTGTTTCTGATTTAGGCAAGGACGTACCGCCCGAGGTGATCGTAGACGAAACCGTGCGTCTGCACGCGCCGCTGGTGGGACTGTCGGCATTGATGACCACCACCGTGCCTGCGATGGAGGAGACCATCCGTCAGCTCAGAGTTTCGGCGCCGTGGGCAAAGATCGTCGTAGGCGGCGCCGTGATGACCGAGGAATACGCCGCTTCCATCGGCGCGGATCAGTACGCCAAGGACGCGATGGATACCGTGAGATACGCGGAGACAGTGAATGATTCTATTGGTTAACGGTTAATGGTGAACGGTTAACGGTTGTGGGAAATGCTTCGCATTTTTGATTCCTATTCGGATAGAACCTGCAACGTCACATTTTTCATATATAACGGGTGAGGGCGGGCAGTGGCGCTTAGCCAATCGCAGATAACTCTGCTCTTGGAGCGCTGTTGCATGGGAGTTGTAGACCAAATCACAGATTTGGACAACTCCTCAAGCCCTCCCTTCACCGTTAACCATTAACCGATCTCCGTTAACCGCTCAAAATAATCTTCCAAAACACTTGACAAAATCTCTGCTTTCTTATATAATATTTAGGCTGATTAAAACAGCGTATCTGCGCCAATAGCTCAGTTGGATAGAGCAACTGCCTTCTAAGCAGTAGGTCAGGGGTTCGAATCCCTTTTGGCGCGCCAGATATGGTGGGTATAGCTTAGTTGGTTAAAGCGCCAGATTGTGGCTCTGGAGAGCATGGGTTCGACTCCCATTACTCACCCCATATGACTCATTAGCTCAGTTGGCAGAGCACTTGACTTTTAATCAAGGTGTCCGGAGTTCGAATCTCCGATGGGTCACCAGATAGATTTAGAGGCGGATTTCCCGTATGGGATGTCCGCCTCTAATCTACGTTACGAGGGATTCATCGGAGATTCGAAGGCGACCGTGTCAAGCCGTAAGCCGTGCGCACGGCGCAGACAAAAATGATTCAGTATGCCATCCGATGGGTCACCGGAGATAAGCCTTCCCCTCGGGGGGAAGGTGGGCAATTTGCTATAGCAAATTGGTCGGATGAGGGGCAAACTTTTCCGAAAGATCATCTTAACAAAGAGTGCGGGGCACTTCCGTTATTCTCGGTAAACATACAGCCTCACCGAATCCTGCATCTTTAGGAAAGGCAGTCCCCTCATCCGTCTCCCGTTGGTCGACACCTTCCCCCCGAGGGGAAGGCTTTTTGGTTTCAACGGCACATTACAGTGACACGAAAAAAGGCGCACGCGCCTCCGAGGCGCCCCCGTTGGGGGAATGTCCGCAAAGCGGACAAGGGGAGATTCCCCTGCTAGGGGAAATGTCCGCAAAGCGGACAAAAGGGTCGGCTGTCTTCGCAGAAGAAGCCGCTTCCGGCGAGGAGAAGCCTTTTTTTACACAAAAACGCCGCCCCGATCAAAACCAAGGGCGGTGTTATATAACATAGTATCTCGCTATGCTCGATCAATTTGTGCAATCCCTCAGTCTGCTGACACGCGTGTCAGCAGACAGCCTCCTCGCCGGAAGCGGCTCCCCCTCTGTCGCTGCGCGACGTCTCCCCAACGGGGAGCACCTTTCCCAAAGGGAGCCTTTAGCTGTATTATTTCGATGTTTTTTGTTTTTTGATGACCTTGAGTCGGGAGAATTCCTCTCTGTCCTTTTCGTCGAGCGCGTCGGTGATAAACTTGACGTCGCCCTCGAACTTGGGGATCATGATGTTCTTCAATGCGTTGGCGCGCTTTTGGGTCTGCTTGATGGCGACCGCTAAGCGATAGACGCTGTTCTCGATCTCGGCGAGCTCCACCGTCAGGTATTTGGCGCGCATGAAGAGCGCTACCGCCTCGTCGAATCGGGCGTTGGTATGGCTCAGACCGAAGTGCAGCTCATGCTCATCGGGCTTGTCGATCGACAGGATCGGAATCTCGACGCCCATGATGGAGCGCGAATCCATCTTCACGCTGTCGTCGATGGGGATGGTCTTGGACAGCTCATCGCAGAAGCCGAGTGTGATATTCGCTTTTTGCAGCGCGATGTACGCGTCACGAAACGCCGTGTCAATGGTGCCCTGGATCTCTGCCGCGCGGTCGATCAGCGCCATCATCTCGCGGATGAGGATGTTGCGCTTTTTGTCGAGCAGCTCGTAGCCGACTCTCGCCAGCGCCAGAGATTTTTTGACCGCCATCAAATTACCTTTGGTCGGGATAGCTTGTTGCGCCATATTATCACAAACCTTCTTTGGTGAATGGTGAATAGTGAATGGTGAATAGTGTCGGGAAACACTTCGTGTTTTGGATTATAATAGCCTTCCCCTCGGGGGGGAAGGTGGCTCGGCGCATGCCGAGTCGGATGAGGGGCTGAGTTAGCCGAAAGATCATCTTAACAAAGAGAGTGAGGCTTTTCTGCTATCCTCGGTAAACATACAGCCACACCGAATCCTGCATCTATAGGAAAGGTTATCCCCTCATCCGTCTCCCGTTGGTCGACACCTTCTCCTCGCCGGAAGCGGCTCCCCCCTTGTCCTTCGGACATTCCCCCAACGGGGGCGCCCCGAGGGGAAGGCTTTTTGTTTTCAACGGCACATTACAGTGACACGAAAAAAG
>CAMJJL010000102.1 GCA_946406145.1 uncultured Clostridia bacterium | reverse complement strand
GGGTTATATCATGCAGGAAGAATCATTTTGAACTGCTATCTCATTGATCTGAATATGCAGATTATATGATTGTTTCTTACTGCAAATAACTGATAAAAGTTTACGCCGATCTAATCAAGCGATCTTGATGATGGTCTTGCCCCTTGAGCGTCCCGAAGCGACTTTCTTCATCGCCTTGTTGATATCGTCCAGAGAGAACACCTCATCGAGAGAGGTCTGCACCTGCTTTTCGGCGAAGATAGCGGAGATCTTCTTAAGCCCCTCACCGTCCTCGTGCACAAAGATGAAGTGATACTTCTGATTGTGCTTTGCGGCGAGGTTATCGTACTTTTTGCCGACGATACCGAACGCCAGTCGCTTGAAGAACGGCATACCCATGCGCTTGGCGAAGTCACCGTTCGGCAGACCTCTGAGTGATACCAGCGATCCGCCGTCTTTGAGGATGCTGAACTCGTTTTCGAGCTCCTTGTCGCCGAGGGTGTCGAGGACATAATCGACGTCGGTGAGGATATCGGAATAATTCTCCCTGCGGTAATCGATGAACCGATCCGCGCCGAGCGAGAGAACGCGCTCTTCGTTCTCGGCGCTGCCGTTGGTGATAACGGTCAGTCCGAGACTCTTTGCGATCGGGATCGCCATCGCTCCGACGCTCCCCGTACCTCCCGAGATAAAGATCGTCTTGCCTTTCTCGACCTGCATCAGCTCATACGCCTGCCACGCGGTCAGAGCGGTAAGCGGTACGCTCGCCGCTTCTTCAAAGCTCAGATAATCGGGGATCTTTGCAAGCGCGGTTGCGCGCACTGCGGCATACTCAGCAAATGCGCCGATCTTGTCGAGCGGCATGCGGGCGTATACTCTGTCGCCTTTTTGAAAACCCTTTACACCGCTGCCGACCTTTTCGACAACGCCTGAAAGCTCGTTGCCCATCACCAGCGGAAACCGGTACGGTACGATCAGCTTGACCTCGCCGCGTACGATCATGTTATCGAGCGGATTGACTGCCGCCGCCACGACCTTGACAAGCACCTCGTCGTCCGCAATCGAGGGGATCGGAATATCCCTGACGATCAGCTCTCTGCCGTCGCTCGCGTATTTTTCTAAGATTGCTGCTTTCATTGTTTACCCTCCGTTTGATTGATTCTCGTTTGCATATCATCCATACAGTCGCGCAGAGTTTTTGCGTTCATTTCGCGCCTTGCAGTCGATTCGATGTCGCTGAACATCGCCGATAACGTCGGCTGAATGTGCCGCCCGACAATACATTCATCGTTCGGGTTGCGGTGGATATCAAAGAGACGTATCTGCTCTGTTTCCTCCACAGCGCAGTAGACCCGCCACAGAGTCAGCTCTTCGGGAGCGACCGTCAGGACAAAGCCGCTTCTCCCCTGTCGGCTGTCGATGATGTGCGCGTTTTTGAGCAAGCCTGCTATCTTGCGGATGTAGCTCGGATTCGTGCCGACGCTCACGGCGATCTGTTCGGAGCTCATCGGCGTTTGAGCTTCCGATATCAGGATCAGCATATGGATCGCTGACGAAAACTTGGTATCCATTACTCTGCCCTTTCATAACTGATGATATAGTGTATGTTCTCCGGCAAGGCGATCTTGGGATCGCTCTCTTTGTAGATGCCGATATATCCGTTTTCCTTTTCGGTCAAATCAAAATGCGCCAGAGCGATGCCGATATCCACCTTCTGGATATCGCCGAGGGGGCTGTCCTTCATCGTCTTGTACTCGTAGAAATGGACGGTATCTCCGACAATGACCGCGCGCCACGGCTGTTTATTTGCCGCTGACGGAGCGAGCCGCGCCATCGACAGCGCCTGTGAAAAGGTGTTTGATTCAGCTAACGGTCGGCTGAAATCGCCCTCGAAAAACAGTTTTTCAAAGGGGAACCTTTCGTCCGCCTTGATACCCTTTCTCATCAGCTTCTCTCTCATCGACTTCTTCTCCGCGGGATAGCCAAGAGGACTTGCAACAGGCATGACCTCGTCCGCGCCGACGTTGATCGCCTTTTCAAACGCGGAGCGGTTCAGCGAAGCCGCGAGCATGACCGTGCCGATGCCCAGCGACAGGGCGTACAGGCACGCTTCTTCAAAGCTGTAGCCGAGCGCGATCTCATAACGCGGTACGCGCTTCACCTTTGCGGCAAGATACTTTTCTTCGCCGAGGATAACGGGACTGGATAAGCCGTGCTCCTTTGTGTCGAGCAATCGGAACACTACCGGCACGCCGAAGGGGTTTTCCTGAGAACCGATATGCGCTTCAAGCGCTTTGAGATGCTCTGCACTCAGCGGTCTGCCGTCAAAGGTACGCACGCTCTTTCTCTTTTTGATCATTTCTTTTGCGGGATAAGACATGAAATCACCTTCTGTTAAAGTTGTATCAGTTACAGATACATCTTATCATACAGTGATCTCCCTGTCAATAGAATATGTGATGAACGCGCTAAAAAAGGTGAGATATGAAGCAAAAAGCAAAACTGTCTATGCGTGAGCGCAATCCGAAGGGTAAAACAGTCCGGCGGACTGTTTTGAGCGAGATCGTAGATCAACTTGGGTTCCCCGACACGCCCCGCGTGGTGGGGAGAGGAGGAGCCACGGAGCGAACAAGCCGTATCAAACCTGATACGGCGACTAAGCGAAGTGCGCGACGACGAGGTCAGGAGGTGTTGCTCCGAAGGCGAGGCAGTCGATCACCGACAGAGCAAGCCTACTTCACTCCGACCATATGAGAATAAGGGGGTACCCTCCAAGGGTACCCCCTTATTCTCAATTTGACCAACAACGGAGCGAGTGAAGGGATTTGGCGATATGTTTATGATCGCATACAGACACAGCTCATATGACAGTGAAGTTTTAGACTAAAAACTGGTCAAATCCCGTTACTTCCATGATCTCCTTCACGCTGTCGGTCATTCCCACCAGCTTAAACCGAGTCTTGTCATCCAAAGCTTTATACATGATAAGAAGCACCCGCAATCCTGCAGACGAAATATAAGACATCTTCTCAATATGAAGCTCTATCGCATTCACTCCGTCTGTCTTTTGGAATTGCTCCAACAACTCAGGAGCGGTGATGGTATCCATACGGCCTTGGATCCGGGCGGTGAACTTACCGTCCTTACACTCAGACTCCACATAGAAGGGCAAGTCCTGAGCGGCTTTCTGTTCGCTGTTTTCCTTAACAGTCAGCTCCCAGAAACTCATATTTCGGTACACATCCCGAACCCTTGCGTCCTCCGCACCCGTCGGAGGAAGAACGCCGAAATGATCAGGAAGATAATCTGCCAATCCGATCTCTTTGACTTCAAAGCCGGCTTTTTCGATGAACGTCTTGATCTCTTCATCTGTTCCTTTGAAGATGATGTTATCATTGAACTTGACATCAGCCACGGTTCCGGCGGCCTTTTTCGTAACGGCAGTGTATAACGCGACCATGCCCGGATCATTGTCCAGAACAGCGGAAGCGATCGCGTGATCGTGAGTATAGTAAGCGCGATCCACAATGATCCAACTGCCGCCGTGCTTTTGAAGGAGGCGGCGGATATTGGAGAAGACCTCTTCCAGCTCCTGCTGTGTAAAATACATCAAAAGACCCTCTGTAGTGATCAAAAGCTCTTTCTTTTCACTCTCCAGCGGCGACGCCATAGAGTCATAGTTCGTCGCGTCCACCGCAGCGTAATGAATGTTTTTATCATCACCGATTATCTTGGCGGCAGCGGGAGCGATGTCGTCTATGACAGCAGGGAGGTCAAAGCCATAGTAATCCCTTGCCTGACGTGACATCTTGACGCCGCGCGCGGTATAGCCGCAGGGGAGGTCTACGACAGTCCTGTCGGGGAAAGACCGGATCAGGTTGTTGACAAGCTGAAAGCGGGATTCGGTCAAGACGGTATATACGGGAAACAGCCGCTTCACCTTCTCCGCCAGCTCCGGAGAAACTCCCTTGCTTTCCTTTTGATCGGCAATAGACCCAAATCCCAGTGCGCCGAGAAGCTGTTTGGAGTCTTCATCACCTGCGGCAGCATTTAACTGTACGCAGGATTTCGCGGTATTGAATACCGGATTGACGATTTCTCGTAATTCTTGTACGTTATCCATCATTATCGTTCCTTTCTCTATAGATTAATCATCGTAATCAACGATTATTATCATTATACATAACATCAAAAAAATAGCAAGCATAATTTACAGTTCACGGACGAGGATAGAACGACGCGGAATCTTGCCAATTGAATAAGAGTGCGCTTCGTATTGTGTTAGTAGATAGACATATTCATTGCCGCATGACTTGTCTGCAGCACGAATCACGCCTTCGGCAGGATAACAGAACGATAGTAGGAGGATTATCCGATGAGATACGAGCCGGCGATCAACGCGATATGCGCGGTAACAACAGACAGGGTAACGAAAAAGTACAAAGGGGTTTTCTTCAAAAGACCTTGATGGCGTTTAGAATAAACAGCATAGAATAACAGCAGGCTGTACTCTCACAATGAGGGCACAGCCTGTTTTTGATTCCGCATCGAAATCATTATTTCTTAGCTATATGCGCGGTATTACCTTTATGGATTTGCCCTCCTCTGACGAGACGGCATAGCCGTTTGATGTTAACCGTGGTTTGCAGAGGTTTAATATATCGCCGTCGAAGCGCTTGGAATACGGCGGTCGTATCTGTCAGGGCAGGCAGCATTTCGGCCACTCGTGCACGAACGGACCGTTGACCTCACAATGGATACCATTTTCCAGAAGCATGGTTTGCAAGGTCTTTACATAAGCGTCGTTTTCAAAGCCCTGTATCCATGCGATACAGAAATTACCACCTGCAGCGTTGACCTCCATAAACAGCTTTTTGTTCATAATCAACGTATATTCTTCCTCGATATAGGGCTCCAGACTGCCCCATTCGGGATTTCCCACATAGCTGATGGAGTATGTCGGAT
>CAMJJL010000101.1 GCA_946406145.1 uncultured Clostridia bacterium | reverse complement strand
CGGGAGTGAGGGGCTCAAAGTAGAGCTTGTCGGCGGTGGTGTAGTCGGTGGAAACCGTCTCGGGGTTGTTGTTGATGATGATCGCTTCATAACCCGCGCGACGAATCGTCTGCACCGCGTGAACGGTAGAGTAATCGAACTCAACGCCCTGACCGATACGGATCGGACCCGCACCGAGCACGATGATCTTCTTTTTGTCGCTCAGTCTGGACGCGTTCTCGCCCGTGTAGGACGAATAGAGATACGCGATATATTTGCCGGTATGCAGGGTATCGACCATCTTGAAGATCGGAGTGATACCGTTCGCTTTTCTGGTGTAATAGATCTCGACCTCGGGAGTTTCCCAAAGCGAGGCAATATATTCATCGGAGAAGCCCATGATCTTGGCGGCTTTGAGGGTCTCGATATCGCCCTTGTTTGCCTTGAGGGTATTCTCCATATCGACGATCTTCTTGAAGGACTCGAGGAACAGCTCGGTGATCATGGTGACCTCATGGAGCTTTTCGATCGATGTGCCGCGGCGAAGCAGTTCGAATACCGCATAGACGTTGTCGTCCTTGAACTCCTTGATATAATCAAACAGCTCGTCATCGGAGTAGGAATCAAACTTTCCAAGGTGGAAGTGGCACACGCCTGTCTCCAGAGAGCGGACGGATTTCAGGCAACACTCCTCGAGTGTGGAGCCGATGCCCATGACCTCACCGGTGGCCTTCATCTGGGTGCCGAGGGTGTTGGGCGCGTCGGCGAATTTATCGAACGGAAAACGAGGGAACTTCGCGACGATATAGTCGAGGCTCGGCTCGATCGCCGCCGTACCGCCTGCTACGGGAATCTCTTCGAGCGCCATACCCATGGCGATCTTCGCGGTGACTCTTGCGATCGGATAACCGGACGCCTTGGAAGCGAGCGCGGAAGAACGTGACACTCTGGGGTTGACCTCGATCAGGTAATACTCGCTGGAATTCGGATTCAGCGCGAACTGAACGTTACAGCCGCCCTCGATCTTCAGCTCACGGATGATCTTGATCGCGGAATCGTTCAGCATTTTGAGATCTTGATCATTCAGCGAGAGGATCGGCGCGACAACGATACTGTCGCCGGTATGCACGCCGACAGGGTCAACGTTCTCCATACCACAGATGGTGATCGCGGTGTCATTGGAGTCACGCATGACCTCGAACTCGATCTCCTTATAGCCCTTGACGGACTTTTCGATCAGCACCTGATGCACGGGGCTCAGGGCAAAAGCCTGTTTACCGATCTCCAGGAGTTCCGCTTCATTGTCCGCGAAGCCGCCGCCTGTACCGCCCAGGGTAAAAGCAGGACGCAGGACAACAGGATAACCGACCACCTTGGCTGCTTCCTTTGCTTCATCAAGATTATAGGTGATCTGCGACGGAATGACCGGCTCGCCGATCGATTCGCACATCTCCTTGAACAGCTCTCTGTCCTCAGCACGCTCGATACTCTCGGAGGATGTGCCGAGCAGCTGTACGCCGCACTCCTTGAGGATACCCTTGCGCTCGAGCTGCATGGCAAGATTCAGACCCGTCTGTCCGCCGATACCGGGGACGATCGCGTCAGGACGCTCATATCTGAGGATCTTAGCGATATACTCGAGGGTGAGCGGCTCCATATAGACCTTGTCCGCGATCTGGGTATCGGTCATGATGGTAGCAGGATTACTGTTACAGAGGATGACCTCGTAGCCCTCTTCTTTGAGCGCCAGACACGCCTGAGTGCCTGCGTAGTCGAACTCGGCAGCCTGACCGATGACGATCGGACCCGAGCCGATGATGAGCACTTTTTTCACATCTGTTCTTTTTGCCATTTTTCATACCTCCAAATTTACATCTATATCTATCAGACAAATTTGTAGGGACGAGCGTTGCTCGTCCGCGGACGGTCAATGACCGTCCCTACGATTTATATGCTGTACACTTTAACGCCGTCCTTGACGGTCATCAGGCATACGCCGCTGAGCTTCCACCCTTCAAAGGGCGTCGCCTTACCCATCGACAAAAAGTCGGCAGGATCAACAGTGAACTCTTTGTCCAGATCCCATATCGTGTAATCATTTTTCTTTATCGGAATATTGAAGCGCTCGCGCGCGTTGAAAACCAGCAGTTCCATCAGCCTGTCCATCGTGATGAATCCCGTCTTGACAAGCTTCGTATACAGCACGGGAAACGCAGTCTCGATACCGACGATGCCGAAGGCAGATCTCTCCAACCCTCTCGCCTTTTCCTCCGCGCTGTGCGGCGCGTGATCGGTAGAGATCATGTCGATCGTTCCGTCCTTGATCCCCCTGAGCAGTGCCTCGCGATCAGTCTTATCCCTGAGTGGAGGATTCATTTTGAAGCGACCGTCCTCTTTGAGATCGCTGTCATCCATAACAAGGTAATGCGGCGCGGTCTCGCAGGTGATGTCCACGCCCTCTGCCTTTGCCCGACGAATCAGCTCGACACTCTCTTTGGTCGAGATGTGGCACACATGATAGCCGCAGCCGGTCTCACGGCTCAGTTCGATATCACGCTTGATCGGACCCCACTCGCTCTGTGAACAGATTCCGCGGTGACCGTGCGCTTTGGCGTAGTCACCGTCGTGGATGTAACCGCCGTGCAGCAGGCTGTTGTCCTCACAGTGCGCGACGATCAGCTTGCCGAGCTCCTTCGCTCTTTGCATCGCCTTACGCATCATATCTTCATCCTGCACACCTCTGCCGTCATCGGAGAATGCGACAACATCCTTTGCCATCCCCTCAAGATCGGCGAGCTGTTCTCCCCTCTCACCCACGGTGATCGCACCGTAGGGCAGTACATCGATCACCGCGTCGCGCTCAATGATCTCGAGCTGCTGATGCAGATTCTCGATGCTGTCGGGTACGGGATTCAGGTTCGGCATCGTGCAGACAGCGGTATATCCGCCGCGTGCCGCAGCTGCCGATCCGGTAGCGATTTTTTCTTTATAAGAAAATCCCGGCTCGCGAAAATGCACATGCACATCACAAAAGCCGGGAAAGGCAACAATATTATCGGAGCACTGCGAAAAGTCCTCAGGGCAGAAAAGTGCGCTGTCGACCGAGGGCAAAAAGTCAGTTTTTTCGATTCTCTTACAAGCATACACCTTCATACCGCTCATATCGGAATGCTCCTTTCGTTTATCGGTCGGGGACGTTGATCTCAGGAAAAGCTTCCCCGAATACTAATCAAAAAGCCCCACCCAAGGCGAGGCAACATACGCAAAATCCCGGATCCTTCGACCCGTATCAAAAAATATCAGATCTTGTCGATATCACAGTATCGCCTTAAAGATTTGTTGTCTGTATTTTACCATACGAGGGTGGGTCTGTCAAATCGATTTATTCTTCGAATAGCGCAATAATTCTGGTGAATATGACCAAAAACTTTCCTCATTATTCTCTTGTGAAATAATCCCGGAATTGATTGTGATCAATGCACCTCAATAAACTCATTGTATCGGTTGAGATTGCCACAGGCTGACACGCGTATCGACCCCTTGTAACGACTCTGTTTATACGATTTTTTGAAAAACGCTTTCACAAGATATCAGCGGAGCTTTTCACAGAGCGAGGCAAAAAACGCCGATCGGCTTGAGGTGCAGTCAGAATCTTTGATTTTAGGCACCGCATCCCTACAACGGAGGCGCCTGTCATATCCGGGGTCCCCGACGCGCTCCCTGCGCGGTGAGGAAAGGAAAAGCCGCCACACAAGTACGATAGCGGTCACGCTTGACCGCTCTCAGCAAGTACGGCGAGCGACGATGCCATCTAAGCAATGCGGAAATATACACATTAGATGATAAAGATTCTATTTGAAATTAGCAGGATATGCCATGATAACATAAAAGGCGAAAAGATTCCTCTTTCCGCCATTGATATTATCCTTTTTTCAATTCAACGATCTCGTCGGCAAGCGACAAAAACCGCTCCTGCACCTTTTGACCGGTACAGATAATCTCTAAACTGTCCGGCGCGTTGGACAAGAACTCATATACCTCCGAGATGCTGAGCAGCCGTTTCTCTACACTGTCAAAAACACCGTCCAGGATCAACACACTGTAACGGAACGTCATCGCAATCCGCGCCGCGTGATCAAAGTATTCGCGCATACCGGCGTTCGCAGGCAGGGTCAGACGCGTGATATGCGGCGCGATCTCGAACAACTCGCTGTCATCCCCGTAATCGTCACAGAAGCTCACCATCAGGACATTCTTCTTTTTCAGCGCGGCACTGATCGCCGCGCCGGTACACAGTCTGGTTTTTCCTTTTGCATCCCCGTAATAGATCTCTATCACACCGACCGCCTCTTTCTGCAAAACCTTCAATTGTCCTACGTTGTTATTATACATCACCGAATCCTCTATTACAATAGAGTTGACAAAGATTTGTGCAAAGTGTAAAGTAGTATTGAGGTGATAATATGCGAGTGATCGTTGACAGGATCGAAGAAGGCGTCGTGATCGTTGAAGCGGATGAAGAAAACACCTATCAACTCCCCCTGGCGCTGTGCTGCGACGCACACGAGGGCGACACCATCGAAATCAGTGTGATCGGAAAACAGCCCGCTGAAGAAGAACCCCACACGATCTTCGAGCGCCTGCGCAAAAACAGCAAGCGTAAAAAAGGCACAAACAAGCTCACAAAACACGAAACTCTCCCTGAGAACAGCACCCTCAAAAAGGATACCGAAAATCCCGATTGAAACGCCGATTTTCAACCGCTGTCATTATCAAATTTCGTGTTGACAAACCAAGGATAACTTGCTATAATGATTGGGCTGTAAAGCAACATATCGGTGTCAGTTACGGCACCTCAGCAGGGGCCATTAGCTCAGTTGGTTAGAGCAACCGGCTCATAACCGGTCGGTCCGGGGTTCGAGTCCCTGATGGCCCACCATCCTATGCGAATAAAAAAGATATTCGCCCCGAAAAGCCCGATTTTATCGGGCTTTTTCACGTCTCAGGGGCTTGTCCGCGAGCGTACAAAAACGTAGATGTAAAACGGCGTTTTTACCATTTTTCAG
>CAMJJL010000100.1 GCA_946406145.1 uncultured Clostridia bacterium | reverse complement strand
AATTTCTTGAGTACTCTCTGTGTCTCCACAGATGCTCTCAAAGTAATTACGGGTTATCTTCTTCGTTGTTTAATTTTCAAGGTCCTTTTGCTTTGCGTTTCCTGATTACAGGGCTGTAATCTCTCAACGCTCAGCGTAAGTCATATTATATTCGATTTGGCTCTCTTTGTCAAGAAGATTTTTCAAATTTTTTGAAAAAATTTTGAAGTTTCTTTTATCGAAAAAAGGGCGTAAAATATCGCTTACGAATCAAGCCGGGTTTTTGCTTCAAAAAGCCTGATTGATAAGCGGTTTCGAAATATATTATAACCGACGCGAGTTATTTTATACCACATTTTTTGTCTGAGGTCAATAGTTAATCTCAAAAGTAACAAACTTGTAACTTCGTTTTCCGTATTTTGTGGTATTATATATAGTATCATACAGGATATTGCTGTAGGATAACCTGTGACCCCGCCAAGGGAGATCACCTGATCCCTATCCTATTATATAGAGGTGCGAAATGAATCAATATGTCATTACCATAGGCAGGCAATTCGGCCGAGAAGCTATCAAAGAAGCTCGACATCAAGTTCTATGACAAGGAGCTGATCTCGATCGCGGCAAAGGAAAGCGGTATCAGTCCCGAGGTGTTTGAGGGCGTGGATGAAAAAGCCACCAACAGCCTGCTCTATTCTCTGTCAATGGGTATGTACAGCTTCGGCAGCGGATTCCCCGCGATGGGCGATCTGCCCGTCAACGACAAGCTCTATCTGCTGCAGCACAAGATCATCAAGGAGATCGCCGAAAAGGAGAACTGCGTGATCGTCGGACGCTGTGCCGACTATGTACTGCGCGATAATCCGAAGCGTGTGAGCATCTTCATTTATGCCAATATGGAATACCGCAAGGAACAGAGCATCAAGAAGCACGGGATCGATCCCGCTCACGCCGAGCATATCATCAACAAGACGGATAAGAACCGCGCCAATTACTACAGCTTCTATTCCGGACAGAAATGGGGACAGACAGAAAACTTCGATCTGTGTATCGATTCCTCCAAGCTGGATGAGGACAAGATCGTTGACCTGATCGCCGAATATATCAACATGAGATAAACGAAACCGCTGAGCAGAAATGTTCAGCGGTTTTTTGATACATAATGAGTGTTTTCTCAGAATATTGCTCGATCAATAATACAATCCCTCTGGGATCACTCTTCTTTGGGTGTTCTGCGCTTCTTCGGGAGGCGGAACGTCAGATCAAAGCTCATATCGAGCAGGGAGATGATCTCCTCATAGGGTACGGTGCCGTCGAGCAGGATCGTCAGCCATTGGTCATGATTCATGTGGTAGCCCGGAAGATAGCCCTCCTGCATCCGAAGCGAACCGGAGAGGATGGGATCGCACTTGACATTCATAATGTCAACCGGACCGTCGCCGTCCAGACGCAGTACCGAACGCGATACATTCATAAAGATCGCGAACCACTTTCGTGAGCCGTGATGACGCAAAACGGGGATATCGGGATAGTTCGGAAACGGATAATCAGGCTCCACGCCGTAATGCACACGTGCATAGTCCATGATCCGTATCATCAGCTCATTATCAGGCATTGTTCTTCTCTTTTCTGCCGCGTATCCACTTCTCGCATTTGGGGTAGATCAGGTAATGCGCCAACAAGGCGAAGATGATTCCGAAAACGGAGCCGACCAAAACATCGGTCGGATAATGAGCGCCCATGTACAGTCGCGAGAACGCAACCAACGCGGCGATCACGAGCGCGAGGATGCCGATCTTCTTATCATTGCAGAAGATGACCGTCGCCGTCGCGAACGCGAACGTGGAATGCACGGACGGGAACGACCAGCCTTTCGGCGCGTTACCCAGCGGCACCAAAAAATCATACGTTTCAAACGGACGAACACGCGCCGCCAGATTCTTGACGATCAGATACGAGATGATGAACGACAGCAGCATCGCGATGATAACTTCAACGCCGGAGCGACGGGTCTTTTTGATGATGATCAGCACAATGCCGAGGATCAGGCAGAAGATGCCGTTATGCCCCAGCATGGAGAAAAACGTCATCAAACCATCCATAAACGGCGTGCGGATATTTTGCAGCGCCAGTAAAAAATCAGCTTCCCAAGCCATATTATCCCTCTTTCTTATTATTACTGTTTTTATGTCGAACCTTCTTCTTCAGGTTGTGATACTTTCTGGAATACTTTTCATTTGCCTCGATGAACGAGAAGATGATCGCGCTGAGACCGTCGATCACCATCACGCCGCCGAGCACCAGCATAAACCACTGCGCCATATCGGAGGGCGCAAGGATAATGAAGATGCCGCAGCCCGAATACAGGATGCTTTTGACAAAATTCTTCCAGAAGGCGAAATCACGCACCTCGCTCTGCTTAAACGCCAAAAAGCTCCGATACGCGACCACCAACAGCCAGCCGCCGCAGATGCCGCTGCCGACGATGAACAGCGCCTCATTCTTGACCAGAATAACAGCAAACAATGTGGCGATCACCAAAAAGATGTAGACGCGCGTTTTTTCGCGCACAAAGTTCCAGTGATCCTCACGCAGCTTTTTGATCGTATACACGAGCTGAAACGCCACGACCGTGCCGAGCACAACGATGACGATGAATCGAAACGCGTTATCGGTGAAGATCGTCATCAACAATCCGATCACGGTGAACACGATACCCTCGATCAGCTGGTTAGCGTCGATAAATTTCGCGAGCTTACCGGTGCGCAGCCGCACGAACATATCGCCGAACAGCACCTTCTCGGGAATCTTCGCCACCGTTTTCAGGCTGTCGGATTCCACGACATTGACGATCAGATCCTCCACACCGTCGACGTCCAGCTTTATCGCCTCGGTATAAGTCTCGGCGCCGCGGGCTTCTGCTGTCGCGAACACGCCCTTGACCAGTTTTTCACGTGCTTCGGGGCTGACGTCCTGCAGCCATTTATCCGCAATTTCGTTGATCCACTCACTGTTCGGATCGAATTGATCCACCGTGTGGAGCTTTCCGTACTCGACCTCCCAGCTGATCGAATCATGCTCAAAGATCCCCTTGGCGGAGCTGGTCACGATCTTGACGTCCTTAAAATCGTGAGCAAAAAACTTGCCGAAGATACAATACCGCGGATGGATGACCGTGACAAGATCACGGATCCTGTCGATCAGACGGACGTCGCTGACCTCGGGACACAGCCCGGGACCGTCGTTATTATAGATATGAATGACACGGCTGAGCTTTTCGTCACTGATATGACAGGCGCCGTACAGCGCGAGATTGCCGCCCTTGCTGTGACCGGCAAGGATATATCTTCTATCATCTCGGATGATATCGTTGAGGTACTCGACCGACTTGATCTGCCCCTCGGTCTTTCTGTAGCTCATCACAAAATCCTCTTTCCATCCGACGAGCGAGTTATCCGTACCGCGGAACGATACAAAGTACACATCGTCGTACAGATGGAAGGTCAGCGCCGCAAACTGGGTCGAGGTATCGCGGCTGAACACCTCGACATAATCGGAGACCATCAGATTGCCGAAGCGTTGGGATTCCACGATCGCGCGGATAAAGGGATCGTTCTGAGACGGGCTGATCAGACAACGTCGCAGTGAAGTGGGTCTCTCTCCTATTCTTTTTGCGTCAAATTCATAATAGGTCAGGGTACACAGGACGACGTTATCCACCTCGTTGAACGGCAGATCGTAAAATGAAAAGTCCGCGTACCATTTGACATAATCGGCAAGGGAGCTCATACTACACCTCCTTTGTCTATCGCTTTACGGGAAGGTTCATAATCGTCTAAAAAGTGATGGACAACGCCGTCTTTCTTGTAGGCGATCACGGTGTCAACATTGACGTTGTGCATACTGTTGAATATATTTGCCTCGATATGAGGATTGGTCTTTTTGAGTTTTCGGATCAGCAGCTTTGTTTCCATGCGTTTAGAAGCGGAGGTACCGTCATCCCGGCAGGAGCTGCAAGAATCGGTAAAGCGGCAGGCGCACTGGATAAAATGAAGCTGATGGTGATCGCGCCACGCCTTGATCTCATCCTCGCGGACATAATACATCGGACGGATCAGCTCCATACCCTCGTAGTTGGTCGATCTGAGCTTGGGCATCATGGTCTGCACCTGACCGCCCCAGATCATCCCCATCAGGATGGTCTCGATCACATCGTCATAATGATGTCCGAGGGCGATCTTGTTACAGCCCAACTCCCGCGCCTTTTTATACAGCCATCCGCGGCGCATCCGCGCGCAGAGATAGCAGGGCGACTTTTCAATCTTGTAGACTGCGTTGAAAATCGAGGTCTCAAACACCGTGATCGGAACGCCCAGCATCCGGGCGTTATTCTCGATCAGCAGACGATTGATCTCACTGTATCCCGGATCCATCACGAGAAAAACAAGTTCGAAAGGGAATTTATCATGGCGTTTGAGCTCCTGAAAGAGCTTTGCCATGAGCATACTGTCTTTGCCCCCGGAGATACACACGGCGATCTTGTCACCGGGCTGTATCATATCATATTCGACGATCGCCTTCGTAAAGCGATGAAAAAGATTCTCCTTAAAACGGCGGCGCTTGGTCAGACTTTGCTCCACCTCACGGGAACGGTCGGTATGATCCAGATGCTTGCGCAGCCACGCTTCATACCCTCCCTGCAAGCTGTACGCTTCATACCCTAACCGGGAAAGCGCGGTCGCATATTCAATGCTGAGAGAGCCGTGCATACAAAAAAGGATCAGCTTTTTATCACGGGGCAACTCTCCCCTATCCGCCGTTTCAACAATATCGGGACAGCTGACGGCATGCGGGATACTGCCGTAGGAAAAAGACACAGCGCTGCGCACGTCATAAAGCTGATAAGTCTCCTCGGGCATATCGGCACATTCTTCAATTGTGACAGTATATGCGGCGCCGTTCATCGGCAGTTCCTCCATTCCATAATTATATTTATTTTACCGCAAAGTCTAAAATCCGTCAATAATCTCACCGCAAAATCAGACACAAAAAAGAAAAGCCTTCCTCAAAGAGAAAGGCTCCAGCTTGTCGAAAAAGTATATAAGTTAGGAACAGTACGTCTATCATCCTCCCTCT
>CAMJJL010000099.1 GCA_946406145.1 uncultured Clostridia bacterium | reverse complement strand
GCCTCGGTGGACTTTCACCACAGAGCATTGATATGCCCGTCATACACGAAAAAAGACTTGCCATGCAGCAAGTCTTTATTTCATAAAGTTCTTTATATAAGAAATACTCACTATCGAGTGTTGGCATCGTGATACGCGTATCTACTATTTTCACACTCCGTCGCCAGAGGACTATCTTCGGCACTACAGGGCTTAACTTCCGTGTTCGGGAAATGTGGTCTCCGAAAAGCCCCGCTTTTTGGAGAAAGGACGAGTGACGAAGCGATACGAGAGCGGATAGCAAGATCTGCTCTCAATGAGCGAAGTCCGCGAGGACACGGGGTGGACCCCCTGCGTCATCAATACCAACTGATGATAGTGACATCTTTTGGCTTCCCCGGTTAGACCTTTCCTGCGACAACTCGGTTAACAGCCGACTGCTCTACCGAGTGAGTGTTAACCGCGGAACCAAAAACAGCTTATTTATCACTTTTTTTAAAATGACTATCTTATTCTTTTTTACTGTTTACGGATCACGCCGGTGATCACCCTTCCGCAATAGCGGCAGGCGTAATTTTCGGTGACCGCTCCCACGATCGGCGCGCCGCAGCCCGGGCAGCGATCTTTGACGATTTGCTTAGAGAGCGCGATCCTAAGCTCTCCGCCGTGCTTTTCGGGAGCGCAGCCGCGCAGATAACCCTCTTTGATTGATTTTACGATTTTTTTATAAACCCATTCGGGAGTAATACCGCTTGACTGTCCCAGCGGAGAATTCGCCCTGCTTATCTGCGCCAGCTCCGATATTGAAATAAACGGAGTGGGAATCTGAGCGAAACAGCGCGCGTAACGCTGCGCGTTTTCTATGGACAGCATCCGCACAAAGGTGAACACAAGTGCCGAGCCGACGGCTACAAGACCAAACGCAGAGAAGATGATCACATTCATCATGCTTGCTCTTATCAGCTCGAACGAAGAATAACTGCGTCCCGAAAGCAGGGTTTCCCTCAGGTATTCCTCGTTATTATAATTGGAAACAAAGTTCAGGAACACGATCAGAAAGATGAAAACGAAAAACAGTGCGATTCCGAAGCCGATCGCATACGCAATTCGCTTTGCGTTTAATGAAGGAGCTTTATAATAGTCAGGATTATTTGGCTTTCTGTTTGCGTTGTCGTTGATAAAGTAAACTCTCTGTCCTGAGACGACTTGTGCGGTCAGATCGGAGCTGCCGCAGTACGGACACATTCCCGTGAAATATACGCGCTTCTCCATCCAACCGCCGCAGCTGCGGCAGGAACAGGTGACGGTCTTGCTGTACAGTTCGATGATTTCGGGATACCGGTAGTTTACGGTTTTGATGACTCTGAAATTTTTCATATATAATAGGTGCAGCAGCGCAATACGGCTTTTGATTTGTGGCGTAGTTCTGCCTGTTACCTCGGCAAGCTCCGCAAAATCGACATATCCGTTCAAATCTCCCTCAAAATAGCTCGAGAAAAAGCAGGCGTCGTTGATCAACCTGCGCGAGCCCCTTGAGCATACGATCATCAACACGCCGATGATAAAGAGAAATACCGAACCGAGAGTGCTGTTTGCGTGAATAATCGTGAACCAGTCACCGAAGTAATATACGATCAGCTCAATCATATTAGAGGCAGAAGCCGCCGTAAAAAATATGCCGAGAATCAGCAAAATGACATTTTTCACTTTTAAAAATGAAATAAGACCGTTTTTAAGATACATAACGAATCCTCCAAAATATGAGAGGAGCGATTTGACTGTTACACCCTCTCAAATCTCCTTACCACCCAATCGTGCTTATAATGCTCATACGGGCTTGAACAATGCGGGCAGCGCCTGATCCGTGAAGCGTCGAAGCTTGCGCCGCAGCTGCGGCAGGATACCGCGTGGATCGTGAAGCCGTAATCGATCTCGGCGCTCGTGCTTTTGCAGAGCAGGAGATTGAATTTTTCCTTTTTTCTGAAGATCCTGCTGCCTTTGCAGTGGATATCGTCCATATGCACTACAACATCCAGATATACCAAGCCGTTTTCGACATAGTATTTCTTCACATCGAAAAGACTTCCATAGCGAAGCTCGATAATATCATCAAAGGTATTTTTCATGGGTTCCCCGTCATAGACTGAGAGCTCGTCGTAATTATCCGAGTACACCATCATACTTGTCAAATAAAGGATCTTCCCTAACAGATGATCGATGGAAAAGTTCGGTTCGAAACTCCGCATAAAGCCCGGAAGATGCTTTCTGACGCGACGATACCGGAGAATCAGCGGCAGACTTATCAGCGATTTCAAGAGCACATAGCCTACTGTCGCTACGGCAAGAAGAATATATCCGCCTGCCAGACCGACCGCCGCGGCAACAGCGAGATAGAATATGCATTGAATGATGCCGAGGACGTCTGCGCTTTGGAACGCCTGTGCAAACAAATCCATATTCGTGAGATACGTGATCGACGGACCGAGAATTCCGCCGAGAATCACATAGGGCAGTACATGACGGGCGTAGCTGAAGGTCCCGACTGTATAATAATTGGTGATCTTCGGATAAAGATCGTTTAGCAGGAACCGCGTTCCGCAGAACTCGCAGCCTTCGGCGAGCTTTCTGACGACCGTCGGAGCGCCGCAGTGAGGGCACACATAATTAGCGTCTGCGTCGATCTCGGAGTTCTTCTGACCCTTGAGCCATAACGCAAACGCGTAGATATTCTCCTTTTCATGGATCTCCTTTTTCAGCTTGCCGTGAACGGAGTATCCGACCCTCGCGTCAACATTGTGAAAGGGGATCCTCGTCACGTAACGCGTATCGACGTCCATCTTCCACGCGATCCCCTTGAACATCTTGTCGAGATTATGTGTGTAATCCAGAGAGATGGAAGCGCCCTTTTTGTTGAGTCTTTCTCTTTGCAGAGACCGCGTGTATTTCAAATCTGCCGACGCGTCATGTAGTTGTCCTTAACGGAGAATTACTGGCGGGAGGTTACCGGAAGGCATTTTGCCTTCCGGTTTCTTCTTTTATGGCTTTATTATGCGGAAATCGGCGTGTTCTTATCAATCTCTGCTTTTGTGGTATCAGTTTTCGGGAGTCCTTCACCGGTCAGAATTTGCCACTGTTCGCCTGTTGTCATCTGATATTTGTAATAGATCATGACGGGATTTCCCTCTGTTCGTGAGTATTTGGTTGGTTTCTCATACACATCTACCCGCTGAATGAAGGTGTGAAGCAACTCTGCTGTCAGCTTTGGCATTTCAACATACTCCTTGGCTTTTTCGATGAAATCCCTGATAGCCTGTTCCTGCTTGGAGTATTGTAAGAGATCCTGAACGAGTTCTGCCTGCTTCTGCTTAAGGTCGGCAAGTTCCTTCTCGTAACCCGCTGCCATTTCATCATAGCGTTCGGGAGAGATCCTTCCGACTACACGATCCTCATATAGACAGCGGATGATGCTGTCTATTTTTTGTATACGTGCCTCTGCTGTTGCTCTTTCCTTCTCTGCGTTCTTCTCGATCTTTGAAGCCTCTACTCTACCTCTCTTGATCGCTAACTCATAGAATTTCTCAGGCTCGGATCTGGCAAATGATGTGACCTTTCTCAGGTTTTCAAGAACGATCTGATCGATTACACTTTCCTTTATGTTGTGAACGGTACAGTTGTGTTTGCCCTGTTGATACCCTCCGCACTGGAACATATTTTTCTCGGGGCGGATAGTTTTACCCCTGTGCAGATACATCCGTCGTCCGCAGTCACCGCAGTAGAGGTATCCGGCGAACTTGTCCATTTCACCCATTTTATCTGGGCGCTTTCGTCCCGCAAAATGCTTCTGTACTGTCTCGAATAAGGACCTGTCTACAATCGGCTCGTGCGTATCCTTGAAGATCAGTACCTTCGAGGAATCATTCTTCAGCCTTTTCTTCAACTTGTTTGATTTGCTGTAGGTTTTGAAGTTTACTGTGTCTCCGCAGTAGAACTGATTGCTGAGCATTCGTCTAACTGTAGTAAGTGTCCACCGATAAGGTTCAGCTAAATTCGGATGACTTGCTTTAGTTCCTGTTTTTCGGAAGAGGTACACACCCGGCGCAAGGATTCGTTCCTCCTCAAAGGTGGCGCATATCCTTCTGATACCAATACCTGAAGCGTACATTTCAAAGATCCTTCGAACGATCGGCGCAGTTTCGGGATCAACAATCAGCCACGGATGTTCTTTCTGGTTTCCCTTGTACTCGGGATTCTTCAAGTATCCGTAAGGCACCGTGGTTCCCACAGGCTCACCTCGCTCACCCTTCGCTTTCTGAACGGCTCGGATCTTCTTCGAGGTATCGGCTGCGTAAAAGTCGTTGAAGTAGTTACGGATGCCGGACATCTCATTCAAGCCGTTAATGGTGTCAACTCCGTCGTTCACGGCGATGAAGCGAACGTCGTATTGAGGGAATACCAGCTCCATCATCGCGTCGGTTTCCAGATGATCTCGCCCGAGTCGGGACTGATCCTTGACAATGATCGTTCCGATTAATCCTGCTTCCATATCCTTTTTCATTTGCACATAAGCAGGACGCGTGTTGTTTGTACCGCTGTAACCGTCGTCAATATAGAACTTGCAGTTGCGGAGCCCCAATTGCTCAGCGTGTTTACTGAGAATGAGCTTCTGGTTGGTTATGGAGTTTGACTCGCCTGCCAGAAGGTCCTCCTGCGAGAGACGGCAGTACAGGGCGGTGATCAGATTGTTATTATATTCGGTAGTGTTCATAGTTCCATCCTTTCCGAGCAGGGCGCTGCTCTGTCACACCGAATAGGATACAAGCACACTATACCCTAAGTCGGCGCAAATATCCAGTGAAAGATTTAATTTCCCCGGATTAGTTTCATCAGCTTTTCCTCTGCCGAGGGAAGAGAGCAATCGGCGGTCCCGAGCGGTATCGCCGCCACGACAGGATAGCTCTTTCCGTCTATTTCAACCGACGATCCGATGTAGGTGTAGCGCATATCATCGGGGATGGTTTCTTCTCTGTTATCTGCCTGTGTAATATAGTTTTTATCGTTCATTCTATCTCCTTTCGGGAAATCCCTTTTTCTTTGTATGACAGCTCAATTATTGACGCCGTTAGCTTGTCATATTGAACAATTCTATGAGTTAATCTTTTACTTGTAAAACCTCCGAACCTAAGCTAAAATACACCAAATCGTAAAGGAGGTTTCTGTTATGAAAATCAAATCTGTTTTATCTTTGTCTCTCTGTATGGCGATGATGATGTCTGTATCTGTTTGTGCCGATAGCAGAATGCTCGGCGATGTCGACGGTGACGGTGAGATCAGTATTACCGACGCGACGATTATTCAGCGATACACGGTCGGTATCAAGACGCCTGTCGCTGTTACAGCTTCTGTTGCGGATATTGACGGCGATCATGCCGTGACCGTGATGGACGCTTCTCACCTGCAACGATGGATGGTGAATGTATCAGACAGCTATCCGATCTCGAAGCCTGTCTATGAACCGTCGCCGACCGATCGGTGTGTTACGGTCGAGGGAGTCACCTTCGATTTGAAGAAGGTTCCGTCGGAGATAACGCTTACAGATAAAAGCGTTACCTTGATGCTGATACCAAAGAGCGAGATCGATCCGGACGATATCACGACAGTGGTCAATAACGGTCACTACATCAATCAGATCGACTACACCGACAGCCGTTTCAAGGAGAGTTACCTGATTGAAAAGGAAAACGGCATCCTACACGGCTACGATTGTGAAGTGACCGACAGTGAGGATCATCCTCTCGCTTATGTCTACGCTCACTACAGGAGCGGACTGTACTTTCCTTTCCAGACGACAATCCAGTGTATCGGAGAAGCGCACGGGAACTTTCCGATTGAGCTGTATTACAAGGGTGAACTGATCCGCCGAGTGAATGTCAAGGTTGACGTCAACCGTACTCCCGATGATATTGAAAAGACGTTGAACGTTGTTCAGTCGGCAGAGAAAGCATGCTGGACTTCGTCCATGACTGACAGAGAAAAGATGAAAGCCTTTGCCGAATACATTCGGGATCACTATACATATGATCAGATCATGTGTGTTGAGGGAGCGGTTCTGACTGCATTCGCCGCCAGAGATTTAGGCTTGAAAGCCATGCTTCTGTACCCCGGCGGTGAACCAACCCAGCACTGCGACCGTCATATCATTACATATAATCTGTATGCCAATACAGC
>CAMJJL010000098.1 GCA_946406145.1 uncultured Clostridia bacterium | reverse complement strand
GAGGGCTCCTACACCACCTACCTTTTCGACAAGGGTCTGGACAAGATCCTCAAAAAGGTCGGTGAGGAGTGTACCGAGGTCATCATCGCCGCTAAAGCCGAGGATAAGAAGGAGACGATCTATGAGATCGCCGACCTCGCCTACCATGTCATGGTGCTGATGATCGAGCAGGGCATCTCGCTCGAGGACATCCACCGTGAGCTCGCTTCCCGTCACGTAATCGACAAAAAAGTCAAGCAGGAGAAGATGACCGGTGATAACTAAGGATCTGCATATGCACACCTGCTATTGCGACGGGGCAAGCGCGCCTGAAGATATGGTGATATCAGCCATAGAAAAGGGGCTTCATACCGTCGGCGTCAGCGGTCACAGCTACACCTTTTTTGATGAAAGCTATTGTATGCAAAAGGAGGAGGTTCCTCGTTATATCGCCGAGTGCCGCTATCTGCGTACAAAATACTTTGACCGCATCCATGTGCTCTGCGGTGTGGAGCAGGATTACTACTCCGACTACCCGACCGATGAGTTTGACTATGTCATCGGGTCGGTGCATTATGTCAGGGTCGATGAGGAATACATCCCCGTTGACGAGAGCGTTGCGATACTGAAAGACGCTGTTGAAAAGCATTTCGGCGGCGATAGCTACGCATTGTGCGAGCTGTATTTCGCGACGGTCGCCGATGTGGCGGACAAGACTGATTGCGACATCATCGGGCACTTTGACCTGATCTCGAAATTCATTGAACGTGAACCGCTTTTCGATACCCGTCATCCCCGATACGTCGCGGCATGGCAGAAGGCGGTCGATACGCTGTTGAGATATGACGTACCCTTCGAGATCAACACCGGCGCGATCTCACGCGGCTGGCGCACCTCGCCTTATCCGAGCGCGGATATGATCGCGTATATCAAGGCGTACGGCGGCAGGTTTGTCCTGTCCTCCGACGCACACAGTACCGATACGATCGCATACAAATTTGAAGACTATGAAGCGTTGACAAAGCCTTCCCCTTGAGGGGAAGGTGTCACCGTTTAGGTGACGGATGAGGTGGAAACCTTTCCGTATGATGTTGTTTATATGCGAAGCATAGTTAGTAAGAATGAATCAATTCTCGAATCAAAAATTAACCAATAATGCTCAGGCTCTGCGCCGCAATATGACCAAAGAAGAGAAACATCTTTGGTATGATTGTTTGAAATCACTTCCGATTACCGTAAAACGTCAGAAGGTATTTGGCAAGTATATTGCTGATTTCTATATTCCAAAAGCTAAGATTATTATAGAATTGGATGGATCTCAACATTATTCGGAAGAGGGAGAAAAAGCGGATGCGGCTCGTGATGGCTATTTTGTGAAAAACGGATTCACAGTATTAAGGTATACAAACCGCCAAATACAACAAGAGTTTAAAAATGTATGTGAGGATATTTGGTACTATATTGATCCGTTTATTGATAAAGAGATGTAGAGGAAAAGTTTCCACCTCATCCGACCAATTCGCCTAAGTCGGCGAATTGCCCACCTTCCCCTCAAGGGGAAGGCTTATGACACAACCACTACGCAAATAAGTAACCCGACAGGTATTCAGCCTGTCGGGTCGTTTGTTTTATTCGGTTGAGATTGCCACGGCTCCTTGACGGAGCCTCGCAATGACAATTTATAGTGTGATTTTTAGAAGTTGATCTTCTCCGCGATATACGCTTCGAGGTCGGCGATGGCGACGCGCTCCTGCTGCATGGTGTCGCGGTCGCGGACGGTCACGCAGTTATCTTCGAGGCTGTCAAAGTCATAGGTGATGCAGAACGGTGTGCCGATCTCATCCTGACGGCGATAGCGCTTGCCGATGGAGCCGGCGTCGTCGTAGTCGACCATGAACTTCTTGGAGAGCTCATCAGCCAGTGCGCCTGCCTGCTCGCTCAGCTTCTTGGAGAGCGGCAGAACAGCAGCCTTGAAGGGTGCGAGGAACGGATGCAGGCGCAGTACCACGCGTGTATCGTTCTTCGCTTCATCCACAAGCTCCTCGTCATACGCTTCGGTCATGATGGTCAGGAACAGACGCTCCACGCCCAGCGACGGCTCGATGACGTAGGGTATGTAGCGGCTGTTATCGGTCGGATCAAAGTAGCTCAGATCCTTGCCCGAAACATTCTGGTGCTGGGTCAGGTCATAGTCGGTGCGGTCGGCGATGCCCCACAGCTCGCCCCAGCCGAAGGGGAAGAGGTATTCAAAGTCGGTGGTCGCCTTACTGTAGAAGCTCAGCTCCTCCTTGCTGTGGTCACGCAGTCTGAGGTTTTCTTCCTTGATGCCGAGGCTGTAGAGGAAGTCGCGGCAGTAGGAACGCCAGTAGTCGAACCACTCAAGGTCGGTGTCGGGCTTGCAGAAGAACTCCAGCTCCATCTGCTCGAACTCACGTACACGGAAGATGAAGTTGCCCGGGGTGATCTCGTTACGGAAGGATTTACCGATCTGCGCCACGCCGAAGGGAACCTTCTTGCGTGTGGTGCGCTGGATGTTGGCAAAGTTGACGAAGATACCCTGCGCAGTCTCGGGACGCAGATACAGCTCCGCCTTTGTATCTTCTGTTACCCCTTGGAAGGTCTTGAACATCAGGTTAAACTGACGGATATCGGTGAAGTTCGATTTGCCGCAGTTGGGGCAGGTGATGCCCTTGTCGCGGATGTAGTCCATCATCTGCTCGTTCGACCATCCTGCGACGTTGGTGCCGTCAAAGTCCTCGATGAGGTTGTCGGCACGGTGACGGGTCTTACATTCCTTGCAGTCCATCAGCGGATCGGAGAAGCCGCCCAAATGTCCCGAGGCGATCCATGTCTGCGGATTCATCAGAATCGCGGAATCCAGTCCGACGTTATACTTGTTCTCCTGCACGAACTTTTTCAGCCATGCCTTTTTGATATTGTTCTTCAGCTCCGCGCCCAGGGGGCCGTAATCCCATGTGTTCGCAAGACCGCCGTAGATCTCCGAGCCGGGATAGACAAAGCCTCTGCCCTTGCACAGAGCGACTAATTTTTCCATTGTTTTTTCCGTATTCTTCATGGTTACCTCCATTCCGTCACTGGCTGTGACGGTAATTATTTACTGATACACAGCTAACATATATAGTACATTTTTCAAATGTGAATGTCAAGCTTTTAAAGGAGGTTGATCATTGCTGTCATCCTGTCCCGATGCGAACCGGTTTTCGGTGAGGCGCAGGATCGCGATCAGTCATGCTTTTTATCAGACTTTCTTGCAAATGCCGATGATTTATGATAAAATGTAAGCGCTGACAATTAACAGCTGAATATGGGATGAAAACTTTTCTTCATTATTGAAACCAAAACGCTGTTTCAACTGTATTACGAATGAAGGAGGAATTTGCATGAAAAAGATGATTGCGATACTATTGGCGTTTGTGTTGTGTGTATCAACGTTTGCCGTCAGCGCGAGCGCGGCGCTGCCGCCCGTTATATTCGGTGATCTGAACTGGGATTACATAGCGGATGTTCTGGACGTTACGCTGATCCAACGCGGCTTGGTGGGAGTCACGGAATTCGGCTATAACACGCAGCTGAGAGCAGACTTTGACCGTGACGGCACGGCGACTGTCCTCGACGCGACATGGATACAGCGAAAGGAAGCAGGCGTCACGATCCCCGAGGGCTTCGGCGGCGAGGGCTATGCCGACATCGAAGTAACGAGCTTTTACGCCGATTATGATTGCGGCAAGGCGGCGGTCGGCGTACCGGTGACCTTTACAGCAAGAGCCAACTGCGGTGAAGAGGGCAGCACCTATGAGTTCTATATCGACGGCGAACAGGTGCGCGAACGCTCGGAAAAGAACACCTTCACCTACACCTTCTCACAGAGCGGCGACTATGATGTATCCGTGAAAGCTTATAACCGTTACGGATTCTTTGCGCTCGCAAAATACAGTACCTTCGCGAACGCTTACCCTTATGACGAAGGCAGGGAATACTATGAAAAGTTCCATGTTGTTGACAGCAATTCATATGATGAGCTGACGCTGATCAGCGTCAGCCGGATCGATTGGAAGTACAGCTTTCGTCCCGGCTTCGACGTCCGCGCGATCGGCGGCAAGGCGCCGTATACCTACAGCTTTATCATTCCGGCTATGACGCAGGGCGACCAATACTGCGGGACCGACGTTGAGTGGTATAACAGCGCCCCGGATCAACAGGGCTGGGAGCTGCGCTATGATGACGATAACATGCCTTATCTCTATCACGATTATTCCGCACAGAACACGGTGTTCATTCCGCTGGAGATGTTCGCGCCGTGTACCGAGCACGAGGTTATCGTACAGGCGAAGGACGCCGACGGCAACCTGACCGGAAAAAGAACGATGTACTTTAATGATGCGGTCTATATCGGTTAATTCAGAATCAATGACAGTAAAAAACCGCTTGTGGCTCAGTAAAAAGAGCCGCAAGCGGTTTTGGTTTATCAGATAGATTGATGGCGCAGACAGCGGTCGCCGCAGGAAAAGACGAACGTGTCTGATCAGTAGACGATGACCGGGGTGCCGACTTCGATGACGGCATACATTTCTTTGGCGACCTTCGGGGGCAGATTGACGCAGCCGTGCGAGCCGTTGCCCTTATAGATGTTGCCGCCGAAACTGGAGCGCCAGTCAGCGTCATGCAGTCCCCATCCGCCGCCGATGAACGGCATCCAGTAGGTGACGTAGGACACATAGTCGTCGCCCTTGAGCGTGCAGGGTGATGCTTTGCTGTTGACCTCAAAGTAGCCCTTGGGGGTATCCGCCGAGCCGTAGTTGCCCGTGACGCAATCGCTGTCGAGATAGACGTCGCCGTCAACGATGTACCACATGTGCTGGTCGTCGAGGCTGACCTCCACATAGGTGTCGCCGACCTCTTTGTCATAGATCTCCTTGTTTGCGACAAAGCTCAGCTCGGTAAAGGTGCCTGTGATGTCGTGACCGTCGACCGTCTTATACGGGAAGATACGGAAGAAATAGGTCTCCCCGTTCTCAAGGCGCGAGGTGCTGAAATGGGTGCTCTCGGTGTCACCCAAGTGCTCCCAGTTTTCCTTGTCTCTGCTGTAGTAGATCTGATAGCCGTCGGCGTATTTGCTCTCCTTATAATCGAGCGATACCCTGCCGAGCTTGGAGGCGGAGTCGTCGTCCTTGGGACCTAAGAGCCCTGCTACCGTACGGATCGTGGATTTTGCGCCGGGCATCGTGCCGGTGCTGTCCTCGCGATAAGCGCAGATGCGGTAGTAGTACGCCCTGCCGGCTTCGAGATCGCTGTCGGTGTACTCGGTGGTGTTCTTGTCAAAGGTTTGATAATCGCTCCACTTGCCCTTGTAACAGCGCTCGAGCAGGTAGCCGTCGGCGCGGTCATTCTGATCCCAACTCAGTGAGATCGCGGACTTTGTCTCGTCGGTCATCCTGAAGTTTTCCACATCCGTGGGTGCGGTGCCGAAGGTTACCTCGGTGCCCTCGCCCTCCGTAATGGACTGATTGTTCTTGATGTACGGTGTGACTTTGAAGCTGTATTTACTGCCGGTGCGGAGGTTGCGGATGTCCATACCGGCGGTCTTGGCGATCGAGAACAGCGTATAGCTTGCGCCTTCCGCGTTGTCATCGCGGCGATAGATATTGTAGCCGTCAACGCCGTCGATCGGATCCCATCCGATGCGGATGCTGTCGGGCTTCTCGCTCAGGCGCTTCAGCCCCGTGACCTGCGGAATGGCGTCGGCGGTATATTCTTTCTTATTATCCTTCTTGGATTCGGCTGTTTTGACTGCTTCATCGGCGGTCGACGCGCCGAATGCGCGTTCACCGGTGACGGTACGCAGCAGCGGCGTTTCGATCACCGATTTTGCCGCGGCAGCGCCCTGTAAATCGTGCGGCGCAAAGGTGATGCTCTTCGTCATCAGCAATACGCCTGCCGTTAATGCAACGACTCCGGCGACGAACGCCGCGCCGATGATGATCCATTTGTTTTTCGTAACTATCCCTCCATCGTCGTTACGCCGTACAGAACCTTACGGCGTATCGCCCTTTCCCGATTGAAAAGGGTATTCTTAGTGTATGAATTCGACGACGTTATTATCCATACTCTTGATGCGTGCGAGGGATTCGACCCTCACGCCCATATCGCGGATCATTTGACCGCCCTGCTGATAGGCTTTTTCTATAATGATGCCCGCGCCCACGATGGTCGCGCCTGCGTCGCGGATCAGGCTGATCAGCCCTTTCAGCGCGGAGCCCATCGCGAGGAAGTCGTCGATGATCAGCACCTTATCCTCGGGCTTCA
>CAMJJL010000097.1 GCA_946406145.1 uncultured Clostridia bacterium | reverse complement strand
CTTGCGTGCCCCCTCGTCAGAGGGGGCTGGAAAGGTTTTTCTACAGCCTGAACGCAGGGCGTTCGTGAGAACGTCCTGCGTTGTTGTTATTGAATGTATACGATCGCCGTCTTTTTGAATGCGGAAATGATCCTTCTGATTCCTGCATACGCTACGCTCAGACAGAAGCCGTATTTCAGAATGAGCGTGTTTTTCATCACCAGTGCGATGACCACCAGCGCTGCGGCGAAAATCACCATAGCAGAGCCTGTGAGCAGCTTGCCAACCCATCGGCGTGAGCCGTTCTTTTTCTCCTCAAATGCTCTGAGAATATCCACAAAGCCCGTGAATGAGTAGATGATTAAGAGGAAGACCAGGATCGTCAGCGATTGATCGTCATACAGCGAGTAGGTGAACAGCCCCAGATCGAGGATGATGATCGCTTCATATAGGATGATCTTGCCGCCGACCATGTGCCGTGCCATCCTCAGGTAAAAGATCAGCTGGCGCGCTCCGTAGAATAACAGGATGAGCGCGATGATGAGCGTGATGGTGCCGTAAGAATCCTTGGGTAACAGCAGCAGGAGCAGGGAATAGAGCAGCAAAAGAACGCCGATGATGAAAGAGCGAATCCGTTGAAAACGACTCATGCTCCCGTCCCTCCCTTGTTTTGTCTGATCAGCATGCGGAAGTCATCAATGCCTCCGAATCCCTTTTTGTTATACTCGACGGAGTAGCCTGCGAGCTTGTTGCCGGTCTGGAAGATACGGTTGGTCACCATGCTTTTGTGTGACATCGCGGCGATAAAGAATTTGCCCAGATAAGTTTGATCCTTCTCCGCGTTTGCGGCGGTGCGGTATTCCTCCTGATAGCGGCTCAGGTCAAAGGGCGGTATCTCACAGCCCGAGATCCTCTCCCCGAGCGCCTTCCAATCCTTTGAGGCGTCCGCCTGACGGGTGTGCAGGATACGGTCGATATCCTCCTTGTACGGCTCGATCGCGTCCCAATCATACTGATCTGTTTCAAACTGCTCGATCTCACCGCGCAGATATTTCATCGCGTAGATCATCTGGCAGAACGCGTGCAGATAATCGGACGGATTATCCTTGATGATCTCCTCATACCCTCCCCATGCAGGCAGGTATTTGTACTTGATGAAGCAGTAGTCGGGCAGATGTCCGGCGCGACCGTGTCCGAGGTTCATGATCGAATTCTCCGACGGCGTATAAAGGCTGTTGGTGTAGATGCTGTTTTCCAAATCATCGGGGGCAGAGGCGCTGTGGCGGAAGTTGAGCTTCTTCTCGCGACAGCCGTCCTCATCCTCGAAAAGCTCATAAAAATAGCTGTTGGTATTGTTGATGACCAGCGAAGGGGTGCCGGCAAAATACCGGTGCGCCCATGTATCGGCGAGGATGTGCATCGCGATACCGACCGCCTGCGCTCCCTTGTCTTTGGCGAGGGTGACGGTGGGCTCGAGCAGCTCGCCGTTCGGCTGGCAGATCAGCCTGTATTTGTTTTTATAGCCCTTGGAGGCGCGATGCTTCGGCTCTGCGTGCAGATCATAGGGGAGAAAGTGGAAGGACGCCCAGATGCGCGTGATGTCCTGCAAGCCGATGATATCGGTTCTGGCGTCCATCAGCTCCAGCTGCAGCTGTGTGGTTGCCGCGGACAGGGGCGCCTTGAGTGTGTCGAGCAGCGTGCGCGTGCACAGATCGACCATCTGATCGCTGCAGCAGATCTCCAAGCTTTCCTCGTGAGCGTATCCGGCGAGTATCGCCGCACAGTAGGTAGCGTAGTAGTGAAAATCCGAATTCACGCGGCTGCCTCCTTTCGCTCATTTTTTTTGATTATTCTCAGTGAAACGGAGGAATAGATTAACTCGATCAAAAAGATCATACGCGTCACATCAATGATGATGGTGACAAAAAACGTGAGCGTATCCTCTATATGATTGAATTCTGTAAGAAGGTAGTAGGCTTCCAGAAGGATCACCGTGATACTGTATAGTGATATCATTCCGACAATGATCAGATAGAAGGGCTTCTTCTGTTTGCCCTTACCTTCCGCGCGCGCGGAGAAGCCCAGCCAAACATACATCAGCAGATTCAGTATGGCAACAACCCATGTGGCGATCACAGCAACGAGCCGATCTTCTTCGGCTGTATCCTCAAAATAGGCGCTGCCGACAAATATGACAGTCAACAGCAGCTTGATGAAAGCCCACAGACCGAAAGCGATGATGCCGGTACCCAGAGTCACCAAATTGTTTTCCAGTCTTCTTTTTTTGGCTCCCAATCTCATCACACCTTCTTCTTGCTATGTGATCTCAGCTTGTTGGATAGCTTGACGTGAAAGGATAAGCCGTCATTTGAGGGCACCGCCTCGATAGAGCCGCCGTGCAAAACAGCGATCCTTTTGGCAATGGACAAGCCGATCCCGTGACCGCCGGTCGAGGAGGTGCGCGAGGAATCGGGACGGTAGAAGCGATCAAACAGGTGCTTATAGTCGGCGTCTTGATCGACCTTACAGGTGTTGTATACGCTCAGCGATGTATAGCGGAACTCCTTTCTCAGCGATACACGCAGCTCACCTTCTTCTGAGGTATACTTTGAGGCGTTTTCTACCAGCACGGACACCAGCCGCTTGAGCTGATCGGTGTTGCCGTTGATGATGACGTCGGGCTGGATATCATAGTTCATTTGAACATTCTTGGAGCGGAACACTTCCTCAAAATCAGCGCAGGAATTTTTTGTCAGTTCACTGAGGTTGACCGGTTCGATATCGGAGATCTCGTCGACCTCTTCGAGACGGTTGAGCGTCAGCAGCTCGTTGACAAGCTCGCTGATACGCGTGACCTGTGTGGTGATATTGCTGAGCCATTCACTCTCGCCGTTTTTGTAGGCGAGTACCTCCGCGTTTGCGGAGATGATGGCGATCGGCGTTTTCAGCTCGTGGCTCGCGTCGGTGATAAACTGCTTTTGCATGCGTGAGTTCTCTTCAAAGGGCTTGACGATGCGGCTCGACAGGAACCAGAATAACACGGTGATCAACAGGATGAAGATGATCGCAAGAAATATGAGCATGATCGTCAGTGTATCGACCGCGCTGTACTCGTAGGTATAGTCGACAAATACGACCATATCGTCGCTGTTGCTGACGCGGTAGCGGTAATCTCCGTATTCACCTGTCTTGTGATCGGACATTCTGACGATATCCGCCATCGCGACCGCCTTGCCTTCATTGATCGAGGCGATATGCTCCACGTCGACGGTTACATGATTATTACTGTCATATTTCACCGTGAAATAGCGCATGCGAAACGGCGATTCTTCATTGTAATTGTAGAGCCTGAAATCATCCTTCTGATCGATCTCATTTTTCATGGGAACGACGCCGTTGTTCTTGATGATCAGCTGTGTCATGGAATCCGCTCGCTGCGTGATCTCCGCGTTCAGTCCGATCGCGACGATCAGGATCGTGAGCGCAAAGACTACGGTGGCGGATATGAATACGCCGAGCACGATTTTTCTGCGTAGTTTTTTCATGCTTATTCCTCTTTCAGGGTGAAGATGTCATCTTCGATCTGTACGCCGATGTCGGCATGGATCTGTCTGAGCTTGTTCTTGAGATAGTACAGATACAACTCCGCCTTTTCGGGACTTTCCTGACCGCTCCAAACCTCGTCATTGATCTCTTTTGCGGAAAAGCTCCTGCCGACGTGATGCACAAGATAGGAGAGCAGCTCCGCCTCGGGATTGTTCAGTCGCAGACTGCCCTTATCGGATCTGAGCTCACAGGACTGGGAGTCCAGCTCGATGTTGGCGTATTTGACGACGGAGTGACGATAGTCGTTGTTGCGGCGCATCAGGGATTGCAGACGCGCTACCAGCTCCTTCATCGAAAAGGGCTTGGCAAGATAATCATCCGCCCCCGTGGACAGCCCGGTGATGCGGTCGTCGACCGTCGCCTTGGCGGTGAGCATCAGCACAGGGATGTGGTTGCCGTCGCGGCGCATGGTCTCGAGCACCTCGATACCGTCCATCTTCGGCATCATGATATCGAGCACCGCCGCGTCGTAGTAGTCATGATTCAGTGCGTTGAGCGCTTCCTCTCCGTCATAGACAGGTGTGACGTCAAAGCCCTCCATTTTCAGGATCTCGGTGACAGCTACCGAGAGTTGTCGTTCATCTTCTGCGTAAAGTACCTTCATTGTTTACCCCTTTTGGATCAGCTCTCTGATCGTCTGCATCGAAAGATCGGTGGACGCCATCTCATCGGCACAGCGCTTGAGCTCGTCCACGATCAGAGCCGTATTCCTGATGTTTTTCTTGTATTTGAGCTGATGCTCCAGACTTGCCCAGCAGTCCATCGCGATGGTGCGCAGCTGGATCTCGACATTGATCGTGTCGATGCCGCCGATCCCGAAAGGAAGGTTGAGCAGGACATGCAGACTGCGGTATCCGTTGGACTTGGCGTTAGCAATATAGTCTTTGACGGTGACCACCTTCCAGTGATCGTTATTCTCGATCAGCTCCAGTACGGTGTAGATATCGCCGACAAAGTGAGTGATCATGCGCGCGCCGACGATGTCCGACAGGTTTTGGAGCGCGCATACGGCGTTTTCTTCCAGATCGAGCCTCCTGAGCTTTTCACACAGACTGTCCGCGCTCTTGATGCGGCATTTGATATGCTCCGCGAGCGCTGTTTCGGAATCAGTGCTGATGCTGTCGAGCATCGCTTGGATCTCACGCATCAGGATAGTCTGTATCTCTTCGAGCTTCGGCATGAATTTGCCGTAGAATTGTAAATCTTCCTGTTTCATACTGTTCCTCGTCTTTTTTAGGATCTGCTTTGTGTCGAATCCGCCGCAAAACAGTCAATCTTTGCATATATAACCATTTTATATTATAACATCTATATTGAAAAAGACAAGAAGAAAATATCCTGCTGTAACGTGGAAATTTCGGGGATTTCTCTGCTGTGGTGAGAAAAAGGGGGAGGGAAATAAGAAAACCCGATCCGTCCTTTGACAGATCAGGCGTTATCTTATCGCTTGTATTCATTGAACTCAGTGTTCGGTTGGATCGATGCGAATGGTTGCGGCACTGCTCGGCGCCTCGGTGACATGCTCGGTGACCGCTGTCGTTTCACGCGCTGCGTATTGGTAGTATTTCTGCATCTCCTCGTTTCTTTCCTCAACCGCGCTCCTGTACATGAGCAATGCGTACAAAGCCCATGCGGTGATGATGATCCCGTATTTCAATGCGTTGTTCATATTCTGCTTTTTGACCAGGATCAAGGTCAGAGGCAACGGAAAAATAAAGAGCCAGCCGAGTATCCAAAGCCACAGTCTGCGAGGCGGTTTTGCAGCTGACCGGGTCGTCCCGTAATTCGATCCCGTCGTCCGGTTGCCGGGCATATAGCCGCAGTTCGGACAGGCTGCGGTGAAATAGCCGGTTCCGCATGACGGACAGACTCGTTCCTTCTGTCCGGCCTTGACGCCGCATTGCGGACAAAAATTGCCGTCTTTGAATTCAGCGCCGCAATGATTGCATTTATTGATAAAGGATGTACTTCCGCAAGAATCACATTTCGTGACGTCATCCTTGTAATTTGTACCGCAAAATTCACAAACCTTCATGTCGATCTCCCAAACCGGTATTGATGGCGCCGCCGCATCATTCAGGTGTGCGGATTGCGCAGTAAGATTTTTCGGAATACTGTTCCGGCAAGGCGTGCGCCTTGCGTTGTGCGGTGTCGCCTTATATCTATTATAACACGGTTACACCAAAAGACAAGAGATTCAACAAAAAACCTGATCCGCCGCATAGCGGGGATCAGGTTCTCCGACTTACTATTTCTTAAAGCAGTGCTTATCAAAAGAGGGGTTGAACGCATAGAAGTTCCGGCTGTCGAGCTTATCGGTCAACAGCCGCAGATTCTCGCCGAACCGCTGATAGTGTACGACCTCGCGCGCTCTGAGGAAGCGGATCGGGTCGA
Organism: uncultured Clostridia bacterium; assembly: GCA_946406145.1. GTDB lineage: Bacteria > Bacillota > Clostridia > Oscillospirales > Acutalibacteraceae > Ruminococcoides. The sequence goes on along the minus strand of CAMJJL010000097.1, from coordinate 779 downwards.
TCACATCGGGATCATCACAGAAACGCAGGATGTTGTCATAGGTGGTTCTCGCCTTCTGCTCCGCGGCAAGACTCTCGTGCAGATCGGTGATCGGATCGCCCTTGCTCGCGATAGAGAACGCGTCAAAGGGCACGCCTGCCGCCGAATTGGGGTAGACGCCGGTGGTGTGGTCGACAAAGTAGGCGTCAAACCCTGCTTTTTTGATCTCCTCCATGCTGAGGTTGCGCGTCAACTGATAAACGATCGCGCCGATCATTTCCAGATGGTTGAGCTCCTCTGTACCCCCTGAGCACCCTCTACATGTACATTTTGTGAGGTTTAATGCTAATGGAGAATTAAAACGCCAAGAAATCACTGATTACGAGCTATTACATAACGAAGGATACATAAAGACATATCAATTAACAGCATACACCAAAGCAGGCGTAAGAGGGGTGAGGCCTACTGTGCCAAAAGATAAAAACAGAGTCAAAGTGTTCACCGTCAATGTGTTTGCTATATGAACACTATCTTAATAAATTCGGTTAACAGCTGAATGGTAGTGATGGCGTCTAGATTTGCACCGTACTATCTTCCATGAAATTTGAAGGAATCACCCGAAAGGGCACATAATCCTCCATAGCTCAGTCGGTAGTGATGGTGTCTAGATTTGCACCGTACTATCTTCCATGAAAATTGAAGGAATCGCCCGAAAGGGCACATAATCCTCCATAGCTCAGTCGGTAGAGCACTCGGCTGTTAACCGAGTTGTCGCAGGAAAGGTCCAACTGGGGGAGCCA
>CAMJJL010000096.1 GCA_946406145.1 uncultured Clostridia bacterium | reverse complement strand
CGGGCAGCTTCAAGCCGTTTTCGTACCAGTATTTGATGTAGCCCGCGTGACCGATCGTGGAGGTGAAGTCGCCCACGTCATGCTGACGGTCAACGACACCCGTATATAATATGTATACAAATCGGATCGCGATACCCAGCGCGATCAACACCGCGATGATCAGCGTATCGTTGATCTTGTAGTTGAACCGGATGAATAAGACCGCTGCCGCGGCGGCGATCAGCGCAATGATCGCGATGGCGAACGCTTTGTTTTTGACAAAGCCGATGGTCAGCATGCTTGCCGCGATACAGGCGATCAGGATGCCGCACAGCAGGAGTTTTTCGGATCGATTTTTGCCGAGACGGAACACGAATACGGCGGCGACAGAGAGCGCGCCGAGGACGACGCCGAGATAGACACAGCTGCCTGTGGTGATGTTGGCGCGGTCGGCAAGCCCGAACGGCAGGAGCAGTCCGCACAGGATGATCGTCAGCAGATAGGGGTGTCGGCGCATCAGCGAGAACAATCCCTCGGGGGTGCGTTGTAGTTTTTCTTTCATAAGAACCTCGTAAAGATAAGAAGTTTGTTTCAAAGGGAGGCTGTGATACGTTTATATCATACGTTGAATCGGAAGAGGACGACGTCGCCGTCCTTCATCACATATTCCTTGCCCTCGCTGCGTACCAGCCCCTTTTCCTTTGCCGCGGTCATGGAGCCGCAGGCGATCAGATCGTCAAACGCGATGACCTCCGCGCGGATGAAGCCGCGCTCAAAGTCGGTGTGGATCTTACCTGCCGCCTGGGGCGCCTTGGTGCCCTTTTTAATGGTCCATGCGCGCACCTCGGGCTTACCCGCGGTGAGGTAGGAGATCAGACCCAAGAGGGTGTAGCACTCGTTGATCAGGCGATCCAGACCGCTTTGCTCGAGCCCCAGATCGCTGAGGAACATTTCCTTTTCCTCTTTATCCATCTCGACGATCTCCGCCTCCATCTCGGCGCAGATCGGCAACACGCCGGCGTTCTGCTCCGCGGCGATCTCGCGCACTCTTTGCAGACGCTCGTTGCTGTCGATTCCGTTCGCAAAGTCATCCTCGCTCATGTTCGCCGCGAAGATGACGGGCTTGTTGGTGAGCAGGGCGACCTCGGCGAGCAGCGCCTTCTCGTCATCGTCACACTCGACCGAACGCGCAGGCTTGCCCTCGTTGAGGGTATCCAGCACACGCTTGAAGAAATCGACCTGTGTCTGGAACTTTTTATCGCCCTTGACCATCTTCTGTGCCTTGTCGATCCTTCGCTGCACCATCTCGACGTCGCTGAGGATCAGCTCGAGATCGATGGTCTCGATATCTCTGGCGGGATCAACACTGCCCTCGACATGGATGATGTCGTCATTGTCAAAGCAGCGTACCACATGGACGATCGCGTCACATTCACGAATGTTCGACAGGAACTTGTTGCCCAGCCCCTCGCCCTTGGAAGCGCCCTTGACCAGACCGGCGATATCGACGAATTCAATAGTGGCAGGGGTGTACTTGTCGGGGTCATACATCTCGGCGAGCTTGTCCAGCCGCTTGTCCGGTACCGACACCACGCCGACATTCGGCTCAATGGTGCAGAAGGGATAGTTCGCGCTCTGCGCGCCCGCGTTGGTGATTGCGTTGAATAAGGTGGACTTGCCGACGTTCGGCAGTCCCACAATGCCTAATTTCATATATCTTCAATCTCCTTTTTCCTAATAGTCATTGCGAAGCATCGGCGATGTGCCGATCCTGAGAATGACACACAATTACCCATTATTAACTGTATTCTATCATCGTATATGAGAAAAGTCAATTCATCATTTTATAGAAAAACCACCCCGAAGAAGTATTCTCCCTCGGGGTGATCGCACGGTATTCCATTCATTCGTTTTAAGTGTTGTTTATTGAATCAGGAGGCGCTGTATCAAAGTGGCGTCAAAGATTGTTACGATTCCGTCGCCGTCTGCGTCAGCCGCCGCTTCGTTGTAAGCTTTGACCGGTATGTCAACAAGGTGCCGTTGGATGCAGGTTACATCGATAATCGTCACTTCGCCGTCGCCGTCTACATCACCGATTATGGTTTGGGACAAGGTTTCCTGCCTGTTGTTGATCAGCTGCGGATATTGATACTCTGTAGCATGGTCGATCACCCATGTGTTTTCAAAATCAAATTTCGGCATACACATTTCCAGTTGAAGCTGTGCAGAGGTCAATGCTTTTGCGCCGGTATTGGATGCGCCTCCGGAACTGAGGTAATAGCAGTCACTGATTCCGGATGAATCCGTTCCCGAGATACCATAATTCGCACTGCCTGTACTGTAACAGTCGGCGATCGTTGCTTCCACTGTCTTGCCTGCGATGCCACCGTTTCGGTCATCTGTATATCTACTTTGGGCACTGCCGGAAGAAGCCCATGCTGTCGCCGAAAGCGATGAAGTGATCTTGCCGTTATTATAGCAACGCTCGATCGCGCCCTTCAACAAGCCGCAGATACCGCCGCTATAGGCGTACGCTGAAGCTGTAGAGGTATAACTTTGCTTGAAACCGCCACTGGTGTAGTAACCGGAAGTTTCCGCTGTTGTATGAGAGGTGGTCATCACGTTGCCGCTGTTGTAGCTGTCGGTAATCGTATTACTGTCCATCATACCGCATAAACCGCCGGCGTATGCGGATGATTGGGAGCTTACATTTGAATTAGATACTTTGACGGAAGATGAAGCAGCAGCGGATATCTCACCTGTATTATGACAGCCGGTCAACGGACAATTGCCGTAGCCGAAAATGCCGCCTGCGTAAGCAGATGCGGAATTTGATGTATACTCATTAAATTCCGAAGAAATCTCTCCTGCATGATAGCAATCGCTGATAAACGCTCCTTCCTGATAATCGCAAAAGCCGACGATACCGCCTGCGTAAACAGCATTTAATGCAGAAGTAGAAGAAGCAGCGACCTTTCCGGTATTGTAACAGTTGTTGATACTCTCACATTTTGAATAACCGCAGATACCGCCAACATATTTTTTTCCGTTCATCGTTCCGGTATAATAACAGTCTGTTATCTGTCCCTCATTATAGGCACAGATGCTTCCTGTGTAATTAGCGGAGCTTCCGCCGGAGATCGTACCTCCCTCAATGCCGAGATTTTTGATCGTGCCCTGATTCATGGAAAACAATCCAACATACACGACGCCTGTTCCCTGAGGCATTACCTTTGCTTCTGATCGCATGCCGATGATCTGATAACCGTTGCCGTCAAAGGTTCCCGTAAACGGAATATTGCCATAGATACCGTCACTGCCGATCGGCTCCCAGCCGTTGCCCATAAAGTCCCAGTCTCCGCCGACCGCTGTATCCTCGGTCATGTCGATATCATTCATCAGCCTATAGTTGCCGCCCAGGTTGTTATTGATACTATATAGATCAGCGATGGTTCTGATTTCGATCACGTCGTCCTCAGCCGCACTTACGCAGATCGTACCGACAGGAACAACCGTCAGCAAAAGAATCATGGATAATACGATTGATAATGTCTTTTTCATCAAAATCATCCTTTCATAAAAAATCTCACTTAAATTATATAACTCATTATGTAAACCGTCAACACGCTTTGTGTATTGTTTTAAAAAATCCTTATACTCTTAAGTTATATACGAGGTGATTTGATGAGCTTCGGAGATAAGGTCGGAATTCAAGGGAGCCCGACTTTGCTACGCTTAAAATGCTCGCAAAAACTTTTGATGTATCAATAGATTACTTGCCGGATTATTCAACTGGCTATGCAACCTCTGAGCAAGAAGATGATCTTTTGCGTGTTTTTCGTACCTTAACGCCGGAGCAAAAAGAAATATGTATAGAGCAAACAAAGGTATTGATGAAGATCAATAATAAAATAAGTAAATGATTCTCAGTTGAATTCTATTGCGGAGTCGGTGCACATCAGAAAATGCACCGGCTCCTTTTTCTTGACTTTTTATGATTTTGCCAATACAATGGACACGGTGAAAGATTATGAAGCATTATGACTACATTTTATTTGATCTGGACGGGACGCTGATCGAGAGCGCCGAGAGTGTGCGTATGTCACTCGCGCATGCGATGGAGGCGCTGGAGCTGCCCTGTCCCGATCTGTCCGATTATACCAAGTACGTCGGACCTCCCTTGGAGGACACCTTCCGCGGTATGTGCGCCGTGCCGGAGGATCAGATCCAGAGGGGCATGATCCTCTATCGCGATTATTATGACGAGGTCGGACAAAACGCCAACAGGCTGTTTGACGGCGTGATCGAGATGCTCGCCGTACTGCGTGAGCGCGGCTTTAAAATCGCGGTGTGTACCTCAAAAAACGAGCCTGTCGCCGAGATGGTGTGCGATAAGATGGGTCTGTCGCCCTATCTCGACGCGATCTGCGGCTCGACCTTCGACGGCAGTCGACGCGCCAAGGCGGATATCATCCCCTATGCGATCGAAACATTGGGTTGTCGGGATAAGGATAACGCCCTGATGATCGGCGATACCGATTTTGACGCGAGGGGCGCTCAGCTCGCCGGTGTGGATTTCCTCGGCGTGACCTACGGCTACGGTACCGTCGAGAGCATGAAGGCATGCGGCGCGATCGGCTTTGCCGATAGTCCCGGGGAAATATTAAATCTATTATAATCGTATGATAATTCACGGCTTGACCGCATATACTTGTAGCGGTGATGGTATGTTTCAATCGGTCAGGCTCAAAAATATCCGTTTGACGATCCTTTCCTTGATCGGCGTTTTGCTCTTTGTCACGATCTGTCTGGTCGCCCTGCGCGGCAGAGCGGCAGAGTCGATGGAGCATGGCGGCGAGAGGATCTCTCTGCGTGCGGAGGATGAAGCGGACGTTGAGCGTTTCCTTAACTCCTGCGGCTATTCCCCTGTCGAATTCCTCTTTCAGACCGAGGTCACCGTGCCGAAGAACTGGAACGAGGTCTATACGCAGTATAATGAGCTGCAGCGGCAGCAGGGGTTCGACCTTGTGCCGTATAAGGGAAGATCGGCGCAGGAATATGTGTATTTTGTCAACGACACGTTGAACGCGACCGTTTTGGTGAGCGAGAAAAAAATCATCGCCGCCCATGTCGCCAACTGCGACGGCAGGGAGATGCGAATGATCAACTGACCCCTTTCCTTTAGTAATATCGGGATGTCCGACATCCCGAACAGGTGAATGATGAAAGAACGATTGGATAAATACCTGTCCTCCCAGACGGCGCTGAGCCGCAAGGAGGCACAAAAGGCAATCAAAGAAAAACGCGTATTTTTGAACGGAACGGTCATCCGTGCCGCCGATACAAAAGTAGATACCGAAAGTGATACGGTGTCGCTGGACGGACAGCCGCTGACCTATCAACAATACGTTTATTATATGATGGACAAGCCCGAAGGGGTCGTTTCGGCGACGAAGGACAGAGCGGAACGCACGGTGCTCGACCTTTTGCCGCCCGACCTGCGCCGTGACGGACTGTTCCCTGCGGGCAGGCTGGATAAGGATACGACAGGGCTGCTGTTGATCACCGATGACGGCGACTATGCCCATCGGATGCTCTCGCCCAAAAAGCACGTGAAAAAGCGCTATATCGCCACCCTCGACCGTGAACCGGAGGACAGCATCGTTTCCGCCTTTGCATCGGGTATCATCCTCGGCGACGGAACGGTCTGCAAAAGCGGACATGCCGAACCCCTCGGCGGCAGCCGTGTCGCGCTGGAGATCAGCGAGGGCAAATATCACCAGGTCAAGCGGATGTTTGCCGCTCTCGGCTACCATGTGGAGGCGCTCAGAAGGGTACAGATCGGCGGATTGACGCTGGATAAGGGCTTGAATCCCGGTGAAGTGCGTGTTCTGACCGCGGAGGAAGCGAAAAAAGTATTTTGTTGAAGCGGAGAAATCGGTTGTTTGCGTCCGGTGAATTGTTAGGATGAAGAGAGTTGAACCCCAATTGGTTGTTAGCGGTAGATTTTCGCCTGCTCTTCGTCAAAATCCTCGTGAATACGCCAGTATTCACTCCGGCTTTTCCTCGACCGGACGGAAATCTACTCGCTATCAACTGCTTCGCACCGAGAATGAGATCATTTTTCATGGATTTCTCGGTGCAGAGGAGGAGTAACCCTGACGGGTTGCGATCGACGATAAGCCGATAAAGACTGAAAATGACTCATTATCGGCAATTGAGTTCGACTCCCTTCATCCTATGAATGATGCGGATGATGCTTATCTATGTAACAAATCACACAAAAATACTATGCATTTGGCTTATACATTGGTTTTTTCATTGTCAAAACGCACAATTACAGCACACCTTTTTTTGACTTATCGGAAATTTAACTAAATATTGGCTTGAATATTTAGTAAAAAAACAAGTGGAAGTGGATACAAAAGTATGCTATATTATTGTTGTACACTTATCATAAGTGCGTAAAGCAAGTTTCTTGTAGTTTTTGCTGCACTTCTTTAGGCGTGCAGATTTTGGATAAAAATGGAGGTTTTTTAATGGCTAATGTATCACTGAGACACGTTTACAAAATTTATGACGGCGGCGTTACCGCTGTTACCGATTTCAACCTTGAGATCGCTGACAAGGAATTTATCATTCTGGTAGGTCCTTCCGGTTGCGGTAAGTCCACTACTCTGCGTATGGTAGCAGGTCTGGAAGATATCTCCAAGGGCGAGCTGTACATCGGCGACAAGCTCTGCAACGACGTCGCTCCCAAGGACAGAGATATCGCGATGGTATTCCAGAACTACGCTCTGTATCCTCAT
>CAMJJL010000095.1 GCA_946406145.1 uncultured Clostridia bacterium | reverse complement strand
GCGTGCCCCCTCGTCAGAGGGGGCTGGAAAGGTTTTTCTACAGCCTGAGGCGCAGGACACCCTGCGCCTATATTATTGCAGTGAAACCGTAGGGTGCGGCGCTCGACACGCGTGTCCGACGTACCGCAACCCATCCAATACGTCTTACCCGAACGCGATGCACATCGCCCCTCCTCATTTTTGCACAAAAAACGCCGTATAATCCGGCGGAAATCCCATAGAGTAACAATGGACAACACGCGGTAAATGTATTATACTGAACGTAGGATGAAAAGAGTCGTTTAACCCCGAAACCATCCCATTTTCCCAAAATCCTTTTCCTTCCAAATCCTTACGAAAGGATGATCCGTATGTCAGAAATCAAATACAAAGACGCGTTAAAGCTGGGTCAAAAGGAAGCCCAGAGCCGCAAGGCGAACGGTGAATCCCCTGCGCTGCCCGCGCTGGACGAGCTTCTTCCTGCGGACAAGCCCACCACGGTCGTCAATCTCGGTCTGGTGTCTATTCCGATCAAGCAGATCGTCGGCACGAAGACCGGCGGCCGATCCTCTGCTTTCGCGGCGAACTTCATGCCCGTCCTTGAGGAGGACAGCGAGTTTGCCACCAAGTGGAAGCACCTGTGCGAGGCGCACATCACCGAGGGCATCCATGACCCGATCAAGGCGTATGAATATATGAACCGCTTCTATGTCCTCGAGGGCAACAAGCGTGTCAGCGTGCTCAAATTCTTCGGCGCGGATACCATCGAGGGCGTCGTCACCCGTATCCTGCCCGAGCGTGACGGCTCCGATGAGATCGAGCTGTATTACGAGTTTGTCGCGTTCTATCAGTACAGCAAGATCAATTTCATCGAGTTTTCGAAGCGCGGCAGCTATACCGAGCTGCAGACCGTGTTGGGCAAGGAGATCGACGAGGAATGGTCGGTCGACGAACAGCGCACCTTCGCGGCGGCATATCATAAATTTGACAAGGCGTATACCGCCAGCGGCGGTGAAAAGCTCCCGTCCACCTGCGGCGACGCCATGCTCAGCTACTTGAAGATCTACGGCTATGAGGAGCTGATCGCCTCCGATGCCGACGAGATCAAGAAGAATCTCGGCAAACTGTGGGAGGACGTCAAGCTCAAGGCGTCCGACGAGCCCATCGAGCTCAAGACCGAGCCGCCCGAGGAGAAGCCGGCGCATCAGGGCTTGATCGCGCGCATCCTCCCTCAGACGATGACCCACGCCCTGCAGGTCGGCTTCGTCTATGACGGCACCCCCACCAAATCCGGCTGGGTGCACGAGCACGAGGAGGGGCGCCTCTATGTCCAGAAGGTCTTTGAGGACAAGATCGATACCCTTACCTATCCCAACGCCCTCGACGGCGATCCCTACGACACCATCGCGCAGGCGATCGACGACGGCTGCACGGTCATCTTCACCACCTCGCCGCGCCTGATCAGCGCGAGCGTCAAGGCGGCGGTCGAGCATCCCGACGTCATCATCATGAATTGCTCGCTCAACCTCAGCTCGCGTTATATCGCGACCTACTACGCGCGCATGTATGAGGCAAAGTTCATCCTCGGCGCGGTCGCCGGCTCCCTCTCTCACAGCGGCAAGCTCGGCTATGTCTGCGACTATCCGATCTACGGACAGATCGCCGGCATCAACGCCTTTTCCATCGGCGCACAGCTCACCAATCCGCGCGCGCATGTCTATCTTGAATGGTCGTCCGTCAAGGGCGCGGATGAAGCCGCAAAAGCCCTCGCCGAGCAGGATATCCACTATATCTCCTCACAGGATACCGCCAAGTTCCTCGAGGATGACCGTGATACCTACGGTCTGTCCTATGTCAACGGCGATCAGCGCGAGGTGCTGGTCGATTCCGTCTGGTGCTGGGGCAAGTATTATGAAGAGATCCTCAACCGTATTTTTGATAAATCCCTGCAGAAGGAGTACAACAAGAGCGATAAGGCGCTCAACTACTACTGGGGCATGTCGACCGGCGTGGTCGATGTGTGGTGCAGTCAAACGCTGGGCGCTCCCTCACGCAGGCTGATCGACTTCCTCAAGGAGAGCATCCGACAGAATATCTGTATCCCGTTTTTGACGCCGCTTACTACCCGGTCGGGCGAGGTGATAGGGGAGGATCAAAAGTCCCTCACCCTCGAGCAGATCATCAACATGGATTATCTGGTGGACAACGTCATCGGCGAGATCCCGACGTATGACGAGTTAAGCCCGATGGGTAAGGCGACGGTCGACACCGCCGGTATCGAGAAATCGCAGAACGATATCGTCAAGGAGGCTGAGAAAAAGCCCTCCGACAAAACGCCTGCCGATAATGACGCCGCCGATGAAACAGTCGGTGAAGAGAAGGTCGGTGACGTTCAATGAGAATCTTAGCGGTCGCGGACGAGGAGTCAAAATCACTCTACGATTACTATCGCCCCGGCAAGCTCGACGGCTATGACATGATCCTCGCCTGCGGTGACTTGAGCGTTGAGTACCTCGAGTTCCTCGTGACCATGGCGGATTGTCCGCTGGTGTACGTCCACGGCAATCACGATGAAAAGCATAAGCGCCTGCCCACGGGTTGTATCTGCGCGGACGACAAGATCGTGGTGGTGGGCGGTCTGCGCATCTTCGGGCTCGGCGGTTCCTACAAGTACCGCGACGGAAAGTACATGTTCACCGAAAGTCAAATGAAGCGGCGCGTCCGCAAGCGCTGGCTGAGTCTCAGGCTGCACGGCGGCTTCGATATACTGCTCACCCATGCGCCGGCACGCCATCTCAACGATCTCGAGACCATTCCGCACAGGGGCTTTGAGTGCTTCAATACCCTGCTCGATCAATATCATCCGCGCCTGTTTGCTCACGGTCATGTCCACCTTTCCTACAATCACCGTATTCCGCAAAAATGTCAACACGGCGATACCACCGTCGTCAACGCCTACGAATCCTGCGTGATCGATTTAGAAGATAAATAATCAGAGCCGCCTGTTGCAGTGTCAACTGCAACGGGTGGCTGTTTTATATCGAAACATTGATTCCTCTCCGACCAAATAACAAAAGCGTATTGTATGTCGGTCATCCCCTTTGATACGACACGCACTGCGGTATCGGATGATCCGTATCGACAAAGAATCCCGCCCTTGCCGACGACAGCAGATGGCCGCATTTCACCGTCAGCAGAACGGCATATTCCTTCCTCGGCTCGATCATGGTTCGCAGGGAGCATTGCGTGACGTCGGACGACGCTTTGACCATCTCCGCGACCGAGCCGCCCTGTATCAAAAACAGCTCAAAGGAGGTTTGCTCGCCGCCCGATATTGCCCACGAAACCTCCGGTCTTTTTGTTTCGATCTTGTTGATACAAAGCTCATTGATGATCATCTTATCCTCCTCGGTCTGTTCCGATAATCCGCCCAACCGCGGAGCAGATCAATCCTTTTGCAGGGTACGGCATTTACGGCGTAACGAACCTTTTCGCTCCATCCCATCCGATCGCGAAGCTAATCCCACCTATATCATCCCCATCATATCCCGTCTCTCGCGCACTTTTTGTCGAAATCTGAAAAAAGATATTGACTTTTTACAAAAATTGCGTGCATTAGTCACAGTGATATGGTATACTGGATTTGAAAATATCCACTTTTATTTCAACCATGTTTTCAATCAATCCTTCGAGGTGATCGAAATGCTAAAAGATTTTGAGTTCGTGAAAGACGTCCTGACGGGCAAGCACAAGGCGCCCGACAATACAGCCACACCCACGGGCGCCACGGACGACGCGCCTGTTGAGGCGGCTCCTATTGAACAAACCCCCACGGGTGATGCGGGTGCTGCCGAACAAACACCTACGGGTGCCACGGGCGCCACGGACGACGCGCCTGTTGAGGCTACTCCTATTGAACAAACCCCCACGGATGATACGGGTGCTGCCGAACAAACACCTACGGGTGCCGCGGGTGCTACGGGTGCGAAATCAAAGGCGAAGCCCATTGCAATCACAGCGGCGATCATCGGCGTCGTGGTCATCATCGGCATCATCATCGCGATCATCGCCAATGCCAATCCCCTCAAGGCGGTCGATCTGCCGGGCAACCTGACCCTGCGTCAGTTCGAATCACGCGATCAGGTCACCGGGGAGCTTGCCCGTCTGCAGAAGCTGAACAATCAGGGTGCGCAAAAGGTGTATAATGATACCGTGGGTAAGCTCGCCGAAAGCGGACTTGTCGAGGGTGACGATTCACAGAAGAGCCTTCCCAATCTTTCAGGCGTTGCCGATGAGATTATTGAAGGCTTCAGCGAGACCTTCCAACAGCTGGCAGGCGTTGACGAGTCGGATCCCGTCAAGACCGACGGCAAGTACATCTACTGCATTGACAGCGACTACACCGACAGGGATGTGGTCGAGATCTTCAAGGCTGACGGCAAGGACGCCGGGAAGACTGCCCGGATCGAGTTCTTTGAGGAAGAAGCCGACGGCGCATCCAAAACCGCCACAGCGGATGAAGCCGGGGACTGGAACTATTACGCCGCCTATCGCAGTATCGACGATATCTATGTCAAGGATAACCGCCTGATCGTGATCGGCAGTGATTCCACACCGCACAACGGCAGTACCGCGACCAGAAATATCGTCAAGGTCTATGACGTCAGCGACATGGAGCACATCGCCCTGCTGGATACTTTTACCCAGAGCGGCGCGGGCAAGACGACCCATATGATCGGCGACACATTGTATCTTGCCAGCACCTACACCCCCTTCGACAGCACCTACCTGCCCTACGGCGGCAGGGGAGACAGCCCCGAGGAGCTGCCTGCCGAGAACATCTATACCCTGCAGGATAACAAGACAGAGCGCTTCCTCGTGATCTCCGCCTTCAACACGCTTGATCACAAGGCGCAGGCTGAGTCAAAGGCGATCCTCGGCGAAGCCAAGGACTTTTACTGCAAGGACAATAACCTGTATATCTATGCCGAGTACGGCGAGAAGAAAAAGCAATCAGGGATCCTCAGCTTCTTCATTCCCGAGGTTGCCCAAAAAACCCAGATCCTCAAGCTCGATATCGCCGACGGCGTCAACTTTGTCGCCTATACCGATCTTGACGGTGTGATCGGCGATTCCTATTGCCTCGATGAATACGACGGCAACCTGCGCGTCGCGACCACGGTGGCAAACGGCACCGACGAGACCGATCATCTGTATGTGCTGGACGGTGAGCTGAATACGATCGGCTCGCTCAGGAACTTCGCCAAGGGCGAGTATCTCGCGGCGATCCGCTATGTCGGCAACACCGCCTATGTCGTCGCCTATGATTTGGTCGAACCGCTCTATACGATCGATCTGAGCGCTCCCGACAAGCCTGTGCTCATGGGAGCGGCAGGACTCAGCGGATTTGCCGCCATGCTCGAGCCGGTCGGTGACAATATGCTGCTCGGTCTGGATTACGAGAGCATGGGCGTCGGCGATCTGATGTCCGAGGACGCGGTCAAGGACGGCTTCAAGCTCGTGCTGTTTGACACCACCAACCCCTCCAATCCCATGATCATCGACGCGATGGTCTATGAGAATTGCACCTCCGCTGTGCAGAACAACCCCAACGCGCTGGTCTATAACCCCGACCGCGGCGATTTTATCATCCCCCTCAACGAGGAGTATTGGGGTGAGATCGATACCGAGAAGGGCGGGTATGTCGAGAGCGAGGATAACCGCGGCGGCGTGCTCGATTTCAGGGTCGAGAAGGGCAGACTGAAAGAAGTCAAGCTCTATGAGACCGATCATAAGTCCATCGATCGCTGTACCTATGTCGGCGACAACATCTATATGACCTACCGAGACAAGGACGACGCCATCCAAATCGACACCGTAAAATATCTGTAATATCATAAAAGGGTAAAGCCGTAGCGGAAAACCGTTACGGCTTTGCTGTGTGTTAACGAAAAGCAAATCACACCCGTAGGGCAGGGGCTTGTTGCTCAGCCGCAGACGGCACCCCTCTGCCCTTTGGGCACCTCCCCAACGGGGAGACCCCTCCCGAAACGCTTCCGATAAATCTCATTTGTGTGATAAACTGAAAATTGAAGACTGAAAATTGAATAATGAAAAATAAACAGCACCCCGACCGATGATCGGGGTGCTGTTGCGTAGGGGAGGGGCTTGCTCCTCCCGAAACGCTTCCGATAAATACCATTAAAGGTGAAGCAGATGAAGCGATTACCGTAGGGGACGATGCTTGCGACATCCCGAAACCATTCCGTTCTATCCTACCCAAATATTGTAATAGAAACCACCCACAGAAAAATCTGTGGGTGATTTCTATGGCCCGCCCGAAGAGCGCTAACTATAGATGATAAATACATATCGTTTATCGCCATTCAGCCGTTTGAAAAGCACGATCTGCGCTCTCCTTAAAAATGATTCACTGAATCATTTTTACCTTCGGCTCTACGCGCAGCTTGAGCCTCGGCACAGTCGCCTTCAAATCTCTTCGGTCGTGCTGATATTTGGTTGAAATAACAAACAACCGCGGAAACATCCACGGTTGTTTGCTATGGCCCGCCCGAAGAGATTTGAACTCCCGTTCTCCGGAATCGGAATCCGTTGCGTTATCCAGCTGCGCCACGGGCGGAAAGTTGATCGGATATCCCGAACAGCTTTATTATACACAAACCGCGACGAATAATCAAGTACCGCGCAAGAATTCGTCAATCATTTTCTTTTAACGCGGATTACGGAGAGCGTCATGAAAAAATCTTGGATTTTTGTAAAAACTGTTGACAAAAGCTCTCGGTTATGATATTATATTTGAGCACGAAAAAAAGGTGCCGGTTAAAATGCTGGTGTAGCTCAGTTGGTAGAGCAGCTGATTTGTAATCAGCAGGTCGGGGGTT
>CAMJJL010000094.1 GCA_946406145.1 uncultured Clostridia bacterium | reverse complement strand
TATGCAACTTCATAAGGATGTTTAAAAAATATTATTGTAAAATAGTCGGATAGTTCGGATTTGTAGGATGAATTCAATACTTTGAAGGTTTTACGAATGAAAAAGAAATATCACATTTATCTCACCTATGAAGAACGGCAGGAGATCGTCCATGCGCTGAATGACAAGAGAAACGCTTTGATCAATACCGGTCACTACACTGATGTGATCGACGAAATCTTAATCAAAGTGATGAACGCCAAAGTCAATAAAGTGCGTGTTAAGGAGGTATGATCATGAATACTGAGATCACTTACACCAAACAAGGCGACTACTATCTGCCGGATTTAAAACTGCCGGAACAGGACGAAAGAGAGATCGGTATTTGGGGGTGCGGGTGTCCGGTGGACACCTCTGCCGCAGGCAGAAGCACCGACCGAACCGACAGGTGAGAAGCGCCGCAGACGATACCTCAAAGATCATCACAAGATTCTCTATTATAATCTGCTGACATCCTGTAAACTCTATGATCACCTTGCAGATATCAACGAAGAAGCCGAAGCAATGTTCACCAAATTGGTATCTCAGCTCTCCGAGCAAGAGGGCGTTACCGAACGGCTCAAAGCGGAAGATCAAATGCTGTGGGTACAAAGGATGAACAATATTCGCAATCGAGCCACTAAAATCGTCAACAATGAGATAATCTATCAATAAGCGCAGCCTGCTGATCATACTGGTCAGCAGGCTATTCACTATGTAATTATTTTACAAACGGTGCTCTGTACTCCGTGTTAATCTCGCTGATCTCTTTTTCTCCGTCGATATAGGGCTGGTACAGACTTTCGATCCTTCCACCGCCGCGATTATCACAGCCGGAGCAGAATTCGCACTCCGCACCGCACGAGCCCCACAGCGATCGGCGCACGATCTGCTCGCGTTCATCTCTTGTCGTATCTTTGATCAATATAGATTTCATCATATCAAAAGCCTCTTTCTACTGTAAATTGAAGCCCGTCTTCAGAGAATTGAGGGGCATAGCGCTTTTTCCGCAAATAATCAGTGATATACTCCCTGATCTCACTGTTTGTATGCTCCAGAGTAAAAAACGGTTTCGGACAAACGTCGTGATAATGCAGATCGGTATGGTACACTTTGTCAAGCACTTTCTTAAGCTCAATGATCTCGGATAAATTCAGCACTGTTGTTTCACCTACCCATCGACATAATAGTATTATAAACACCTTCACACAAAGCGCGGTGTCCTTCTTCGGTCAAATGCTCTCCATCGATGTCGCTTGCTTTGGCGATGTCCGATGCAGCGAGGAAAGCAGTCCCATATGATTCAGCTATCTTCTGATATGCCGGCTTCAGCTCCCGGCTGACCGTCAGAGAACGGCTGTCATAAGAACTGTTCAGAGCGGCGTTTTCCAGAAAGATCGGAGAGATCAGCAGGATGTTATCGGGCTTCACATATTCGGTCAGCTTAGCGATACACTTCTCCATGCCTGCCGCGATCACCCCGGCTGACGCGCCGAAAACGCTCTTGCAGTCGTTGGTCCCGAGCATGATGATTGCCGTATCGATCGGCTCGACCGCTTTCAATATGGATGGCAGAGCGGCAAAGCCGTTTCTTCCTGCTCTGTTTGCATCGTCAAAAACGGTAGTCCTGCCGCATAAGCCTTCTTCGAGGATCAGCGCATCATCCCCAAGGGCGTTTTGCAGTAATCCCGTCCAGCGAATATCTTTGTCGTATCGTTCTTTTGTCGCAGGATCGTAACCCCATGTGTTGGAGTCTCCGAAAGCGAGGATTCGTTTCATTGTCTTGCTCCGTTCTGTTTATCGGAATAATGTTAAGCCGCTTCTGACGTATTTATCACCGAAAGCATCGATCACTTGCACGGCGTACCGCGCATCTGGTGTTTGCAATTTGTTCTGCTGATAGCTTAATAGATCAAGCGCCTTTTCGTTCCCTATATAATAGTCGGTCATTCTGCTAAGAACGCGCAGTCCCGCTTCTCTGACACTCACCTGCTGTTCGTTCCTTGTCAGGAGAATAGCGCTGTCGATATCGAATAGCGCCGCCGTTTTGAAATTCTCGACTGAGCGGAGCTGATCGGCTTCGGTCAGCCGATCCCGATATACGGCAAAGATCCATATGCACAGCAGCTCGATGAACTCCAGATCGCGCACATCCATCCCTGTCTCGGAAAACGGATTGATATCAATGTTTCTCAGTTCGATGTGGTTCACGCCGTTTTGCACCAGATTGTTCAGGCGGTTCGCTCCCTTCGGCTTCAGCCGGATGGGATAATACAGCTCGCCTACTCCGGCAAGGGCTCCGCTGTCAAGATATTTTTGGATGCTTTCGGCGTAGGAAAGGATGCTGTCATATTGCAGGATCGGCGTAAAATCATTCCAATACCCATTCATACCGCATCGCAGAGAGGCATAGTCCGTGATCACCGTTTCACCGGTGCGACGGGGATTGAAAAACGAACCGTCGCAGATTGGTGAAGCCGACAACAACAGATTCAGTATCCAGCCGTATTCCGTCATACCCTCTGCCAAACGCAAGTAGGCGGCGTTTTTGTATTCAGTATAATCGTTGAGATTGGATTGAGAGAAAGCAGAGCTCAACAGCTGCTCCGAAAGCGAGTAGTTCACATGGATACCCGAAAGCGTCATCTTATACTTGCCGTACTTTTCGGCGAGGTACAGACGGTAGCTGTGCTTGCCTTGCTGATCGCCCTCGTACAGCGCGATAGGGATATCGTCCTCGCTCAAAATATACGGAGGATTGGAATACAGCCAGATGATCTCCCTGTGCTTTTTGAGTTCATTATTCAGTCGGTCGGATTGCTCCTGCAATTCTTTCAGCACACCTTGTGCCGTGTCGTGGACGCCGGTATTGATCTCTGCCTGATTCTCGCAGAAATCCTTGACAATATGCTCGTCATCGGGAAATGGATGGAGCGTATGCGACAGATAGCCCTCGGCGGTAACGCGCAGCGTTTCGCGCTCCAATCCGAAGGTACCGCCGGGTATATGCTTGGTGGAAAGTTGTTGATTCAGCATATATTTCACCTATAGACTCGCGTACTCGCGAATCACCTTATCAATATTATTTTGGTTCTGCAACAGATAGCTTGACGGCGATGTCAGCGTTTCGGCGCGTTTAAACAGCGGCTCGAGGTAAATATCCTCCGCATAGCCGCGCTCGCGCAGTCCTTCGGCGCACAGCGTCAGGATTTCGGTCAGAAGCGTCCTCAGCTCGTCGGGATCGACAAAGGACAGGAAATCCCTGCGGTTCATCTTGCGGCGCAAAAGGTCGGGATCGCCGCCGTCACGATACAGAAAAGAGTGGGACAAAAGCGCCGTCAATTCTGCCACCCGATTCATCAGTCCCAAATGGAATGCCGCAACCGTCATCGCCTGCGACAAAGGCTGGGTGCAGGCAGAGCGGAATTCCAGCGTACCGCGCGCGGTCAGATCGATCTGCTTGTATGTTCTCAGATACGCGACATCCTCCGCTTTCGGGGTAAAGCGATACGGATGATACTCTCCGTCGTAGTATTCGCCCTCGATGGATTCGCGTTTCAGGTATTCGTTAAAGGGGATCGGATAGAAAAACAGGTATTTGCCGTTGCGCTCAGCGCAAAAGATGCTTGTCCTGCTCAAATAGTCCGTGATCTCGCCGACCGACTGCGGCAGAGGCTCGAAAAAGCCGAGATTCTTCGGATTGATTCCGTGAGCCGAACGCTCCCAGAAATAATCTCTGACGCAGAGCAACTCCGGCATTTCCGGGAGATAGGAATTGGCGAACAGTACCGCTTTCAGCGGCTCGACAAGTGAAAATGCCTTGATGACGCTGCAAAGGTATTCTTCATTCACATCGAGCTGAACCTGAGAAGCGCTTGAAAATGTCCCGTAGCCGTAATAATGATGAAAGCCGGCAGATACATTTGTGTATTGCCACACTTCTGCTTTTTTGAGATAACCTTCCAGCATCCGGTATCGCGGCGAGGGTACAAAGTTGAAATCATTGATTTTGTAATTAGGATTCACGCCGAGACCTGTCAGCGTATGCTGATCATTGTTCAGTTCTTCGTTGATGAAACTGACATAATCTTTAAATCTCGCCTGTGCCTCATGGAGAGTGCGGACGCGTCCGAGAGCGATCTCAAAGTTGTTGTAGGAGCAGTCGAAGGAAAAGATGTCGCAGGTATCCTCGCATACTGCTTCGTGACAGATCCCGTCGTCGTCAAATTTCTTCGGCGTAAACCCAAAGTGTTCGATCGCCTTCTGCACAGAGGCGATACTGACGGCTTTGTCGGTTTTCTCAGAGTTGAGGTTAACGATCGGCATTTCAATCTCGATTCCGATATAGTTCGCGCGGGGTTTTTTCAAAGGCGAGATGAAGCGATCAAAGATCAATTCGTTTGCAGTTTTCATATACTTTCCCCTTATGTTTTTATTAAAGTCCCGAATAAGCCATATAAAGCGGCTTGTAGCTGTCGGCGTTGAAGAAATACTCGTTTTGATGCTGCGCTCCCGTAAACACAAGCTTACCCTCACGCCAGCCTGTCAAAGTCATAAACGGAGCGGGCTGCCAACCGGTTTCAGATAATGGCTGTGTGGAAAATGTCGTACCAAAGCTGTCCTTTCGCAGATACAGCGAATCCCGGAAATTGGTATGCGCGTACAGGAACTCGCCGTCATCAATCAGCAGATTCAGTTTGTTCTTCGGCGAGCTGCTGTTGACGATACCGTCAAGTATCTGAAAACGTTCCTCCGCGTTCAGCGGTCGTCCGAGTTTTGCAGATGCTTCATTGATGATGTCAAGGATATACAGGAGTATTCTCTCGCTGTCCGTTTCTCCCTTTTGCAGAAACACATACTTGTTTAGCCTGTCGTTCTCAAAAACGGTACCGTTATGGATCAGCGTCCAACTCCTGCCGCTGTTGTCCGTCCCGACAAAGGGATGGCAATTCTCGTATTCTACGTTACCGATCGTCGCCAGTCGAATATGCGCCAGCGCAGTTTTGGCAAAGATAGGCTCAGACAGCAGTTCATGAAGATACTCGCTCTGATCCGCGCGCTTTGTTTCACGCATGATCTGCGTTTCCTGCTGCCCGAACAGCGCTAATCCCCAGCCGTTGGGATGCTCGTTCGCATGAGAATAAAACTCCCGCAAATCGGAATTCAGTTCTTTTTCCCGGTTGCCCGAGAAGCCATATATTTCACACATGATAATTCACCGTTCTATTCGGTTGAGATTGCCACGGGCTAAAGCCCTCGCAATGACTATTATTATAAAGAAAAACGAGGCGCATACACGCCCCGGATCAATAAACAGACAGTTTTCGTTCAGAGGCTATTTTTGACACGACAAACAAGACGACATACAACTGCCGCCCATCAGCATCATGGTGAAAATAGCCTTTACGTTCATAATTACCTCTCTGTTACCTATTAACATAGTAGGTTAATTATATAGCATGAATTCGTTTTTGTCAAGTAATTTTTTTGAACAGAAAATGTCTCTATTTTTCAGCATAAAGTTGAAAAGGGACAATTATCATGTTGACAACTGTGCATGATTCGGCTATAATAATAGTACAATCAATCAGTTGTTCAACTGATTTGGGCTGGTCGAAAGACCCTGGTCCACCGAATGGCGGGGAATTTCCCCGCCGCTTTTCTTTTTCAGAGGGTTTGGTGTTGCATATGCAGGAAAGAATACTGAGCATATTCATTGATGAATCGGGCGACTTCGGTCCCTATGAACAGCACTCGCCGTACTATCAGGTGGCGATGGTGCTGCATGATCAGAGCATTGATATTTATGACGCTGTGGAAATGATGGATACGCACCTCCGCTATCTCGGCTATCCGTTTCACGCGATCCACACCGGTCCGCTGATTCGTCGTGAGTCTGTATACGCCAATGAGTTGACCGAGGATCGCAAGCGATTATTCAACGCGCTGTTCCATTTCGCGCGGCGCTTGGACATCAAATACATCTGTCCTAAAATCAAGAAAAGCGACTGCACAGACGTCATCGACATGACCGGTAAGCTGTCAAAAGCGATCCGCAACAGCCTGTCGGAGCATGAAGATTTCTGGAACAGCTTTGATAAAGTCATTGTATATTACGATAACGGACAGGTGGAATTGACGAAGATCCTGTCCTCTGTATTTAATACATATTTCACCAATGTTGAGTTCCGCAAGGTGGAACCGGTGCAATATAAGCTATTCCAAGTTGCCGATCTGATCTGCACGATGGAGCTGCTGAAAGAAAAAGCCGAGACAAAATCCTTCACCAAATCCGAGACGGAATTCTTCTATTCTATCCGAGATTTTAAGAAAAACTATTTGAAAGCTATACTGAATAAACATCTGTGATTTCATGCCCGACCTTAACCGGTCGGGTTTTCTTTTGCAAAAAAGCACTTGACAATATCGAAAATATGTTCTATTATATAATCAATTTAGAATATTTGTTCTAATTTATACAGTGCATGTTACCGTACACAAATGTGTCACGAAAGGTGTGGTTATATGAGCAAAGGTCAAGAGATTTTCAATGCCGCTATGAGTACAACTGTCCGAGAAGGCTATCCTGTTCTGACCGAGGAGCATCCGTTTCTGAAGAATCTCTCCCGGTTTATGTCGGATAAAACTCATTGGCTGGGTACGGCAACCGACTTGCTGTATGAAATGAACGATCACTCGACCCCTGCCAACACGGTCACAAAACTATTGCGACGATTCGAACTTGAATTATATCATCGCAGCAGAATCGAAGTGGTTTTCCGGAGAACGAATCGAAAGAGGATCATCGAATTGTTCAAATTCCAGTGACGATTCTGTGTTGTGTTCCGTGACGGTTCATTTCACTTTTGAATAATGATGGTAAAGTCCAGCGAGCAGACTGTTTGTACTCCCACCGTCGTAAAACAGTAAACTCGTTGGGGACTGCCCCAAGCCCCGTAAAAGGAGAAGCTATGCGAAACGGAGTAAAAAAGCAATTCTGGCTGACCGAGGAAGAAGCGCAGGATCTGAAGCATAAGGCAGAGCTCACCGGATTGACCGAGGTAGCTGTTATACGAATGCTCTTGAAGGGTTATCACCCAAAGGAAAAACCGGATATGTATTTCTATGACGCGCTCCGTCAGCTATACTATTTCGGCAACAATCTGGATCGGTTATTGAAAAAAGCAAATAGTCTGGGGTTTATCGACGCTCCGCTGCTGCGTCAGGAAATAAAGGCATGGCAAACATTCCGATCCGATATCGAGAAAAAGTATCTTCAACCGGAAAAGTCAAATATCAAATGGAAGTGAGAAAAAGCGATGAGATTATATGA
>CAMJJL010000093.1 GCA_946406145.1 uncultured Clostridia bacterium | reverse complement strand
TTTACGCTTTGGGTGTGAGTACCGATCATTTTTCAGCGGGATACTGCAGACGGAGCTGCTCGATCATTTTATCCATCTCGGCGCGATTTCCGTTATCCATCTGCGAGAGCGCGTTGCCGGGAACATTGTTGGCGTAATCTGCGATGGTCTTTGTCAGCGTGCAGACGCCGGCGGACATCAGCGCGATAATGATCGCAAACACGCCGACGATGACGCCCGCTTTGCGCGGTCCCTTTTTATCGGCGTCCTTTCTGCTCATGACGCCGAACACGATAGCGACGATCCCGAGCACTGCACCAACCAGCGCGATGATCACATTAAAGCCGCCGTGAAGCGCAAGAGTGGTGCCGCTGATGGGATTGGTGAGCGCGAAGAGCGCGATGCCGATCAAGACGAACGCGGCGATACCCGCGAATAAACCGATGAAACCTTTGACATTCTTTTTCATTTTGAGTTCCTCCTTTATGATCGATTATTTTACGTCACGGTTCTTGAAGACCTTTACGGTCAATGCCATGAAGAGAACGATGAAGACCAGTGATACGACGATCGCGTTGATGACCGCGACGTTCGCGCCGACATTGACGCTGTTGAACAGCGCATCGGGCATATACATGCCCAGGTCAAAGCTCTGAGTGTGGAAAATGTTGGAGATCGCGGTGTTCAGACCCATATACGCCAGGCTCATGGTGCCTGTGCCGAGGATTACACCGATCACGGTGGCGAGGACCTTGTTTTTGACGCCGTTGGTGACAAACAACAGGATCGCAGCGATCGCCATGCTGAGCAGCCATTTGAGCAGGATCGTCATGATCGCCGCCCCGATCTTGCCGTCATCTGTCAGCTGGAGCATACCGGTCGCGGACATTGCCAGGTTGCCCAAGGCATTGGTAAGGGAGCCGACGGCAAGAAAGATGAAGTTGTGGATGCCGATCACCATAAACTTGGAATAAATCAGACTGCTTTTGTGCGGAAGCTGTCCCGCGAGGTTTTTGATATAGCCGCCCGCGATATCCGCATAGGAAAAGCTGATCAGCGAGGTGAACATCAAAATACTGAAAATCGGCAGCACAAAGGGATTTGACACGACATCGGAAAGGATGGTCGGCGTAACTGCCTGAGCGGAAGCGAACATTTTCGTCAGCATTGCCATGCCGACCGTCAGCAGGATGTTGAACACCGCTGCGACAGACAGGGTGATGAGAAACATCGGTGAGCGGAACAACCGCCGCAGATCCATTTTGATCAGGTTAGCCATTATGAGCACCTCCCGTAACGCTGAGGTAGTAGTCCTCCAGCGAGATATTTTTGATCGTCAGTTCCCTGACGCCTATATTGGCGTTGACCAACGCTTTGTTGATCTCGATCGTGTCCTCCGTGGCGTTTTCCACGCGGATAAAGCCTTCGCTGTCGATCGACGCGTCAAAGCCCATTCGCTCGATCAAAACAAGCGCGCAGCTGTTGTCGTCGGTTTGGATCTTGACGTATCTGCCGCAGCGTTCGTTGAGCTCATCGGTCGTGAATTCATCGATCAGCCTGCCCTCGTGGATGATACCGTAGGCGTTCGCGAGCTTTCCCAGCTCGTCGAGGATGTGGCTTGAGATCATGATCGTGATCCCCTTTTCATCTCTGAGCTTTTCCAGCGTTTGCCTGACCTCTACGATGCCCTGCGGGTCAAGGCCGTTGATCGGCTCGTCCAGCACGATCATCCTCGGGTTGCCGACCAGCGCAAGCGCGATGCCGAGCCGCTGGCGCATACCGAGTGAGAAGGAACCCGCGTTCTTTTTGCCCGTGTTTTCGAGTCCGACGGTTTTCAGAAGATCGTCGATATACGGTTTGCTGTTGCAGCCCATCGCGATACATTTCAGCCGGATGTTTTCTTCCGCCGACATATTCGGATAAATGCCGGGGCTTTCGATCAGAACGCCCACGCCGAATTTGTTGTCGCCGTGCAGCCGGTAAGTGCCGCTCGTTGCTTTGGAGAGCCCGCTGATGACGCGCATGACGGTGGTTTTACCCGCGCCGTTGCGGCCGATCAGACCGTATATCTCGCCTTCGCGGATATGGATATTGATATCCTTCGCCGCGTCCTTCCTTCCGTAGGTTTTGGTAAGGCTTTCAGTGGTTAAAATGTAATTTGTCATTGATATCCCTCCCTGCGTTTCGGAGAACTTCGTTTTGTTCTCTCTTGATTACAACATTATAATAACAGAAAAAATCGCCCCTGCATATATGCAAAACGCCCCGATCTGTAGCCAAATTTACACTTGAACGGTGAAGTGTAGCCTAATTTACAGATCGGGGATAAATTGTAAAAAAGCCGGAAGGTGTTCATTAATACAGCAACACCTTTCCGGCTTAGTTCTAAAAATCTTACGATTTTTTACGGTTTCAGTATCCGTATCCGAAGGTAACGATCTCCCAGCCGCCGTCTGCGGTGCGGGCAAGCCACCACTGATAATCAGTATAATCGGCATCAGGATTAAAGGTCAGCTCTCCGATTTCCTTCGGCGTGTGGAAATCCATCAGGAACTCCGCGACCTGTGTGTATTTGCCGTCGGGATTGATCTCGTTCATTTTCGCGAGCATTTCATCTGTCGCTTTTTCGTCGCCCGCATAGCGGATGCTCTTGAGATCGACATCGCCCCAGAACGCGAATTTACACTTGATCTGGATAACGGCGTCCTTCAGCTCGTCCTCGGTATAGATTTCGGAGGTACCGTAATCAATGCTGACGGGACCGCCGGTGTAGGCGCCGAGGTATTCCTCAAAGGTAACGCCCTTCGAGGTGATCTCCTTGGCGGTGTCAACGTTGTCGAGATAGCGGATGTGCCACGGCTCGTAGCCGTAACCCGTGATGTGCTCGCTGCCGTCGAGATAGCGGAGGATAAAGCCGTAGTCGGCGAGCTTCGCGTGGATCTTCGACCAGATCTCGGGATACTGTATCATATCCTCGTTCTCAACAACGTCCTTGCCGTCGATAATGAGGTAAAGGTCGAGCGCAAGACCCGTGTGGTGCTCGGAATACCCGGGCTTTGCGACGGTCTTTGCCGCGTAATCCGCGCCGTATTTCTCGGTGAAATCGTCCATGATACGCTGCTGCTCGGCAACGCTTCTGCGCGCGGAGTCGAGGTCGACATAAACGCCCTCTTTTTCAAGCTCTGCCTTGAGTTCGAGATAAGCGTCATAGGCTTTTTTCTCAACCTCGACATCGTCGCCGACGGAGTTTGTCATGTGTACGATTTCGAGCTTATCCTCCCAATCATCGGGAAGAGCGTGGGCCTTGTTTACAAGCGCCATGTAGTCGATGCTGTCGGTCTTTGCCGAATCAACTGTTGACGCTGTTGTTGCCGCTGTTGTTTCATCATTTGAACTGCTGCCGCAGCCGGCTAAAACAGCGGTTGCCGCAAGGCACAGGCAAAGAAGCGCACAAATAATCGTATTCCTTTTCATGTACATAGCAATTAGCCTCCGTTTTTATTTGTATTCAGAGCTTTTTACCTCTTTACTTAAAACTCGGCGCCGAGATTCTCCATAGAATCTATCACAACTACACACTCGGGATCAACGTGCTGCATAATGTAATACATCTGCTCCTCGGGTACCGCGACGCAGCCGCCCGTGCGCGGCTTTCTGTCGCCGAGGCAATGCAGGAAGATCGCGGAGCCCTTGCCCGCCGTTCCTTCCTCGTTATAGCTTATATTCATGCAGTATTGGTACTCGTACTGATAATCGACGATGTGCTCGCTGTCCTCGGTATTCAGATCCGGATAATCCTTGATGCTTACCATCTGATTGTATTTGATGTTGTTGTCGCCGGACCAATAGGTATTGTCATCGACCTTGGTGTACTCGATGGCGCAGCCGGGGTCATCGGCAATGCCGAAGGCGGCGTTGAAGCGGAAGGTGCCTACGGGCGTTTTGCCGTCGCCCTCCTTGGTCTTGCCCAAGCCCTCTTTGCCGATAAAGCCGGGCGTGGAGGTCAGCATCTTCCAGTTTCCGTTCTCATCCTTTTCATGCATGGATATCCACGCCGTGGAACGCTCATAGCCCGCGACCACAAATAACTGCTTCGCGTCCTTTGCCGCGTCGAGCTTTGTGACCCATTCGGGAGAAGCCTGCGGCTCCTGCGAAAGGCGCTCTCTCGGGGTTGAAAACGATGTGGTTTTTGAAGCCGTGTCGGAAACAGTTCCTTGGTTAGTGCTGCTGCAGCCGGCAAACATTGCCGCCGCTGCCATGCAAAGGCAGAGAATGATGCAGGTAAAGGTAAAGGTCAATTTCTTTTTCATGATGGTTTCTTCTTTTCGTTTTTTGATGATAATATAATACCATAAATATATGACTTTGTATAGATGCAAAACAAGCACGATTTGTAGCCTGTTTTACACTCTGCTGCATAAGTGTAGCCAAACAGACAAATCATAGGTAAAGAATTATATGGCCGGTTTGCTTCTCATCTTCTCAAATATTCCGCCGAAACGGGGAACTCAAAGTATGTATCGGGATAGGGCTCGTCCTTTAAGGTGAAGTGCCACCATTCGCAGTCGATCGGCTCAAAGCCGCTGCGAACCATAACGCGCTGCAGCATCATACGGTTTTCGTACTGCTGTTCCGTGATACCCTTGTAATCCGGGTGAGAAACAACGCTGAACAAATCGAAGGGACTTCCCATATCAAGCTCCCCGCCCGTGCTCATATCAAGAAGCGTCAAATCGACCGTGCTGCCGCGGCTGTGGCTTGATTTCTTGGCGATGTATCCCTTTTCAAACAATTCCTGCTTTTGCAGATCGGGATAAAAATACGGCTTCATTCTGATGTCCTGATCCTCGATTCCCCACAGCACAAAATGCTTGACGGCGCAGGCGGGACGGTAGGCGTCAAACACCTTCAGCCTGTAACCCCGAACGATCATTTCATTGCTGACGGCTTTCAGCGCGCGTGCCGCTTCCTTTGTCAGCAAAGCACACGGCTCCTCATAGCCGTCGATCCGTTCTCCGATAAAATTGTAGGTTGAATAGTAGCGGATCTCCTGCACGATATGCGGCACATAATCCGCAAGCACCACGAAGCCCGAGGAATCATAGGCTAAATCGGATTTTTGGATCTTCATAAAATCACCTGCTCATTTTTCAATTTGGATAAGAGTTTTTCTGATTATAATCATACACGATTAACAGGAATAATTCAATATCAATACATCAGAAAAAGTGACAGAGGCAAGAAAAACCATAAATCATTGATCGTACGGCTCGAGCTTCGTTACCTTTGCGGCGCATTTTCCGTCGGGCAGGGGATTCTTCAATAGCTCGTCATAGCTCATGATCATCTCGAAGGTCGCCATATCGGAATAGAAGGTGTTGCCAAAGATGTCCGTCGCGGCAAATACATACTGATATTTTTTGCCGCTGAGCGGCAGCTCGGTGATCTCGCCGCCGTCCTTTTCGATGACGAATTTCTCGCCGAAGGTTTCTTGCTCTGTGCCGTCCTCTGTCACAACATTGGTGACGACTTGGACCTTATCTCCCTTCGGTTGCACGGGCTCGTGTATAGCATTATTCTATTTATTATAATACTAATCTCTAATTAAAAGTAGACACAATCCATTTTCTGCAAGTAATGGATTTAATGGTATCAGCAGACAATGAACAAATGGATTTGCAAAGACGCTCAACAACCTTATCAAGAGTATGGAATATTTCATTTCTAAATCCAACTTTTCTGATTTCTTTCCAAATCTGCTCAATGGGATTCATCTCGGGTGTATACGGAGGAATGAAAACAATACTGATATTTTCAGGGACGATCAGAGAGTTCGCCTTGTGCCAAGCTGCTCCATCGCATACAAAGCCCTTTGCCGGCGAACCCGCTCCGTTCGTTATGGAGCTTCCTGCGTACCATCTGCCGACGATCGGCAACGTGCTCCGTTCAATGTGGGAGCGCGGCTGGTCGTTCATCAAAAAGGCAGGTACGATCATTCTGCTTTCTACCATCGTGCTCTGGTTCCTGAGCCGATTCGGCTGGGTCGACGGCGCGTTTGGTATGCTCGCTGAGGACGAGATCGGCAACAGCATATTAGCGGCAATCGGTAACGGCATCGCTTGGATATTTGCTCCCCTCGGCTGGGGCAACTGGCAGGCGGCTGTCGCTTGGATCACAGGTCTTATTGCCAAAGAGAACATCGTCGGCACAATGGGTGTTCTGTACGGCGGCGGAGAACTCAGCACTTGGGCGACGCTTGCACAGGTATTCACCGCTGTTACAGGCTTCTCCTTCCTCGTATTCAACCTGCTCTGCGCTCCTTGCTTCGCGGCTATGGGCGCAATCAAGCGCGAGATGAACTCCGCCAAATGGACGGCGTTCGCTATCCTTTACCAGTGCGGCTTCGCTTACGCGGTCGCCCTCTGCATCAACCAGATCGGCGGCGCATTTACAGGCAGCCTGAATATCATTGGTTTGATTATCTCAATCCTCCTGATTGCGGGAATGCTGTTTATGCTCTTCAAGCCTTATAAGGAAGCGAATAAACTGACAAAAAAGGTAAAAATAAAATAAGGTCCGGTGGGCACTTTCGCCGCCTTTGGAAAACTCGAAATTTAGCAAGGGTTTCTGCAACGGCGGGTCAAAAATTTGTTGATTATTAAAGTAAGATAAGGTGTTGAGTTTATGTTAGCATGGCTTTTAAACAATATCTGGACAATTATAATCTGCACCGTGCTGATCGGCATTGTCGCCGCGATCATCATCAGTATGGTTAGAAAAAAGAAGCAGGGCAAGTCCGTGGTTTGCAACTGCGGCAACTGCAAGAACTGCGCTATGCACAGCTCATGTCATAAACAATAAGCTCTAAAAACAGGTATCAAGTGTCATAATGATATTTGATACCTGTTTGTTTAATCAATAAATATAACCGGACATTTCAAAAACGATGTGGTGATGACGGAGAAAAAACAGCCGACCTTCAAGTTATCGATAATGAGTATCCGCTCCCGATGCGCCGAAGGATGAAGTTCGGGGAATAATCAAACGCAGGCAGATAGCAGAATAGCCGTCTGCCTGCAAACATATCATTGCCTTAAATAGGTTTTAGGAATCTATAAGCTTACACGTATCTGCAGTAACGGCCAATTCTTTTTCTTCCGTAACGTAACCGTCATTGTCCGTTTTATCAACCAATACAGTGACCGCGTCGCTTATATTACGGTGTATGAGCTTCTCCTTGTCCGTCTCCGCCAAAACTTCCTCCCGTGATTTGATTGTATTATATATGAAAAAGCTTAAATTCAACTGAAGAACATGGAGCATGTTGCTATATGTATTTTAACAACATTTTAGCATTTTTATATTGTCTATTTTAAAAAATGTGTTAAGCTATATAGGCTCTCCTGAAAAAGTCAACTTACCTGATTCATGCAGACTCACAACACTGG
>CAMJJL010000092.1 GCA_946406145.1 uncultured Clostridia bacterium | reverse complement strand
TAAAGCCGAGGGTGTGAGCTTTTCTTCAAAAAATGCAAACGATTTCTTGAAAACGCGCGGATCTTATGGTATTATCATTACGGTAAAACCGATCATTCAAGGAAAGAAGTGGTATCTGTGAGTGAACATAAAATTGACCGCCGCGCGATGAAAACACGGAAAGCGATCTTTGAGGCGCTTGCCGCGCTTTTGTGTGAAAAGGAGCTGAGGAAGATCACCATCCAGGAGATTTCGGATAAGGCTGATGTTCACCGCGTCACGATCTATAAGCATTTTATGGATATCTACGACATCTACGAGAAGCTGGAAAAGGTGATCCTGAGTGAGATCGGGCTTTTGATCACGGAGTACGGAACCAAAACCACTTTTGAGGTCTATCCCGTCATGTTCAAATATATCACGGATAATCCGACGATCTTCAAAATGATCTTCAGCCCTCACAACACCTCTACGCTGTATATGAAGCTGATGAATATGGTTGAGGGACTGAACCGCGTGATCTGGTCGGAGACCTTCGGCGTGGATATCAAGGACAGCCGGGTCGACTGCGTGATCCGCTATCATTCCAACGGATGTCTCGCGATCATCGCCGGCTGGGTGCTGAACGATTTTGCGCAGTCACAGGATTTTATCATCAAAACGTTGTCGGGACTCGATAAGAGCACGCAGCAATACTTTGCGACGATGCTGAAATAAGGTTCTCCTTCTCCGTTTTTTCCGTCTTTGATATTTTTGGCTGCAATTCACCCCCGATTTGTCGATTTGGCTACAGATCGGAGGCATTTTGCATATATACAAAGGTAAATCCATGTGTTATAATAGTGCTGCAATCAAGAGAAAGCTAAAATCACCTCAGGAGGATCGATCAAATGAGCAAGAAAAACAACACCGTAAACAATGAGATCAAGAATGAGAACGTAAAGGAAAAGAAGAAGGCGACGCCGTGGAAGATCGCAACGGCGACCTTAGCCGCCGCGCTGATCGCCGTGTCCTGCACATGGGCATTCACGGCAAACAGCCATCCGTCGGCTTCACCCTCGAACGCCGCATCCGTTACGGAGACGGTTTCAACTTCCGAGAATCAGAACAAGGAAACCGACGCGCTTTCGCTCTGGACAGAGACAGCCCCCTTGAAATCTGAGCTGACAGCATATGTTAAAGCGGTCACCGACAAGAACAGCGCGGAATTTATCCCCGTTGAGAACCGTATCGCGGTATTTGATATGGACGGCACGCTCTGCTGCGAGACCGACCCCGGCTACTTCGACCACAAGCTGCTCTATCATCGTGTGACGGAGGATCCCGACTACAAGGATAAGGCGAGCGACGAGGAAAAGGCTACTGCCAAAGAAATCAAAGGGTATTTTGACTCCGGCAGTTATCCGGAAGATCTGAGCATCAAGCACGGCAAGGCTGTCGCTTCCGCTTTCAAGGGCATGACGATCAGTGAGTTTTACTCTTATATCATCGACTACAAAAACACCGCGATGGAAAGCTATACCGGTATGACCAACGGCGAGGCGTTCTACAAGCCGATGCTGCAGGTCGTCAAATATCTTCAGGATAATGAGTTTACCGTTTATGTCGTCAGCGGCACCGACCGTATCATCACCCGTGCGCTTTGCGACGGTGTGATCGACGTACCCTACAGCCAGATGATCGGCTCGGACGAAAGTCTTGTCGCAAGCGATCAGGGCGATAAGGACGGACTCGACTACACCTTCTCAAAGAATGACAAGCTGATCACCGGCGGCGACTTCATTATCAAGAATCTGAAAATGAACAAGGTAAGCGTGATCGAGCAGGAGATCGGCGAGCAGCCCGTGCTTTGCTTCGGCAACAGCTCCGGCGACGCGGCGATGGCAAACTACACCATAAACAATAACAAGTACAAGGCGGCAGCCTTTATGCTCTGCTGCGACGACACCGAGCGCGAGAACGGCAACATCGAGAAAGCCGACAAAATGCGCACAAGCTGCGAGGAGAACGGTTACACCGCAGTTTCCATGAAAAACGACTGGACGACCATCTACGGCGACGGCGTTACAAAAAAATAATAACAGATGCGGAATTGCATCGTTCTATAGCTTAAAATATTACACCAGCTGCATATCTATAATGAGCGCCCGCAAATTTGTATTTTTTCTGACCAATCGTTTAGAAACAGACGGTTGGTCTTTTTGTGATTTTCTCTTGACGTTTTTCGTTTGATTATTATAGAATATCATTGAGGGAGGGTGCACGATGACAGATTATATTATATTGATGCCTCTTCTGATATTGATATTCGGCTTGACGCCTATCGTGGCGCGGGATTCTTATCTCAATAAAAACCAGAAGAATATCATGCTGTGGATTATCGGGCTGATCGGTGTGCTGATCGCGCAGAATGTCGCCGACTATGTATTGCAGACTGTGGTCAGTATGCCGTATCTCAGAACGCTGGAGAGCATCGTGGGCTACTCCGTCCGACCGGTCATTATCATACTGTTCTGCAAGCTGGTAAAGCCGAACGGTAAATACAGGATCGCGTGGATACTGGCGAACTATAACGCCGCTGTTTATTTCACGGCAACATTCTCGCGCTTTGCATTTTATATTGATGAAAACAATCACTTTCACGGAGGATTCCTGTACTTCGGCAAAACCGTGTTCGTCGTCAGCTTTCTTTTGCTGTTTTACCTCATTTACTGCACGGTCAGCGAATACCGCGGTAAAAAAACATGGATATGGATACCGATCACAAATACGCCGCTGTAGATGAAGCCGCGGCATTGGATGCCTTGGATACCTTTTCAGAACGCTGGGACAAGAAATATCCTAAAATCTCGCAGTCTTGGAGGGATAATTGGGCTAATCTAAGCACTTACTTCAAGTTCCCGCAAGAGGTAAGACGGCTGATTTATACCACTAACACCATTGAGGGCTTACGTTTAAAACAAACTGTTTTCAACCGGTACGGTTAAGAATATCGTAAGCCGTTGTGCAGAGAAAGTAAAGCCGGCACTTGAGCTAATACGTCAAAAGCTTTCTGAAACTCCGTTGGTTCATTGCGATGAAACGGGAACCAACATAGACGGCAAGCTGCATTGGGTTCACAATGTTTCAAACGGAAGCTACACATATATGACTGTCAGCAAAAAACGCGGTTATGAAGGCATAAAATCCACGGGTGTCCTTCCTGATTATCACGGGATACAATCCTGTCGATATGAACACCTTTGAAATAAAAAGCTCGGATGAGAGCGTTCTGACGGTGAAGTCCGTCGGTCAGGAAATCAGGAATGGCGGTTTCCATTATCTGACGATCGATTTGGAGGGCAAAAGCGGCGGAAGCGCCTCTATCAGTTTGTCGTATGTTCTTGAAGAGGAAGAACCCGTAGAGAAGATCAATAGTGAATCTGAGTTTTACGTTTTGCCCACGGGAATGGTCTACAATATCACCGGAAAAAGCTTTGCGGCGGCAAAATTTGTGATCCCGCTCTTTTT
The DNA here is from genome assembly GCA_946406145.1 of uncultured Clostridia bacterium. Taxonomy (GTDB): domain Bacteria; phylum Bacillota; class Clostridia; order Oscillospirales; family Acutalibacteraceae; genus Ruminococcoides. The sequence continues at coordinate 3,987 of CAMJJL010000092.1, read as the reverse complement.
GCTGATCGTTCTGCTGACGCTTGGAGTGCTGACAGTCACCTTTATCGGAAAGCTGCGGCACGGCGGCTTTTCCTATTCCATGGTCTTTATCGGCGGCGTGATTCTGTTTTTGCTGGTTTCGTTTATCGTTATCATGCTCGATTTTCAGCTTTGGGGCATTGAAAGCAATTTGATTAGCTTTGCCGATTTGCCGCTGCAGCTCATCAACTGCGGAAAAATGTTTTTGAGTATTACAAGAATACCGATGTTCCTGCTTGCGGCTTCCCTCGCGGTCAGCAATATCTGGCTGATCAAAAAGGAGGGCTTTCGCGTTCAGAACGTCCTCGGTATCCTGATGGGCGCGCTGTATATCGGCGGTTATTTTGCCGAAAACCTCACTAACAGTTTCCTCGGCGCGGACAGTCAGACTGTGTTTTACATACTTTTGACCGTGAACCTCGGGGTGACATTTCTGCTCTGCTACTTTGAGTGTATGCTGATCTCCACGCTGTTCAGCGCGGTCTCTGCCACGCGATACAAGCCCGAGCCGGAGTTGGATTATATCATCATCCTCGGCTGCGCTATTAGACGCGACGGAACCCCAACTCCGCTGCTCAAAGGCAGGATCATGCGCGCGTTTGACTTTGAAAAGGCGCAGTATGAAAAGACCGGAAAGCACGCGAAATTTGTGCCCTCCGGCGGTCAGGGCAGCGATGAGGTTATCAGCGAAGCCGAGAGCATGAAGCGCTGTCTTATTGAGCTCGGTGTTCCCGACGAAAGGATAGTCAAGGAGGACAAATCCGTCAACACCTATCAGAACATGGCGTTTTCTAAACAGGTGATCGAGCGCGACTGCGGTTCGGAAAGCTGCAATATCGGCTTTTCAACAACGAATTATCATGTGTTCCGCGGCTACACCTTGGCGGAGAAGCTTGGCATGACGGTAAAGGGGCTTTCGGCAAAAACGAAGCTTTACTTCTTCCCGAACGCCTTTATCCGCGAGTTTATCGGTTTGCTCTGGGAGAAAAAGCTTCTGCATATCCTGTACGCAACGCTGATAACGGCGGCGATGATCCTGATGTTCCTGCTTCTCTTTTAATTTCGGCTACAATTCACCCCCGATTTGTCAGTTTGGCTACACTTCACCCCCGATCTGTTAATTAGGCTACAGACCGGGGGTGTTTTGCATATAGGCAAGGGCGATTTTTTCTGTTATGATATAGCCACAGTCAAGATAACGACACGGAAAAAACCATAAAGGAGAAATCACCATGAAAAAGAACAACATCAAAACAAAAATCATAGCAGGCATTCTTTCGGCAATCACCGTTTGCTCCGTCAGCTCGCTAGCCATGACCTCCGCTTCGGCGGCCGTCACCACAGACGCGCCGGTATCCTCCGGCATCGCGGTCAGCATCGCCAAGACCGTCTTCGGACACGTCGGCAAGACCCTGCTCAACACCACCAGCAATAAGCTCGCCAATATGGCGATCGGCCCCGTGTTCAACCTGATCTTCGGCACAGACGCAGGTCCCTCCAATCAGGATGTCATCGACGACGTCAACAAGCAGGCGGAGGAAATCAAAGCGCAGGTCAGCGCGGTGCTCGGCGAGGTGCAGGCGCTCTCCGAAAACGCCAACAAGTATCACAGCGAAGAGATGCGTCAGCTGCAATCGATCGATTCCAACATCAGCACGATGGAATTCAGAAAGCAAACCGACAAGATCGCGGAGGATTACGCCAATGTCTTAAAGCGCATCAATCAGAACAAGAACAACTTCACCTGCGACGGCATGGGCAAGCTCAACAACACCACCTACAAGGCTTACAAAGAGATCATCAGCGATCCCATGTGCAACATCAGCACCCTGCAGGCGGATTTTGACGCGATGCTCAGCTTCCTTAAGGGTGAGCGCAGCTCCAACAACCACGAGAACGGCTACGCGCAGCTCACCTCCTATCTGCTCGACAGAGTGGCAGCCGCTGACAAAAACGAGCACAGCTACACCAAAACGCCCGACTACCATCAAGTCATCAAAGGCATCAACAACGAGATCACCTCGATGGAGGAGCATGCGATCCTCGACTTCTTCGCGATCAACGTTCTCAACAATATGTCCAAAAAGGTGAAGGAGTATGAGATCAACAACAACATCATCACCGTCAATAAAGACGAAGCGCCCTTTGCCAAGTACGAGAACACAGCATCCGAAATGCTCCAAAGTCTCCGCACGATGGACGACATCTTCAACAAGGTCATCAATGACAACAACAACAAGACTTTCAACATTGCGCCCTACACGCTGACCACCACCAACCTCAATCACTACACCGCCCAAAAGGGCTGCAGAAGCTTTATCGACGCGTGGTCGCAGGGTATCGACTCGGGCTGCGATTTCAAAATCAGCTCCAACGGCAGATTGATCACCGTAACGGCAGACGCGAAGAAGGGCTACAAGCTCGACGAAAACGTAAAAGGCATCAACGCGAGCGGCGGCTTTGAGGTTCCCGAGCGCAGAAAAGTCGAGCTTACCCTCGGCACCGGCTGCTGTAGCGCAGGCACCTTTGACTCCTCCGCAAAGCGCGACCTTAACACCTTCTCGGTTTCCTCCGATTCGAACTTCACACTGACCTATACCAACGTCAGGGGAGGATGCCACGCGATCAATGTTCCCGACAGCGCCAAGAACGCAACGGTATACTTTAACCGCGGCACCGTATACGCCACATCCGGCGCGGCTCTCTATGTAAGCAAAGGAGCCGATAACACCCGTATAACTGCCATCGGCGACTATAATTATGACTGCGCGGGCGGGATCGAGATCAAAAACAGCCATACAACAACAGGCTATATCATCTTCAATAAAATCGATCCCCCGAGCGATCAGCCCGACTGGTACACCTGATCCTTCAAAATGCGAAAATAATTTAATAATATAGTAAAAAAGCGTGACTATTTTTCTAAATAAGAATTATTTGTCACGCTTTTGTTACGAGTGATATGTTATAATAAAATGGATAACATTATGCTGCATATCAATTTCCTATGAAGAACAGGCGGAGGAATGGATGCTGGCGGCGCAGGATAGCGTGGATTTCCTGGTGGAATCAGACATTACAACAGAGAATCTGCTGAAGGCGTTAGCCGTGTGGCAGCCGTGGGCGGTCGATTTGTACTACGCGTATATTTCCGGCAGAAAGCATCAGTGTAACCGGGAGTTGGCGGAGAAGTATCAGGTCAGCGAGCGCACGATACGCAATTATAAAGAAAGGTTCGAGGAGTTTGTAAAAATATTTTTGAAAAAATTTTGATTTTGCTTTCCGTTTAGCGTTTAAAATGTTGTAGATATTAAGTAGAGGGACATTATTCCGTCTGAGTGAACCTTGAAAATTGAATAACGGCTTTTTCTTATCTGATACCTGTTTGAGTAACAAAAACACAGGGCGGCCTGCGTCTGTTTATTGGTTCGCAGGCCGCCCATAAAACAAAAAACTATAGAAAGAAGAGATACTATACATATCATATTTACCTCACAGCAGTGGAACGCAGAGTCGTTATCAACAGCCTGATTGAATTGAGAAACGATCTCATCTCACGAGGTAAGTACACCGACATTGTAGATGAACTGATAATCAAGTTCACAAAAGCCAAAGTCAAGAAAATCAAGATTAAGGAGGTCTGACAATGGAGATTACATATACACGTCAAGGAGATTATTTGCTGCCGAACTTAACACTGCCCGAACAGGATAACCGACCAATCGGTTTGTGGGGACAACAACACCTTCGCTACATAAAACGAAGCCGCCCGATTCTTTATACCAACCTGCTCACAAAATGTAGGCTGAATGAACATCTAGCCGACATTGATGAACAGGCGCAGAAGATGTACGACGAACTTGTGCAGTCTTTCGCTAAAGAAGAAGGCTGCACCGAACAGCTCAAAACAACCAATAGGAAATTGATATGCAGCATAATGTTATCCATTTTATTATAACATATCACTCG
>CAMJJL010000091.1 GCA_946406145.1 uncultured Clostridia bacterium | reverse complement strand
CATAGTCATCTTTATTATAGCTGATTCCCCCGAAAAGTCAATATAACATGATTCTATATATATGAGAAAAAAAGTCGATTATTTTAGTCAATTTTTCACGGAGATTTGTTGACAAAGCGCGGTCGGACATATATAATGAATTACTGTATGTTTATGCTGTTATAATGCAGTAAAGCGTAAAAGCGGTAGAGCTGACGAGAGCGTTTTTGATCGGCGTCATTGCGAGGGAGCTTGCGACCGTGGCAATCCCACAAAGTCGCGCAGTGTCCTTTTCTTTGCGCCAAACTACATCTGTTACCGGGAGATTGCCACAGCCTGTACCTTCGGTGCACCTAACGGCTTCGGGCTTCGCAATGACAGGTATCGGTGGAGAAGATCGGAAAAACCGCCGCGGCGGCTTTAAACCAAGGAGGTTAGATAGTTGAAGCAAAATTCTGTCGTATCCTTGAAGGATATCAATTTCAAGTACTCCAATGAGGTGATATTGAACAATATCAGCCTCGACATCTATGACAAGGAGTTCATTACCCTGCTCGGACCCTCCGGCTGCGGTAAGACGACCACCCTGCGCATTATCGCCGGATTTGAAACGCCTCAGAGCGGTGAGGTGTATTTTGAGGGCGAAAAGGTCAACGATGTGCCGCCCCACAAGCGCAGTGTCAACACTGTGTTCCAGAAATACGCGCTGTTTCCGCATTTGAACGTATTCGACAACGTCGCCTTCGGTTTAAAGCTCAAGAAGCTGCCGAAAGCCGAGATCGAGAAAACGGTCAGGCAGATGCTCGCCGTGGTCGACCTCAAGGGCTATGAGAAGCGCCCTGTCCGATCGCTCTCGGGCGGTCAGCAGCAGCGTGTCGCGATCGCGCGCGCGCTGGTGTGCGATCCCAAGGTCGTATTGTTGGATGAGCCGCTCGGCGCACTCGACTTGAAACTGAGAAAGGATATGCAGATCGAGCTCAAACAGCTTCAGCAAAAAACCCAAAAGACCTTTGTTTACGTCACCCATGATCAGGAAGAAGCCCTGACCATGAGCGACCGTGTCTGCGTGATGAACAACGGCGTGATCGCACAGGTCGGCACGCCTGAGGATATTTATAATGAGCCTGCCAACGCCTTTGTCGCCGACTTCATCGGTGAGGCGAACATCATCAACGGCATCATGCTCGAGGACTGCAAGGTGCGCCTGCTCGGCGTCGATCTCGACTGCGTGGACAAGGGCTTTGCGAAGAACCAGCCCGTGGACGTCGTCATCCGTCCCGAGGACGTCGAGGTGACAGCGCCCGATCAGGCTAAGCTCAACGGCGTTGTCGAGAACGTCATCTTCAAGGGCGTTCACTTCGAGATCAGCGTCAAGTGCAAGAACTGCCTGTGGCTGATCCACTCCACCGTCGCCCAGAAGGTGGGTGATACCATCGGCATGCGCGTTGATCCGTTCAACATCCATATTATGGAGAAGATGTTCCAGAATCCCACGAATGACATTATTACGGATGTTTATTATTCTGATAAAGAAAATAACACCACCACCATCCTTCTCGAGGGCGTTGAGGTCACCATCCCCGACACCTATTTTGAGGAGGGGAAGAGGATCAAGATCGTCCTGCCGCCCGAGGCACTGTCTATCGCGGGCGACGGCGTAGGCCATCTTGATGAGGTCTATATCGAGTCGGTCATCTGGAAGGGTGAGCACAACGAGATCATCCTCGAGTCCGATGAGCGTAAGTGGATCATGCAGAGCGATATCGATGAGCAGGTCGCCACCTATGTGCCGCTCTGTTTCGATTTCGGTCAAGCCGAGATCAGCGAGGTGTAAGCCGATGAAGTCAAAACGCCCCGCTATCCCGTATCTCGGCTGGATGCTGGTATTTACCATTGTTCCGCTGTTGATGGTGGTCTACTTTGCCTTTACCGACGACCGTGGTCGTTTTTCCTTGGAGCCCTTTAAAAACGCTTCTGTATACAGTGAAGTATTCCTGTATTCCTTAGGGATCGCGCTGATCTCCACCGTGATCTGTCTGGTGCTGGCATATCCGCTGGCGTATTCCATCTCACGGTGCTCCGAGCGCAGTCAAAGTATGATCATCATGTTTTTGATGGTGCCGATGTGGATGAATTTCCTGCTGCGTATCTACGCATGGGTCCTGATCCTGCAAAACTACGGCCCTCTCGATATGATACTCAATCTCTTCGGCATCGACGTCACCCTGATCGGTAACTCCGGCGCGGTGATCGTCGGCATGGTCTATGAGTTTTTGCCGTTTATGATCCTGCCCCTTCATGCCGTGATGAGCAAGATCGATCCCTCGCTGATCGAAGCGGCTCAGGATCTGGGCTGCAGCGGCTTTTATGTATTCACCAAGGTGATCTTTCCGCTGTCCGTACCGGGCATCATCTCCGGTGTGACGATGGTATTCGTTCCCACCGCGTCGACCTTCTTAGTCGCTCAGTATCTCGGCGGCACCCAGTTCATGATCGGCGACGTTATCGAGCGTGTGTTCCAGAGCGACCACAACACCGGTTCGGCGATCGCCGTGGTGCTGATGATCGTCATCCTCGGCTTCCTCGTCTTTATGAACCGATTCGGAGATAAGGAGGCGGTGAACGGATGAAAAAGCTCAGCTCCAAGATCTATTTCATTATCATCATGGCGTTTCTGTACCTGCCGATCATCTACCTGATCGCCTATTCCTTCAACGACGGCAAGACGAGCGTATGGAAGGGCTTTACGCTGAAATGGTATACCGCGCTGTTTAATGACGCTCAGATCATGAACAGCCTGTATAATACGCTGATCATCGCCGTGCTCGCCTCCGTGATCGCGACCGTCCTCGGTACCGCGGCGGCGATCGGTATCTATAACTTCAAGGGCGGTGTACGCTCCGCCATCCAGAACGTGTCCAATATCCCGATCATCAATCCCGAGATCGTCACGGGTGTGTCGCTGATGTTGCTGTTCACCTTCGCCGGTGTGATGATGGGCTTTGAGATGGGCTTCTGGACGGTACTGCTGGCGCATATCGGCTTTTGTACGCCGTATGTCATCCTCAACGTTACGCCGCGTATCCGACAGATGGATCCCGCTTTATACGAAGCGGCGCTCGATCTGGGCTGCTCGCCGGCGCAGGCGTTCTTCAAGGTGGTGCTCCACGAGCTGATGCCGGGTATCTTCTCGGGCTTTCTGATCAGCTTCACCTATTCGCTGGATGACTTTGTCATCACCTACTTCACCCGCGGCTCACGGTTCCAGACCCTGCCGGTGCAGATCTACACCATGACCCATCAGCGTATCAATCCCAAGGCGAACGCGCTGTCGGCGCTGCTTTTCATCGTGATTATCGGCATCCTGATCATTTCGAACTTCGCTTCCCGCAGGAAGAGTAAGGAGGCGGCGCGATGAAGAAGATCTTATCGCTGATCCTCGCTTTGACGCTGCTTCTTGCGGTATTCTCACTCACGGCTTACGCGGAGGATGAGGCGGAAAACGAGAGGGATGATGAAGGAAAAGGCGCCTCCGGCGCATTCCAGGGCGAGGTCAACGTCTATAACTGGGGCGAGTATATCGATCCCGGTGACGACGGCGGTATCGACGTCATCAAGGAGTTCGAGGACACCTATCACATCAAGGTGAATTACACGAACTTTGAGACGAACGAAGAGCTGTATAACGTGCTGACCAACTCCAACTCCACCTACGACGTCATCTTTCCGTCTGACTACATGGTGAGCCGCCTCAGAGAAGAGGGCATGCTCGCTAAGCTCGATTTCAACAATATCCCGAACTACAAATATATCGACGAGCGCTTCAAGAATATGGCGTATGACCCCGATAATGAGTACAGCGTGCCGTATTCATGGAACTTCGTCGCGATCGGCTACAACACCGATATGATCAAGGAGGGCGCCGTTACGGGCTTCAAGGATCTGTGGGATCCTAAGTACAAGGACGACGGTATCCTGATGTTCAACAACTCGCGTGACGCGATGGCGATCGCGATGCAGCTGTGCGATCCGCCGATCGATCCGGGCGCCGAGAGCTTTACGCGCGAGGATATCGACCGTGCGACCGACAAGCTGATCGAGCAGAAATCCGTCCTCAAAAAGTACGTTATGGATCAGGTGTTCGCCGAAATGGAGCAGAACCAGAGCGGTATCTGCACCTATTACGCAGGCGATATCTATACCATGATGCTCAACAATGAGAACCTCGATTATTGTCTGCCCGAGGAGGGCTCCAACCTCTTTAACGACGCGATGTGCATCCCTGCGACCTGCAAGAATAAAGAGAACGCGGAGCTGTTCATCAACTTCATGTGCGAGCCGAGGATCGCAGCCGCGAATTCGGAGTACATCACGTACGGTACGCCGAACACGGGTGCGCTGGACCTGATCGATGAAGATATGCTCGAAAGCGAGCTGATCAATCCGCCGCAGGAATACCTCGACAAATGCTACACCTTCTCCAATATCGACGACGATATCTACGGTTATATGCAGAAGCGCTTTGTCGAAGCGTGCTCCGCGTCTGCCGAGGTCAGCACGGTCGAGAAAAAGACCGTCAATCCTGCCGCGGTATGGGCTGTCGGCGTGATCCTGATTTTGGTTATTATCTCCACCTTGGTCATTATCGTCCTCGATATCCGCAGGGCGGTGAAGAACAGAGGAAGGATCAACAAGATTTAGTGAGGAGTTAGGAGTGAGGAGTGAGGAGTTGTGGGAGGGCGCTGCCCTCACCCTTGTGTAGTGGAAAGTTGAAAATGTAAAGTGGAAAATTGATGGAGGGCTTCGCCCTCACCCGATTATAGATTGTCATTGCGAAGCTCGTAAGAGCTGTGGCAATCTCAACCGAATAAAAACAATGCTCACGACTCTATTTGAGATCGTGAGCATTTTTCTATGCTTTTCAGTTGTTTGAGCAGGACAAAAGTTCCGAGAGTGACATAAACTCCTAACTCCTCACTCCTAACTCCTAACTCCTCACTCCTAACTCCCTGAGCTGTCTCGCGTTCTCTTTTACGAGCTCGTCGCTGATCGCCATTTTCTTGATCAGGTTGTGAACGGTCTTGTCGAGCCTGCCTTGTTTGGAGTAGTCGGCAGGGAAGATGAAGTCCACGCGGTCACCCATCAGCATTTCCTCGACCTTGCTCTTGTTGTTGTCCTGATACACCGCGATCGCACAGCCGCCGTACGCCTTCATCATCTTCATACACGGTACGTCAGAGAGTCCGTCGCCGATGTAGATCATGTTGGTGAAGGGAACGCGCTTGGAGTCGTCGGGCATGGAGCGGTTGAGGTCAACGTCGTTCGCGATATCCAGCACGCCCTTGTTGATGCGGTAGACGAACTGGGTCTTGTTGGTGTAGTTGACGGCGGTTTTCGGCCACAGCGCGCAGCCGTCGTCATCATACAGGAATTCGCAGGCGAAGATCTTGGTGAACTTATCGGCGATCCCGGAGCCTTCGATGATCTCTTTGAGCCCCGACGAGATGACATAGTGCTCGATCTGCACGCCCTGTGCCGCGCCGTAGAGGTTGATGCGGTCGAACCATTCCTTGACGCCCTTGTACAGCACGATGCCCTTGCCGCAGTCGATCAGCTTCTCTCGCGTGAGGGGCATCCCCTTGCGCTTGCTCTCTTCGATCATCGTATACAGATAGGCGAGTACGCCGTCCATCTGCGCGCCCGATCCGAATACATTGGCTTTGTGCCAGAATTCGCTGGGCTGCAGATCAAGGCTCGGGATAAAGCCGTAGTCCTGCATATCCTTGGTGCACAGGGTTTTATCAAAGTCATACATGATGGCGATGACAGGTCGTTCCATAGGCTGCTCCTTTATAGGTGAATGAAAAAAAGGTTAAGGTTGAGATTGCCGCGGGATAAATCCCTCGCAATAACAATTGATCTGCCTTTCTTCCTTGATAAAAGTACAGCCGCCCTGAACTTCAAGGCGGCTCAGTACCGATGATTAATAGGTTGTGATCTCGACGCTGTCGATGACAACATCGTTGAGCGGTTTATCCATCATATTGGTCTGTACGCCGCAGATGGTGTTGACGGTGTCCATGCCGTCATAAACCTGACCGAAAACGGTATAACTGCCGTCGAGGTAGTTGTTGTCGACCTGATTGATGTAGAACTGCGAGCCGTTTGTGCCGGGACCGCGGTTCGCCATCGCGACGGAGCCTGCGCAGTTATGCACATTGGCGTTGGTCTCAAGCTTGAACTCCTTGCCGTAGATCGATTCACCGCCCGTGCCGTTGAAGTTGGTATAGTCGCCGCCCTGGATCATGAAATTGTTGATCACGCGGTGGAAGATGGTGTTATTGAACTTGTTCGCCTTTGCCAGCGCGATAAAGTTGTTGACCGCGATCGGCGCGACCTCGGGGAAGAAGCGCATGCGGATGTCGCCTCTGTTGGTGTGCAGGATAGCGACGGTGTCGCCCGACTGAGGGGCTGTCTTCTGGTAATCCGCGGCAATATCGGATTGTGCCGCGGGGATCTCTTCGATGGTGGTGTAGCCGCCGGACAGAACCATGTTATTTGCCTCCTTTTTGCCGCAGGCTGTGAGCGCGGCAATCAAAATAATACACAGGAAAATGGATAAGGATCGCCTCATTATTCTTATTTAGAATATTCGACGATCTCTACACTTTGCAGAATGACGTCCTTGACCGGCTTGTCGTTCTGACCTGTCTGAACCTTTGCCATCTTGCCGACAACGTCCATGCCTTCGTATACCTGCGCGAATACGGTGTACTGACCGTCCAGGCTGTTGTTGTTGCTGGAGTTGATGTAGAACTGCGAGCCGTTGGAGTTGGGGTCCTGGCTGCGTGCCATCGCGACGGAACCTTCGATGTTGCTCAGATAATCAGAGACCTCTAAGCCGAAGCCCTTGCCGTATGCGGAAACGCCGCCGGTGCCGTTGAAGTTGGTGTAGTCGCCGCCCTGTACCACGCCGATACCGCTGGTCTCGGGCTTGGTGATGCGGTGGAAGATGGTGTTGTCATAGCGGTGATCCTTCGCCAGCGCCTTAAAGGAGTTGACCGCCTTGGGCGCTACCTCGGGGAAGAACTTGAAGGAGATGTCGCCGTAGTTGGTGTGCAGGATCGCGACCTCTTCACCCTTCTCGGGCGCCTTCTTCTGGTATTCGGCGTCTGCTTTGTCCAGATCAGCCGCGGGTACGTCGTCGATGTTCAGCAGCGGATCGGTGGATTTTGCGTCCTGCGCCACGGTCTCTGCGGATTCCGCCTTGGATTCCGTCTTGGAGACAGCGGAGGTGGTTCCGGAGCCGACCTTCTTGTTGCAGCCTGCCAATACAGCCGCGATCATCATAACGGTTAATACGATTGCGAGTATACGTTTCATAGTTATTTCCTTTCTGCCGACGGTATCTTGAAGTTTTCATACTAAGTAGCAATAAAACACTTTAATATCTATTGTGGAGAATTCCGCATAACTGCGTTTCGTCGTCGCTCGCTGCACTTGGTAGGCATATCCGGTTGGTATGCCTTGACCTCGTGTTGCGGCTCCTCCTCTCCCCATAACGCGGAGCGTTATGGGGACCCCAAGAGTTGACAGGCGCCAGCAGTGGCGCTGAACCAATCGATGACACGCGTGTCATCGATTGGAGCGCTGTTGCATGGGTGCTGTAGCCAAAATCAAAGATTTTGACAGCACCTCAAGCCTGCCTGCGCCCTCCGCCTTGTTCTGCGAAATTCTCCGCTAATAT
>CAMJJL010000090.1 GCA_946406145.1 uncultured Clostridia bacterium | reverse complement strand
CTGCGCCTCAGGCTGTAGAAAAACCTTTCCAGCCCCCTCTGACGAGGGGGCACGCAAGTAGGATGATAAATAGGGACTAATGAAAGAATGCGAGGGGAGAGATAACGCAACTGTATAATAGCATGCAAACGTATGGCTCAATACCTTGAGTAATGATACTGATTATGCGGCTTGAGTCCATCATCGGTGTGTTTCTGTAACGCTTCGTTATCTCTCCCTCCGAGCTCGCAAGCGAGCCCACCTCCCTCGTCAGAGGGAGGATGATAGACGTACTGTTCCTAACTTATATTCTTTTTCGACAAGCTGAAAGGCGCAGGGTGTCCTGCGCCTTTTTGATGGGGTTCTCCCCTATTTGATTGAGAATCAGATGACGGATTTGAGGTAATCCGTGATCTCTTTTTCTGTCGACATGGACATGACCTTTTCGGCGACCTTGTCCGCCTCGTCCTTCGTCCAGTTCGCGATGCACTTGCGCACCTTGAGAACGGATACGGCAGAGACCGAGAACTCGGTCAGACCGAAGCTGATCAGCAGCGGCACCATCATCGGGTTGGCGGCAGCCTCACCGCACATACCGACGGGGATACCGGCTTTGACGCCGTTCTCGATAATGCTCTTTATCAGGCGTAAAACCGAGGGCTGGAACGGAGAATAGAGGTAGCCGACGTCGGAATTGCCGCGGTCACACGCCATGGTGTAGCCGGTCAGATCATTGGTACCGATGGAGAAGAAGTCCGCTTCCTTCGCCAGCAGATCGGCGATCACGCCGGAGGCGGAGGTCTCGGTCATCACGCCGACGGGAATATTTTCGTTGAATTCGATATCCGAAGCGCGCAGGTCGGATTTTGCTTCTTCCACCAGCGCCTTGCCCTCGCGCAGCTCCTCAACAGCGGTGATCAGGGGGAACATGATGCGGACGTCGCCGAACGCGGACGCGCGCAGGATCGCCTTGATCTGTGACTTGAACATGTCGCGGTGCTTTAAGCAATAGCGGATCGCGCGGAAGCCCATGAAGGGGTTCTCTTCCTTTTCGAGACCCAGATACGGGATCTCCTTATCGCCGCCGATATCCAGCGTGCGGATGATGAGGGGCTTGCCCTTGAGCACGACGGCGGCTGTTTTATATGCTTCGAACTGCTCGTCCTCGGTGGGCAGAGCGGTACGATCCATGAACAAAAATTCGGTGCGGAAGAGTCCGACGCCCTCGCCGTCCTTTTCCATCGCCTTGGCGGCGTCCTTGGGGGTGCCGATATTGCAGCACAGCTCATATTCTTCGCCGGAAGCGGATACGGTGGGCTTGCCGCGATAGAGCTCGAGCTCACGCTTCTCCCTGAGGAAGGTATCGCGCTTTGCGACATATTCATCCAGGTTCTCCTGAGACGGAGCGGTGATGACGTCGCCCGTAAAGCCGTCGACGATGATCTGCTCACCGGAGCTGAGCTGGCTGAGCGCGTTCGGTACGCTGAGCACGGCAGGAATCTCCATCGCGCGCGCTAAGATCGCGGAATGGGAGGTCTGGGAGCCGGTCTCGGCGATGATACCGACGATGTTTTCCTTCTTGATGCCGGCTGTCATCGAGGGGGTCAGCTCACGGACGACCAGTACGGTGCCCTCGGGCGCGTCGCTGATCTTGACCTCCTGCACGCCGAGGAGGATCGCGAGCAGACTGTCGCGGATATCCTTGACGTCGGCGGCACGCTGCATGGTCAGATCGTCGCCCGTCGCCGTGAACATATCGATGAACATCTGGCAGATCTGCTCGACCGCCGCCTCGGCGCACTGGTGCGCCTTGATCAGGTTCTCGATCTCGCCCTTCATAAAGGGATCGGCGATGATCGCGATATGACCCTCCAGAATCTCGGCTTCCTTATCGCCTGTCGATTGACGGACAGCGTCCGCCTGTTCGAGGGTGTTCTTGGTAAACTGATCGATCGCGTCATGGAAACGCGCGATCTCAGCGTCTACATCGGCTATTTCACGAGGCGTATAATCCAGCTTCTGGTCGAGTATCAACATCACTCTGCCGATGCCGTAGCCATCGGAAACGCCTAAACCTTTCATCATCATTATCACCTCTTTATTATAATTGGTTGAGATTGGACGCGTGCGTCTTTTACTCACAATGACAAGTTTAAATAAATATTGCGAGGCGCATGCATCCATCCGATCAACGCTTGAGATTATCACGGAAAAAGACGCGCGCGTCCTCGCAATGACAGTTCAGAATTATTCGCCGAAACCGCTTTCGATCATCTCGACCGCTTCAGCCAGCGCCGCGTCTTCATCAGCGCCGTTGCAGATGACCTCTACCTCGTTGCCGCACTTGATGCAGGCAGCGATGATATTCATCAGGCTCTTCGCGTTGACGTCTTTACCGTTGACTCTGAGCGTTACGTCGCACGGATGCTTCATCATCGCGGCGGCAAATACATTGGCAGGACGCATATGGAAGCCCTGCGCGTTGACGATCGTAACCTTTTTTGATACCATAATAGTTCTCCTTTAGGGTCAGGTATACAGAGGGGTTGCCCCCTCCGCATACCGATATTGATATTTGCTTATTCTTCTACGGGCTTCTTGAGAACGGACAGGAGCAGACCGCCTGCTACCGAGCCGATGACCAGCGCGAGGAAGTACATAAGGGGCTTGCCGATGGTGGGCAGTACGAAGATACCGCCGTGAGGCGCCATCAGGGTGCAGCCGAACAGTGCGGACAGAGCGCCTGCGATAGCGGAGCCAACAATACAAGCGGGGATGACCGGCCACGGATGACCCGCAGCGTAAGGAATCGCGCCCTCGGTGATGAAGGACAGACCCATGATGTAGTTGACGGGGCCGTTCTTTCTCTCTTCAGCAGTCCATTTTTTCTTGAAGAAGGTAGTGGACAGCGCGATTGCGATCGGGGGAACCATACCGCCGATCATAACAGCAGCCATGATCATGAAGGGGCCTTCGTTGGTGCCGATGGCGCCGGAAGCCAGCAGACCGGTAGCGGTAACGTAAGCAGCCTTGTTGAAGGGGCCGCCCATATCGATCGCCATCATGCCGGCGAGAAGCGCGCATACCGGAACGATGAGTGCGGGATTCTGAGCCATAGCGGATACGCCCTCAGTCAGCTTGCCGTTGAGCCAGCCGACGATCGGGTTGACGGCGCACATCATGACGCCGACAATGCCGAGACCGACAAGCGGATAGATCAGGACGGGCTTGATACCCTCCAGAGCACGCGGCAGATGGTCACAGAGCTTCTCGACCATCTTCATCAGCCAACCTGCGAGGAAGCCGGCGAGCAGAGCGCCGAGGAAGCCGGATACAGCCGTGCCGTCGCCGCCGGGAGCGGCGAAGGTGGAACCGGTAGCCGCCAGCGAACCGCCGACGAAACCGACCAGCAGACCGGGACGGTCAGCGATGGACTGTGCGATAAAGCCGGCGAGGATCGGGAGCATGAAGCCGAACGCTACGCCGCCGATGGTCTTGAACCATGCCGCTACGGGAGTAGCCGAACCAAAGTTGCCGTCCTGCGGAGCGCCGGAGAGCGCGTCGATCAGGAACGCGATCGCGATAAAGATACCGCCTGCGACAACGAACGGAAGCATGTGGGAAACACCGTTCATCAGGTGCTTATAGAGCTTTCTGCCGAAGCTCTCATTGCCGATGTCAGAAGAACCGCCCTCCGCCTTTTTGTCGCTGTGGAACACGGGAACCTCTTTGTTGACGATCTTGTTGATGAGCTCCTGAGGCTTATGGATGCCGTCGGCAACCTTGGTGGAATAGACGGGCTTGCCGTCAAAGCGAGCGGTCTCAACGCTCTTGTCAGCCGCGATGATGATACCGTCGCAGTTGGCGATCTCGTCAGCGGTGAGGACGTTCTTCGCGCCGCCGGAGCCGTTGGTCTCGACCTTGATGGAGATACCCATCTCGTCGCCTGCCTTCTGCAGCGCTTCCGCCGCCATGTAGGTATGCGCGATACCGGTGGGGCATGCGGTGACGGCGAGAACCTGATAACCGTCTTTCTTTGCCGCGGGAGCAGCTGCCTCCTCGGGGAACTGAGCCGCTTCCTGCTTGTCGATGATGTCGAGGAACTCCTTGGGAGTCTTTGCCGCCTTGAGCTTAGCGGTGAAATCCTCGTGCATCAGCATCTGCATGAGCCGAGCGAGCACCTCCAGGTGAACATCGCCGTCCATGGTAGCCGCGATCATAAAGATCAGCTTGCAGGGTGCGCCGTCGGGAGACTCATAATCGACGCCGTCCGGAACGGTGATCGCCGCCAGAGCCGGAGCCTTGACCGCTTCACTTTTCGCGTGAGGGATCGCTACCTCCATACCGATGGCGGTCGTGCCCATCTCCTCGCGCTTGAGGATACCCTCCTTGTACGCAGCCGCGTCCTTCAGGTTGCCGCACTTGTCATGCAGGGCAACGAGGGTGTCGATCGCCGCGCTCTTTGATGAAACCTTCGCGCCCAGTTGGATCGCGTCAGCTTTCAACAAATCTGTAATTCGCATAAATACTCTCCTTTCATTTTATTATGAGATTTATGTCGTTATCAATGTCATTCCGTGTAATTCCGCAAAGAATGACAATAATTACCTGAGTGATGATATCAATGTCATTAAGTTAAAATAGTATCTCGCTAACGCTCGAGCAATTGATGCAATTCCTCAGTCGCCAACAGGCGACAGCTCCTTTTACCAAAAGGAGCCTTTAACTCAATAACATTGGTAAACGAATGGCTTTTTAAAGTTTATTTAAGCTGGGCAAAGACCTCGTCGATCTTGGCTCTGGTCGCCAGACCCGGCAGGAACGACGTCGCGTTGCCGCATGCGGAACCGAGCTTGAGCGCATAGCCGTAATCGCCCGTCTTGAGATAGCCTGCCATGAAGCCTGCTACCATGCTGTCGCCTGCGCCGACGGTGTTGATGACCGGCTGCTTGAGTACGCCGCAGGTGTGTGTCGCGCCTGTCTCATCAAGCAGGAACGCGCCCTTGCGTCCGAGAGATACGATAACGTTGCGCGCGCCCATCTCCTGGAGCTTGCCGGCGTACTTCTTAACGTCGTCCTCAGTCTCCACTTCCTTATGGAAGATCTCGGAGAGCTCCAGACGGTTGGGCTTGATCAGGAAGGGGTGCATGCTCAGCGAGTTGACCAGCAGCTTGCGGGTCGCGTCAACGGCGATCATAACCTTCTTATCCTTGACGCGCTCGAGCATACGCTCATAGATGTCGTCGGGGCAGGTCTTGGGGATACTGCCCGCGAGGACTAAGGTATCGCCGTCCTTGATCTGATCGAGCTTTTTCATCAGCTCTTCGAGGGCTGAGTCGGGGATATCGGGGCCCTGACCGTTGATCTCGGTCTCGCCGCCTGCCTTGATCTTGATATTGATACGAGTGAAGCCCTCGTCCAGATGGATGAAATCGGTGTGGATGCGATTGTGGCGCAGACCCTTCTCGATCGCCTCACCGGTGAAGCCTGCTAAGAATCCGAACGCGGTGCTGTCTAAGTCCAGCTCAGCCAACACCTGGGACACGTTGAGGCCCTTGCCGCCGAAATAGAATTCTTCGCTGTCGGTACGGTTGGTAGTGTAGGAGCGCATGCTCGACATACGAACGATGTAGTCGATCGACGGGCTGAGCGTTACGGTATAAATCATTTCTTTACCTCCTTGACGATGGTTATCTCACTGTATTTGTTATCCGGACAGTCATCGGTGATGATACATCCGACTCTTAACGGAGCAAAGGTCACGGCGCACACCTTGCGGAATTTGGTGTGATCCGCGAGGACAAAGGTCATGTAGCTGTTATGGATCGCCACTTCCTTGAGACGCGCCTCATCGATATCGGGGGTGGTGAAGCCCACGGTGATGTCGATGCCGTTGGTGCCCATGAACGCTTTGGTAAAATTCATGCCCTCAAGGCTCTTGATGCCGCCCGTGCCGACGACCGCCTCGGTCAGCGGCTTGATCCTGCCGCCGAGGACATAGGTCTCAAAGCCCTTTTGAATGAGCTTTTGGGCGTGAATAATGCCGTTGGTCACATAGGTCGCCTTGTTGTTGTCGATGAAGTCGATCAGCCGCGCGGTGGTGGTGCCGGCGTCGATGAACACAAAGTCGTCGTCATGGATCAGGGTCGCGGCATACCGCGCGATCGCCGTCTTCTCCTCCCCCATGGTGTTCATGCGGTTGGCAACGTCCGTTTCAAAGATACCAGAGCTGCGCGTCAATGCGGTAGCGCCGCCGAAAACCTTATTGAGCTTGCCCATCTCGGCGAGCGCGTTGAGGTCACGGCGGATCGTGGATTCGGAGATGTTCAGCTGTCGGGAAAGCTCCGCTACGGTGACCGCGTTGCGATCGTCCAAAATCTGTAGGATCCTCTGATATCTTTCCTCGGTCAGCATCCGTCTCACCTCTTTGATTGAATTATACCACTAACTCGATCAAAGTCAAGCAAATTCAATCAATCAGATTCACAAAATCAACGATTTGTGAATTGCTCTAAAACATGTTGAAATATTTTATACATAATGTACAAGCGGTTGTTTGGCTGCTTGCTCGAGTTTGCTCATTTTAGTCGAACAGCGTCGGAATAATGGAGAAAAGAATCCCTCTCAACGCTTGACATCGCAATCACATTGGAGTACAATAAGGTACAGTTGAAATCGATTGAGATCGGACGCGCGTCCTTATCAATAACGATCGATCATATACGGAGGCTTAGCTCAGCTGGTTAGAGCGCCTGCTTCACACGCAGGAGGTCACTGGTTCGAGTCCAGCAGTCTCCACCATTGCCCGCATAAACTTAGCGTTTATGCGGGTTTTCTCTATTTCCAACAGAAAACAGTGTAAGCCTGTTTTTTATCAGAAACAAGATAATCAGGAGGTCGAGGTTAATGTCCGTTTTAATGAATCATATTAACAATTACTGTCAAAATAAAAACAACAAATATGCGAAGAATGGGGATTGAAAAAGCGGAACAAGCATGATACAATAATGATACCACACTTATTAGCCTTTATATTGGAATAATATTCTTGCTATTGCTATACCCTTTTTGGGCATACTGAATCAAGGATTCTGCAAAATTGCAGAGCCCCCGATGCAGTGTGCCTTTGGGCAAATAGCAGGCTAATTTGTGTGGTAACAAATGGGGCTATGCGTTTTGGGTGTGTAGTTCCGTTTGGAACTACACATTTTTTATTTTAAGGAGGAAAGAACAATGAAGAAATTAATCGCATTTGTATTGACACTGGTATTGGTGCTGACTCTTGTTGCCTGCGGTAATGGGAATAGTAACAAGAGGACGACAGGAACAGACAAATCTGCTTCCTCAAGCAATTATTCTTCCAGTTCATCATCTAAACAATCATCCAGTTACTCATCATCAAAATCCTCATACAATTCATCATCATCTAAATCTTCATATAATTCATCATCGAGTAAAAAATCGATTACTCATTATTGCGAGGCGAGCAATTGTACTCGCGAAGGTACAAAAAAATATGAAGGTTATGCCGGGACTGAATACTATTGTGAAACACACTACAATGAATTAATGAAGATGTTAGGTAAAATGGAAAGTGATGTTGGCTCAGGCTCATACAGCAAACATAAATGTGAAGAATGTTCAAAAGAGGGAACACATGAAATAATTGGAATAAGCGGGAAGAAAGAGTATTATTGTAGTGAACACTATTACAAAATGAAAGAAATGCTTGAAAAGCTGAAATAGCACGAAAGACCTGTCACAATGTGGCAGGTCTTTTGCGTGTATGACGGGCATATCAATGCTCTGTGGTGAAAGTCCACCGAGGCGTAGTTA
>CAMJJL010000089.1 GCA_946406145.1 uncultured Clostridia bacterium | reverse complement strand
ACCTCCTCCTGCGTCAGCTTTTTGCGCGGAATGGTCTTGTTCTTCATGTGATACGGACAGTACAGACAGCCGTTGACGCAGTAGTTCGAGAGATAAAGCGGCGCGAAGATGACGATACGATTGCCGTAAAAGGCGAGCTTGATCTCCTCCGCGATCTCATAGATACGACGGGTCACCTCGGGATCCTCGCACGCGAGCAGTACGGACGCCTCGCGATGGGTCAGACCGTTACAGCGGCAGCCGGTCGCGGTCGGGATCGGACGCGCCTTCTCAAGGATCTCGTTGATCAGAGTCATGTTGTTTTTGTTTTTCTCGGCATAAGCGAGGGTCTCGCGGATCTCTTCATCATTGATGAACTCCTCCGCGTGTAATGAAGCAGGGTTGTAAATAGCCATGTGTATGTTCTCCTTATTATTGTTAAGTGAGGATACGTTTTGTAGGGACGAGCATTGCTCGTCCGTGTGAAAGGAACGCAATATTCCTATCTTGTGTATTCGATATCATTTCGGTACATCGCAAGCGTCGTACCCTACAAGAATTTATATACTTGCGTACGCTGTCTTGACGCTCACGCCGGGCAGGGAGCCGATCCTTCCGCTCAGGGCGGCGGTCTTGTCCTGCGGCGCGTCAACGGCGACGCTGATCAGCCGAACATTCCGCTCTTTATACGGCACGCCCATACGACCGATCACATAATCCGCAAAATCGGATAACAGCTCGTTGATCTCTTTCGTTACGTCATCGTTTTCCACGATGATGCTGACGACCGCGACACGTGTGTCCATTGATTATCACATCCTTTGCAAAAGCAAATATTTCTTCATAAAATGACAATATGCTTACTCATAGTATCCGCAAAATGTTTTGCAATATAAAAAAGGCCGCACCTAAAGGCGCGGCAAATAGCGAACAAAGGAGCAAAGCGCAGAATACGCCCACTTCGGATTTGCGGTTTGTCAACGCCTTTCACTCAGGCGATCCGCGGATCTGCCTTTATGTCAGGTCATTTGTTGAGTTCAGTGTAACACAGAATCGACGAGAAGTCAATACAATGTTGATGGGTAAATCATCCTCTGTTCTCACTGCTCACTGATAACGTAAAACCGCAAAGGAATCATCCATTCATCTTTTTGGTTACGGGACATCGAGGACGTCGTCCCCTACAATCCATATCACGTCTCACCCCATCATATTGACATTTTCCGACAAGTTCAGTATAATCCGAGTAGAAGACTCATATATATATGAACCGAAAGTGATACGCACCATCGATCACAACAAATATTTCTGTGAGGCAAAAGATGATCGACAATTCGAGACCGCGCATCTTTAAATTTGATAACGTCAAGCTGCTCGTGATGATCCTGGTCGTCGTCGGCAGCTTTGCGGAGGAATTCACCGATAACAGCGATATGTTCCGCTCATGGTTCATCTTCGTCAATTCCTTCTCAGCGCCGCTGTACATTTTTTTGAACGGACTGTTTCAAAAAAAATTCCAAAAGGATTATCGACCGAACCTGCACAAGATCAGTTATTACCTGATCCTCGGCTTCGCGCTGAAAATCGCGATCTTCGCTTTAAGAAGATTCAACGGCGAAGAGATCGGGCTGGATCTGTTCGGCAGCGCCGGCATCGACTGGTATTTCTTTGTGATCGTCATGTATACGATCACGCTGTATCTGCTCAAGGACGTTCACCCGGGGATCGTGATCCCTGCATCCGTTGTCTTAGGCGTTGTCGCAGGATTCCTGCCGTTGGGCGATGAATTCTATCTGATGCGATACTTTGTATTCCTGCCCTTCTACGCGACGGGCTATTACCTGACGCCGCACACGGTAAGGCGCTTTTCTCACCAGACAAAGGTCAAGATCGTGGGCGTAGCGTTCCTGATGACCTATTTCATTCTGTGCTTCAGGATGAGAGAGATTATCTATCCCCTGCGCATGCTGTTCACCGGCAGAAACCCCTACAGCATCGTTCCCATCGAGGGCTGTACCTTCTATCACCGACTGCTGTGCTACGGTATCTCGGCGGTGATGATCATCTCGGTCATCGCCCTCATTCCCAACCGCAAGGTACCACTGCTCACGCATATGGGGCGCAACACATTGGCGGTGCTCTTCTGGCATTATCCGATCGTACTGCTCCTGTGGCACTTCGGCGCGTTCGACTTCTTGCTGTCGCTGGGCGATCCGCTATGGAAATTCAGCGTACTGACCGCGGCGGTACTCACGGCGCTGATCCTGTCCTTCGACATCTTCAGCTGGCCGCTGAGAAAGCTGCAATGGCTGATCGATAAGATTCCGCTGATCCCCTGCATCGTCATGGACAGCGCCATCCTGATTACAGCGGCGGTCGTCAATCTGTGGTTCCCGATCTGAGCATGAGCGGTCGGGATCGCAATCACATATGAACATCATAGGCACGGAGGATCCGTGCCTTTTTTCTTTACATACCCATTTAAAATTTTTTTGAAATACCTATTGACATTTATCGCCGGTAGGTATATGATAATCGCAAGAAAAGTATTTAAAGAATTTTTGAAATAGACCGGGAGGTGAGCCAATGTCGTTAGGCAGCACATTCAAAACCCTATCCGACCCCCAGCGGCGCGATATCCTGACGCTGATCAAGAAGAACTACCGCATGTCGGCAGGCGAGATCGCCGAAGCGATGCAAGTATCGCCGCAAAAGCTCAGTTATCATTTAAAACTGCTCAAAGAAAGTGATCTGCTGATCGAAAGCAAGGAAAAAAACTTCGTCTACTACGAGCTCAACGCCTCGCTCTTCGACGAGCTGATCCTCTGGCTCAAACAATTTTAGGGGGGCACGCGTGCCTTTTTATGTCACACTATATCCGTCATCTTGGCACGTGTGCCTTTTTTATCTCTCTGTATTCGTCATCTTCCCTAACCATTCAAGGAGGTTTACAATGAAACATTTCAAAAGGTTCACGATCATTTTGTTAGCTGTCCTGCCGACGATCTATTCCGCGATCGCCGTATTCTTCTTCCTGCCCGATACGGTCGCGGCGCACTTCGGGATCGACGGCACACCCGACCGCTACGGCTCCAAATACGAAGCCTTCCTCTTCCCAGCGATCATCCTCGTTATCGCGCTGTTTTATTTCCTTTACAGAAAATTCCAAGAAAAATCCTCCAAAGAGGATAACGACCGTACCGCGCGGAATCTCGACATTCTGGATACGGTGATTCTGATCGTCATGGTCTTGTTCAACGCGCTGTGCGTCTTTCTGCTGACCATCATGAAGCACCCCGGAACGATGAAGAACAAGGAAAACATGATCTTCGTCATCATCTCCACTGTCGTGGGCGTGCTGTTCATCCTGCTCGGCAATATCCTGCCCAAAACCAAGCCCAACTCCTTTATCGGTGTGCGACTGAGCTGGTGCATGGATAGTGACGAGCACTGGTACATCACCAACCGTAACTGCGGTATCGCCATGGTGCTGTCAGGCATCTGCACCGTGATCGCCGGACTGATCGTCCGCAACGGCACCTATATCATCTACATGATTCTCGCCCTGATCCTCTTTTTAACGGTTGCAACAATTTATTCTTATGTTATAATAAAGCGTGAGAAAAAGTAAAAAAACCTCCCTTTTCTAAGTTGAGATTCTGTCCAAAACTTGTTTTGGGTCACAGAATCCATACAACGGAGAGGTGGCACAAAGTGCCGGAGGGTTGCCCGCGGCATCCTCAAACGATTGTATCCGAGGTAACAAACTATGCATATCTATCGAATCGCAGAAATGAACATCGCCGTCAAAGCACAATACGAAGATACTTATCGCTATTTGGCTGATTTTCTGACCGACAGTGAGGAATATGAGCTGTTGATCGAGACGACCGACGAGATGATCCGCTATGAGGCCGAGTTAGGCGAGGAGATCCACGGCGACCCCGGCAGTCCGTATATTTGTGAGGCGGTCGCGATCCTGCGCGTCATCTGTGACGATATCATCGACAAGGGCGGATTCTTCCTGCACTGTTCCTGCCTGAAATACAAGGAGGAAGCGATTATCTTTACTGCGCCCTCCGGCACAGGCAAAAGCACTCATGCCGCGTTGTGGCGCGCACATTTCGGCGATCAGGTCACGATGATCAACGACGATAAGCCGTTGGTGCGCGAGAAGGACGGCAGGTTTGTCATCTACGGCACACCGTGGAACGGCAAGCACGGCATCGGTGCCAATACCTCCGCACCTATCAAGGCGGTCGTGTTCCTCTCTCAAGCGCCGGAGAATCACGCCGCGCCGATCAATCCGGTCGAGGCGATCACCCTGCTCTTACAGCAGACCGTCCTCCCCTCCGATAAAACAGCGCTGTCAAAGCTGCTCGATATGCTCGGCAGACTCGTCGAAACCATCCCCATGATCCGCCTGGGCTGCACCATCAGCGACGAGGCGGTGACAACGGTGTATCGGGAAATTTATGGATAAGAATAATCCCCATCCGCAACGAAAACAGCTCCGCATGCCGGAATTCAGTTATTCAGAGAATCGTATTTATTTCATCACCATCTGTTCAAAAGACAAAAAGCAAACGTTTGGCAGCGTTGTAGGGTACGGCGCTTGCGACGTACCGATAGTAGCACTCTCCGCATACGGCAATGTGATTAAAAAATACATACATTTGATGGATAATAAATATAATAACGTTTTCATTGATCATTACGTTATCATGCCGAATCATATACATATGCTGATCGTTGTCAGCCCACCGCCCGAAACGGAACAAGATAATACCGCACGGGTCTCCTATTTCGGTACGTCGCAAGCGCCGTACCCTACGGAGAAGCAGGTTCATAAAACCACCCTATTAGGTAACGGTAACAGAGCGAATGAAATCATCCCGAAATTCATTTCATTATTCAAAAGATACTGCAATCACGAGATCGGATATAACATCTGGCAAAGACGGTACTACGACCATGTGATACGAAGCTATCGGGAATATGTTAACGCGTACACCTACATCGATAACAACCCTGCTCATTGGGCACAGGACAAATACTACAAATAGCAAACCACCTGCTCAACGGAACAGGTGGTTTGCTATTTCTTTATTCGAATTATCTTATCATCAAAATGTCGGTTACTTCGTCATAAACAGCACGCCGAGGGTATGGGGACCGCAATGGCTGGAGATCGTACAGGAGGCACGGGTGATGTGGATCTCTTTGAAGATATTCTTCGCCTTGACCGCCTCCACGACCGAGTTGACCAGCTCCGGATCCATACCGGCATGGGTGACGAACACACGATCAGGATCAATATTATCATACTTATTGATAGTGTCCTCCATATACTGGAGCAAAACCTTATCATATTTACCACGGTACTTTTTGCCTACGCCCATCGAACCGCCGTCATCGTTGTGGACTTCGATCGAGGGCTTGAGGCTGAGCAGATTCGCGCCCAGCATAGCGATTGCGGAGCATCTGCCGCCTGCATGCAAAAAGTCGAGGCGGTCGAGCACAAAGGACGCGTGTGCCTTGGGCACCATAGCGGTGACCTTACCGGCAATCTCCTCGGCGGATAAGCCCTGATCACGCAGCTCACACGCCTTGATGACCAACAGGCCGGAGCCTGTGGAAAGGTTCTGGGTATCGACCGAAAAGACCCTGCCGGGGAATTCCTGTGAAGCGAGCACACTGCTCTGATGGGTCACGCTCAGCTTAGAGCCGAGGCTGAAATGCACCACGTCACAGCCCTGATCGATAAACTGCTTGAAGAAATCGGTATACTCACCGACGCTGCCCGCGGTGGTATGCGGCAGCTCCTTGGTCTTATAAAATATCTTGTACAGCTCTTCAGGGGTGATATTCACCCAGTCCTCATAGCTTTTACCGCCGATGACGATGTGCAGCGGAATCGTGGTCACGGCGTAGCGCTGTTCCAGATCCCGATTCAGGTCGCAGGTGATATCCGATGTGATGATAACCTTGTTGCTCATATTCTGCCCTCCGGTGCGGTATTTCAACAAAATCCGCAAATAATCATTGTAACTCAATTCATTCGATGGTATACTGATAATGATGGAATAGATCGGATCAGTCCCGACATCTGACAAGTATCAGAACCTAATCTATGTTATTATACATCCTTACCGTAAAAAAATCAAGTGCGAGGTATCCCCATGATCAAAAGATTCTGCTATGACCCTATGATTACCACCGGCGCCGTCGTCAAAGACCTCCCCTGCTGTGACGGATCACCCGAACCGTTCACTGTGACCGAGAATAGCTTTGCCCTGAAGATGGACGCCAAAACACGCGTCTACGGTCTCGGCGAGACCATGCGCGGTATCAATAAGCGCGGATGGATCTATGAGAGCTGGTGCTCCGACGAGCCTTTCCATACCGAGGACAAGTGCTCTGTCTACGGCGCGCACAACTTCATCCTGATCGACGGCAGAGAACGCTTCGGCGCGTTCTTCGACCTGCCCGGCAAGGTCACCTTTGATATCGGCTATACCGACAGCGACATGATCCATATCACGCCCGAACGATTCGCGCTTGACCTGTATATCATCACGGGTGACAGTTTGAAAGCGATCGTCAGCGAGTTCCGCTCCCTGATCGGCAAGAGCTATCTGCCGCCGAAGTGGGCGTTCGGCTACGGACAGAGCCGATGGGGCTATGTGACCGAGGATGACATCCGCCGCTGCGCCGATGAATACAGGAACGCGAACATCCCCCTGGATATGCTGTATCTCGATATCGACTATATGGATAACTTTAAGGACTTCACCGTCCATCCCGAACGCTTCCCCGATCTCAAGACTTTTGCCGCCGAGATGAAGGAGCGCGGGATCCGGCTGATCCCTATCATCGACGCCGCCGTCAAAAAGGAAGAGGGCTACCGCGTCTATGACGAGGGGCATAAAAAGGGCTATTTCTGCAAGGATGAAAACGGCGAGGATTTCGTTGTCGGCGTATGGCCGGGCAAAAGCGTTCTGCCCGATTTCCTCGATCCCGACGCGTCACGCTGGTTCGGACAACAATACAAGGCTCTCACCGATCTCGGCATCGAGGGCTTTTGGAACGATATGAACGAGCCGGCGCTCTTCTACAGCGAAAAGGGACTTGAACGCGCGATTGAAGAAGTCCAAAAGATCGACATTGAAAAGATCGGCGCGCTTGACTTTTTCGGCACACGTGACGTACTCGTGAAGCTCCAGAATTCCGGCAGCGACTACAAGAGCTTTTACCACAACACCCCCGAGGGCAGATTCACCCACTATGATGTGCACAACCTCTACGGCTACCATATGACAAAGAGCGCCTATGACGCACTGTGCGAGCTGCGCGACGAACCGAGTCTGCTGTTCTCACGCGCGTCGTATATCGGTGCGCACCGCTATGGTGGCATCTGGACAGGCGACAATCACAGCTGGTGGAGCCATATCCTGCAAAGCTTGCAACAAATGCCCGGACTGAACATGTGCGGCTTTTTGTTCAGCGGCAGTGATATCGGCGGCTTCAACGGCAACTGTACCCGTGATCTGCTGATCCGCTGGATGAGCTTCGCGCTGTTCACACCCCTGATGCGCAATCATGCCGCCTTCGGCACACGCAGTCAGGAGGCATTCGCCTTCGGCGATACCGAGGTGTTCCGCCATATCATCACGCTCAGATACCGTCTGCTCCCCTATCTGTACGACGAATTTGTCAAGGCGGTTGAGAACGATACCATGTACTTCCGCCCTCTCGCGTTTGACTATGAGGACGACGAGATCGCCGCAACAGTCGAGGATCAGCTGATGGTCGGCGACAGGATGATGATCGCGCCGATCTACCGCCAGAACGCCGAAGC
>CAMJJL010000088.1 GCA_946406145.1 uncultured Clostridia bacterium | reverse complement strand
ACTTGCGTGCCCCCTCGTCAGAGGGGGCTGGAAAGGTTTTTCTACAGCCTGAGGGCTGCCGCAAAACGAAGTGTTTTGCGGCAGCCCGCTGTTTCAGATCTTCTGTTTTCCGAACCGCAGTATCAGACTGCATTTTGTCAACCGGCAGAATGAGCTGTCTTTTCCTCAGGGAAAGGCTCCGTCATCTGTGAGGAAAGGATGCTTTCTTATCAGCACACCGTGCCGCAATCATTCGATCAATAGGGGATCCCGATCCGCTCGTCGGTCTTTATCCCGGCAAGCCACCTTTGGACTAAGGTTGCGTCCATGATGGTAATGAATCCGTCCTTGTCGATATCGCCGGGTTTTCGATACAGGTTCTCAGGCAGATCGGCTTCCACGGCGAATCGTTGGATAAAGGTCACGTCAGCTGCGGTTACCTTCCTGTCCCCGTCAACATCCCCGAGGGGCAGTCTGAGGGAATAACCGGTCATAAACACGTTGTAATAATTCGTTACATCCTTACGCATATAATGATATTCGTTCACAAGGTAGGAGGGCTCATCAGCGGTCGAGTAGCAATAGACATTATACGGAAGCGCTTCGATCTCCGACTCGCCGGCGCCGATCACCTTGAACCTCAGCTTCACCAATAAGCTGTCATCGTCGGCAAAGGTGAAGCCGTCTTCATCAAAGGCAGAAAACCACAGTCCGTACTGGTTGATCTTTGCATAGGTTTTGCTGCCCGTTACAGGGAAACAACTCTCTGTATTTTCGATATCTGATATCAATTCAAGCTTCGTTTGATCAAAAAGAACATAGCCGCTGACAGCGTTGATGACGCCTTTTTGTTGATCGCCGTCGCGATATGCCTTCGCCGCGTTCAGAAAACATCCGTAGAGCAGCTCGTCCCCTACCATGACCTTCTCTTTGTCGGGATGGTGATCGATCGTGAGCGTCAACTGATTCTCAGTCGGCTTCTCAGTCGGCGCCACAGTCGGCATCTCGGTCGGCTTCTCGGTCGGCTTCTCGGTCGGCTCAAATGCATCCTCTACCGTTACGGTAAGGGTCGCTTTTATCCCTTCAGGCGCGTGAGCGGTGATGACAGCGCGCCCGGAGGAGATCGCGGTTACGGTACCGTCGGGCGCCACCTCGGCGACGTCGTTATTATCAGAGGTGTACATGATCGGATACGTACTCAGTTGATCCGGCGCAACGATAAGCGTCGGTCTGACCGAATCGCCGACCTTCATCATACACCGCTCGGACTCGTAGCGCAGTTCATCCGGAATACTCACGATAATAAACGAAACTTTACGATTCATCGCATAGGTAAACGTTTTCGACCCATAATAGCTGTAAATTGTAAAATCACTGTACTTTTTAAAACCGGAATAACCCCCGTCATAAAAGCCCAGCGCGGGGTGCTGAGTATATTGGATTCCCTCGACGCTCTTTGGGACATAGACCTTATGTAAGCTTTCGCACCCCAGAAACGCGTCAAGCCCTATGACGCTCAGTCCCTCGTTGAACACCACCGTATCCAAAGAGGTGCAGTCTTCAAAAGCAGATGTCTTAATGCTATCAACGCTGTCTCCGAAAACAACGGAACGCAGTCCCGTACACTCCTTAAACGCCTTCTCACCAACGATCTTCGTCCCGTTACCGATGACCATATGCTTCAAGCTGCAGCATCGATAGAACGCTTGACTTCCTATTGTTGTCACACTGTCCGGGATACGGATCTTTTTTAATCCGGTACAGCTATTAAACGCGTTAGCGCCGATGACAACCGTATTCTCCGGCAGGATGATCTCCTCTATGGAGGTGCAATGACTGAACGCCTCATAGCTCAACGTAAAGTCATCCTCCGACGGGCGGATCTCCACTTTTTTCAGATTGACGCAATTTTTGAACGAAAAGTCACCCGACGCCGCCGAAAAGGATATCTCCTCTATCGTATCGTTATACCAAAACGCTTGTCCGATACCCTTCACATAATCAGGCACCGAAAAGGAGCGACCTCTCCCCTCCGGGAACGCGATCAGCTCATCGGTGTAGTGGTACAAGGTGCCTGAGTGGATAATAAGCGTTTTGGAGAGCAGCATCCCGTCCCGGACATAGAAGGATTGATTTTCCGGATCAACGATATAATTCTTCATCGATCGACAATGAACAAACGCTGTATCAGAAATATAAGAAACCGACGCGGGAATCCTCAGCGTCTCCAAAGAGGTACAGGAAAGAAAAGCGTCCGTATGGATCGATTTCAGCGAATCCGGTAAATAAACGTTTTTGAGCGAGGTACAGCGAGCAAAAGCGCTATCGCTGACCCATGTGATCCCTTCGCTGAAGGTAACGGTCGTCAGGTTGGTACAATCGCCGAAAATCTCGATGCCCGCTTCCTTGCCCAAGGTTCCGGGCAGCGTGACCTCCCTGAGGTTGGTCTGTTTGGCAAACGCGTATTTGCCCAATTTGCGCACCGTATAGCCGTTAATCTTCTCCGGGATCACCAGCACCTCCGGGCAGTTACGGACGCCGACGATCTCGATAAGCTGATCGGTATCCTCGATTTTTGTATAAAGAAAGACAGTCTTATCCCCGTCAGCGGTACCCTCATAGACCTTGCCGGTCGCAGCGAGCTCCGCCTTTGCGCTTTCCCGAACAGTGTCGAGGGCAGCGTTCTCCGTCCCTGCCGCTCCGAAAGGAAGAGAGAAATACGCTGATAAGACGATCAAAACCAACAGACAGCATAATAATTTTCTCATGGTTCATCCTCCTGTTTCATACTAAGTATCAATATAATGACATTATATCATCAAAAGATGCGTATCGCAAACCAAAAAAACAATGCGAGAATTGTGCAATTATGACAAGTGTTTTGCCGACAGAGAAAGACGGTTGCGCCGAGCCGCGTCATATAGTATAATAGAAGTATCTTTTCACACAATGAACACGGAGGTTCCATGAAACAAAAGCTCAAGCTGTGCTTACAGCTTTTTCTCACCTTTATGAAGATCGGTGTGGTCACCTTCGGGGGCGGCTACGCGATGATCCCGATCATTGAAAATGAAATATCGGTCAAAAAGGGATGGATCAGCGGCGATGATCTGATCGAGGTCGTCGCAATCTCCGAGACCACCCCGGGTCCCATCGCCATCTGTGCCGCCACCTTCATCGGCTATCGGATCGGCGGTATTTTCGGCGCGTTCTGCGCCACCTTCGGCGTGGTGCTGCCGAGCTTTTTGATCATCTTTATCATCTCGCTGTTTTTACGCAAATTTGAGGAGCTCGAGGTCATCAAATACGCCTTCTTCGGCATCCGCGCAGGGGTACTGGCGCTGCTGGTCAAGGCGGTGGTGTCCATGTTCAAAAAATGCCCGAAGAACATCATTGCCTACAGTATCATGGCGCTGTCCTTTGCGGCGGTGGCGTTCTTCTCGGCGAACGTCCTCATCGTGATCGTCTCGGCGGCGGTCATCGGGATCGCTGCGACGCTGATCGCGAGAAAGGCAGGGAAAAAGCTATGAACATCTATCTCCTGCTGTTCCTCGAATTCTTCAAGATGGGCGCGCTGACCTTCGGCGGCGGCTACGCGATGATCCCCTTCATAGAAGAGACCGTGCTCCGTCACGGCTGGATGTCGACCACGGAGCTGGTAGACTTTATCGCGATATCGGAGAGCACTCCCGGCGCGTTCGCCGTCAATATCTCCACCTACATCGGCAGCGAGGTCGGCGGATTCCTCGGCGCGGTCGTGGCGACTTTAGGTCTGGTACTGCCGCCGTTTGTCATCATCCTGCTGATCGCGAAGGTGTACGAAAGGATCAAAGAGAACACCATCGTGCAGGGCGCCATGCTGGGGCTGAAATCTACGGTAGTCGGACTGATCGGCGCAACGGTACTGAGCGTCGGACAGGAAATATTTTTCTTTGAAGGAATCAATACTGCGGTGTTCCGATCGGCGAACTTATATGTCAGCCTCGGGATCTTTGCCGTGGCATTGTTCCTGCTCCTGTACAAAAAGCTCAATCCGATCCTGATCATCGTTCTGTCCGCCGCGGCAGGGATCCTCTTCGGGTACACGGGCGTGATCACGGTATAACGATCGGGACGTCATTGACACGCGTGTCCGACATTCCGTGAGAGATTTGGACTGTCTTTGACATCATTCTGAAAATCGATTAAAATTTTGTAACAATTGACAGTTTTTATTGCAATTACTAAAATCCTTTGGTATGATATTGACAGTGGCTATCTGCCATTCGGAAAAATTCATTAAAGGAGAGAAGCACATGGAAAACATCAAAAAATTCTGTGCGGAATTCATCGGCACCTTCGTGCTGGTGCTGTTCGCATGCGGTACCGCTACGGTCGTAGGCTGCAACGGCGCTGAGCCTAACGGCGCGTACATCCTCACGGCGCTGGCGTTCGGTCTGGTCATCGTCGCAATGGCGTACTCCATCGGCAACGTATCCGGCTGTCACATCAACCCGGCTGTCTCGATCGGTGTTCTGCTGAACGGCGGCATGACCGTATCCGAGTTCTTCATCTACATCATCGCGCAGTTCGCCGGTGCTACCGCAGGCGCGGCTGTGCTGGGCGCACTGGTCGGCTTTGACACAAGCCTCGGCGCGAACGCTCTGTACGATAACAACATCGTCAAGTCGCTGATCATCGAGTGCATCCTGACCTTCGTCTTCGTTCTGGTCATCCTGAGCGTGACCTCCAAGAAGAAGTATGAGAAGTTCGCGGGTCTGGTCATCGGCTTCACCCTGACGCTGGTCCACATCTTCGGCATCTACTTCACCGGCACCTCCGTCAACCCCGCTCGCTCCTTCGGTCCCGCGATCTTCAAGGGCGGCGACGCGCTGGCATGCTACTGGGTATTCTTGGTTGCTCCGCTGGTAGGCGGCGCATTGGCGGCTCTCGTATTCAGAGCGCTGATCAAGAGCAAGGACGCTGAATGATCGGTTATTCAATCGGTTGAGATTGCCACGGCATAAACGCCTCGCAATGACAAGTGGAATCGGTTGAGATTGCCACGGCAACAATAGACAATCATACAACCCCTGTTCCGTTTTGGGACAGGGGTTTTTTCTTATTGGTATTATCCAAGCAATGACGCTAAATACGCCTGTGTGCTCCTATCGAGCCCCGCCAGCATTTGGATCACTGAGTCCTGTGACTGCGCAAAATCCGTCATCACCCAGTTTCCGACGATCGCCATTGTGCCGTTGGAGTGATAGCGGATCGCGCACACAACACGTTCGTCATTCATATCCACGCCGAAGCTCTCCGACCAAATCGCTCGGTTGAGTCCCTCGACCATATTCAGTATCTTCATATAAAGCGAAGCGGGACCCTTAGGACCGAATACCATTTTGAATACTTCGCGATTATCCTTGATATAACCGAAAACGACCGGATACACCTCAAACGTTGTTTTCACTCCGTGCTCCGTGATCAAAAGTCCCAGTTCCGTCAGAACCGTATTCTCCAACTGTTCGTAAATATCGTAAACGTCCAGATAATAGTTGTAGACGGTCGTGCGGCTGACGTCCGCCTTCTCCGCTATCTCATGCACCGTAATATCTCTGAGCTCCTTTTCCTGCAGAAGCTCTGCCAACACGGTGCCGATCTGCTTCTTTGTTTTCAGCGCTTTTCTGCTGACTTTTTGTTCAGCCATATGATCACCTGCTCTTTTTGATATGGTTATTTTATCAAATACAAGATGATTATTCAAGCATATTTACAATTATCCTGCAAATTGTTCGGTATTGAACAGATCAGCCTTTAAGTGTTCAAAAGTGAACACTTTAGGGCAAGATTGATAATTGAAGCCGGCTGGCTGTCATGCTATCATAGTGTTGCAATCGAACAAGAGCCATAAAGCGAACGGCTCGACATCTTAAAGCTGCAAAAGGGGTTGACCATTATGACAAAGAGAACCATCAAAACCAGAATCATCGCAACCGCATTATCTGTCGTCACACTTTTTTCCCTGTTCAGCGCATGCGCGACAACATCTGCTTCGGCATTTGAGATCGACTACAAAGGGATTATCAAAGAAGCAGCGTCCAACGGCGCAGAAAAAGCGATCGACGCTGTCACCGAAGAAGGCATCGTTAACACGGTGCTCAAAAAAGGCGTCAACTTTCTTCTCGGCTTGCTTTTCTCGGAAGAAGACAACTCTCCCACCATCCAGGATGTGCTTGATAAACTCGACAATCTTTCAAATAAGCTCGAGGGTTATCACGACGAAGAGATGAAAAACCTCAAGCTCATCAACTCCAACATCGACTCCAAGGACTTCCGCCTTGAAGTGGACAGCATCAGCGACGACTGTCAGGCAGCGGTCAGAAAGATCAAACAGTTCGACGCCAACATCACCGCCCCCGGTGAAGGTGTGATCGACAACACCACCTATAAAACCTACAACAAGATTCTTTCGCAGTCCTCCTGCGACCTCTCCGCTCTGGAAAAGAACTTCAACAGAATGGTAGAATATATCAAAGGCGGTCGTTCCTCTACCGATTATCGCTCCGGCTACCGCGTAACCTCCGAGTACCTCATGAACAAGATCCTTGCGAATTACAAGGAGACCGCGCACGACTGGGCGACCTCTCCCGACTTTCTCGAATATCTCAACAACGTCAACGAAGAGATCGAGCTCATGGAAGCGAACGTCACGCTCGATTACTTCACCATCCTCACCCTCAACAACATGGCTTACAAGGTCAGAGAGTATGAGATCGAGAACGGCATCTACGAGGCAAACGACAATGAGCAACCCTATGCCTACTTCGAGAATTTTGCGAAAGACCTGACTGATTCTCTCTCTTCCGTCAACGACATCTACAAGAGTGTCATCAAAGAAAACAACAACAACGGCGATTTTATGCAGGCAACCGCTGAGATCCTTACCCCCGTTGGCGGCAAATGTGTCAAGGGCTTCCACACCCTTGCCGAAGCATGGGCGCAATCCTTTACGGCGAGCCCTAGGTACGTCATCACCCTCAACGGCGACGTCAAAGCAGACGCCAACAAAGGCTTCAACATCGACAATCTCTCCGATACAAACTATGGATTTTGCAACTACGGCGGATTCCACGTCGACCTGGGCAGAACAGTCAGATTCGACCTCAACGGTCATACCCTCGACTGCTCCGCAAACAAAAACACCATCATCTTCGCCATGAACAACAGGGCGAACATAGTCGTCACGAACGGTACGATCATCGGCGGCTCGGTAGCTTTTGACGAAATAAACAGAGACCTCAATTCCATTACTCTGAGAAGCGTGACGATCCGCAACACTGCCAACGCAGCGATCAACCTCAACACCGGCTCCACAAAGAGTCAGTGGCTCGTTATGGACAAATGCAAGGTCGAAAACTGCGGCAGGATCCAAGTCTTTTCCAACACTGCAAATATCAAGGTCACCAACTCCACCTTCACCAATAACTGGTCCGGTTTAACCGGCGGCGCCTTCTACCTGCCCTCTATCAATTACCCCACCTTCGAGAACTGCACTTTCAAAGGCAACAAAGCGATGCAAGGCTGCGGCGGCGCGATCGACGCCAAAAGCGTGATCTGTAAGAACTGTACCTTTGAAAATAACACTTCCGAAAACAGCAACCAATACGGGTCAAAGGGCGCCGGCGGTGCGATCGCAGCAAACGCACTCAAGATTTATGACTGCACTTTCACCGGCAACACGACCAACGATCAGGCGGGCGCTGTTTGGTGCTGCTGCGGTCAAAACTACACGCAGATCATCGAGAGATGCACCTTTGACAACAACAGCTCCAAAAACGTCGGCGGCGCGGTCAGAATCGATTTGATCGACGGAAATGCTCACAGCATCAAGAACTGCACCTTCACCAACAACACCTCCGGCAGAGGCGCTGCCGTCTTGGTCGAAAACTTCTGCGGTCACTGCGATGACATCGCCTACCACTGGGGCAACAGCGGCAGCAACAACCGCAACACCACCGGTTACGATGCCAGAAAAGTAGTCCCGGAATTCGCATGGGGTCTGAGCGGAGCAAGAAGATAAGTA
>CAMJJL010000087.1 GCA_946406145.1 uncultured Clostridia bacterium | reverse complement strand
TGGTGTATTCCTCGGTAGCTGCGCCGTCAACCGCGGTCAGCTTGTATGCGTCGGAGACTGCCCATTCATTGAACGTACCGACTACATAGTAAGCGCCTTCGACAGGTGCGGTGGTAGGCTCAACAACGGTGGTAGGCTCAACAACGGTGGTGGGCTCATCAGGAGCATCGGTCGGAACGATGGAAGGATCGAGGGAAGAATAAACCGCCTTGTCGCCGTCGTAATTAAAGACATATGCCTTGTCATACTTCGTAGCGTCAGCGTCCTCGCCGAACCATCTTTCGTGATTATAGTTGACCTTGAAGCCGATGGAATCCGCCGGAATCTCAGCCTTGAACATGATGAAGGTCTGATTCTGACCTTCCCAATATCCGACGTACTTATACTCGATGTTAGCGCCGTCTCTTGCTAACAGAGTATCGCCGGAGGAGCTGTCGTTCCAATAATGGAGATACCAGTTCTCGATACCGATCTCGTTGGTGAGATAGTTGATCACACCGACATAGATGGTCTTGCCGCCCAGAGGAGCTGTGGTGGGCTCTTCGGGAGCGGAAGTGGGCTCAGCGGGAGCATCTGTCTGCACAGGTGCGTCGGTGGGCTCGACCGCAGTGGTGGGCTCTTCGGTTTTCCATGTGCCCTTGTATTTTCCGTCTTCTTTTTCCGATGAAAGCATGAGCTTGCCGTCGTCCACGACCGTAAAGTCGATGGTCTGGGCTTTGACGTTACTCCAATCGGGAGTCTCCGTCGCAAAGTTGGCGAACAGGACGTTTTCAGCCGAAGAGACATAACCAAACTTTTCGACCTGTCTCCACTGTCCGTCAACGCCGTCGCCCCATGTCCACGCGAACCAGTAGCTGCCGGGTGCATCTGTGATTCCTGTGAAATCAACATAGAAATGATGCGTCAACTCTGCTCCGGGAGCGGTAGTAGGAACGGGAGCGGATGTAGGCTCGGGCGTAGTGTCGGCCTCATACAGCGCTTTGTCATCGCTGTAATTGAAGACATACGCTTTTTGACCGGCTTTTCCGTCTTCACCGAACCATCTGCCGCCGTTGTGAACCTTGAAGCCTGTCGCATCCGCAGGGATCGAAGCGGTGTACAGACTGAAGGTCTGGGCGCTGTCCCAGTAGCCGACGTTCTTCTGCTCGGTCTTGTCCGAAGCAGTCATATCAGCGTCGCCGTCGCCTGTGGCGCCACCCCAATAATGGACTTGCCAACCGGTTTTGCCAAGTTCATTCTCGAGGTAGTTGATCACGCCGACATTAACGGTACGGGTATCCGCCGCGGTCGCCGCTGTGTTTCTTTCAACCGCATATACAGGCGACATCAGCGAAAGAACCATCATGACCGCTAATACCAGCGCAACAAGTTTCTTTGCCATTCTTTCTTCTCCTTTACAAAAATTTATCAGATTCGTTATTACCTGCCTTTGATAAAACCGCGATAAAAACCGCATGGGAATCAGCAAAACAAACGACCGCTCCGTGACAGACGGCGATCTTGGGGAGGATGTCCGTTCTGTCGAGATGACCCATTCGGGATCTATCGTCGGTTTCACCAAAGACATAGTATTCCTGACAATACCATTCTATCATAATTATTAAAAAAATCAATAATAATTGTAACATTTCTGTGATATTTTTACATTATTCTTATAACGCATTAAATCATCGCAAAATACAGTGATTTTGACAAGAAAGAAAACTGAATATTAATCTCCGACGAAATCGATTGTCAATCTTTTTCGTCGGAGTTCATAAAAAACACGCACCGAAAAACGATGCGTGTCTGTTGATGTGATGATTCGGTTGAGATTGCCGCACCTCCCAAGGGAGATTCGCAATGACAATCGTATTACAGGAAGTGGGCGCGGAGCTCGTCGCCGCTGTGAGCGGAGAGATACGCAGGCGCGATATCGAACACGGTCTTGGCGCCGGTCATGCCCTCATTGTTCATGCGGAATGCCGCTCTGGCGCAAGCGAGCAGGATGGAACCGGTAAACTCGGGGTTGGAGTCGAGCTTGAGACTGTACTCGATGACATGCTTGGTACCCTCGGAAGTAGTGCCGCTGTGGATCACCGCGCCGCCGTGGGGCAGACCGCTGTGATCACGCTTCATCTCCTCTTCGGTGATGAAGTGTACGGTGGTGTCATACTCGTCAAAGTAGTTGGGCATGGTCTTGATCGCGTTCTCGATGGCGGCTTTATCAGCGCCGTCCTCGGCGACGACAAAGCACTCACGGGTATGCTTCTGGCGCGTGGTCAGCTCGGGGTTGGAGCCGCTGCGGACAGCGTCAAGCGCCTGTTCGACAGGGATGGTGTACTGACGCGCGTCCCTGACGCCATCAATACGGCGAACCGCGTCGGAGTGCCCCTGGCTGACGCCCTTGCCCCAGAAGGTATACGCCTTGCCGCAGGGCAGGATCGCGTCCGCGTAGACGCGGTTGAGCGAAAACATGCCCGGATCCCAACCGGCAGAGATAATGCCGATCTTTCCGGCGGATCTGGCGGCAGCGTCGACGTTGGCGAAATGCTCGGGGATACGCGCATGGGTGTCGAAGCTGTCGATCACATTGTACAGCGCGGCAAACTTGGGCGTCATCTCGGGCAGATCTGTCGCGGAACCGCCGCAGATCACCAATACGTCGATGGGCTCCTTCCCCGTTTCCAGCTCCGCGACGGAGCGGACGGGTACACCGGGGGTGTTGATGGTCAGACTCTCGGGAGAACGGCGGGTATAGACCGCCACCAGCTCCGCATCGTCGTTCACTTTTACAGCGGCTTCTACGCCTCTGCCCAGGTTGCCGTAACCCAGGATTCCGATTTTGATACTCATACATATACCTCCAAATTCCAAAATATTGAAACGCCGAAAGACGTTGTCATCGGGTAGGGCGAGGGGTGAATCCTCGTCATAGTTATAAACCGGGTTCTCCCTTCGGTCAATCAATTGATGCAATCCCTCAGTCTGCTGCGCAGACAGCTCCCTTTACCAAAGGGAGCCTTGGAGAACGACAGCGTGTCACACGCGACCCCTTTCCTAAAGGAAGGCTTGGGTTCGCAATGACGAGTAACAGCGGTTGAGATTGTCACACCTCCTGAAGGAGGTTCGCAATGACGATTATTAATGTTGATTATTTTAGCACTTCAAAGCGATGATGTCAATATCCGTTCTTACTCAATTCGCGTTTTCGAGGGCGGTCATCAAGGGCGCGAGCACCTGCTTTTTGCGGCTGACGACGCCTTCAAGGATGACGCTGTTGTCGGAAGTTTCCTTCACAAACGCCGATTCCACCGTGCCCTTTGCACCCTGACCGACAAAGAGCAGCTCGGTCGAGCGGTCGATGATGTTGGTCAGCATGAGGAACAGCATATCGGCGCCCGAGTTGGGCAGTAGGCTCTCCATATAGGGGAGCATCTTCTCCTTGACGCGCTCGAGCTCTCGGCGGCTCACGCTGGTGACCTGCGACACGGTGATCTTGGTCTGATCGACCTTGAACGCCTTGCAGTCGATGTGGAAGATCTCGTCGGGCGTTTTCCTGCCGAGCTTGGAGCCGGCGTTGAACATTGCCATCGCATGCTCCTCGATATCGATGCCGGCGATCCGTGCCAGATCACGCGCGATATTCTCGTCCACCGGCGTGCAGGTCGGAGAGCGGAACATCAACGTATCCGACAGGATCGCGGAGCAGAGCAGTCCTGCGATGGTGGGCTCGATCTCGATCCTGTTCTCGCGGAACATCAGCGTGATGATGGTCGCGGTACAGCCCAGCGGCTGGTTGCGGAAATAGATCGGACTGTTGGTTTCGACCGAGTCGATGCGGTGGTGGTCGATCACCTCGATCACCTCGGCGGAGCGGATGCCGTCCACCGCCTGACCCTTTTCGTTATGATCGACGAGGATCACCCTGCGTCGGTCAACATCCAGCAGGTTGCGCTGTGAGATCATGCCGACATAGTGATCGTCGCCGTCGAGCACGGGGAAATAGCGGATACGCAGCTTTGACACCGTCGCCTTGACGTCCGCGACGGCGTCGTCCAGTCCGAAGGTGATGATATCGTTCTTGCGCATCAGATGGCTGACGGGAACGCTCTGGTTGATCAGCTTGGCGACGGTGTAGGTGTCGAGCGGCGAGAGGATGATGGTACAGCCCGATTCCTCGGCGATCCGCATGATCGACTTGGAGATCTTCGCGCCCAGACACACGATCAGACAGCTCGCGCCCTTCTCGATGGCGCAAAGCTGGGTATCGCTGCGGTTGACGAGAATGACCATGTCGCGCTCGTCGATATATTCCTCCATCAGATCGGGATTTGCCGCGGCGACTACCACCTTGCCCTTGGTGAACTTGGCGTCGGGATCACCGACGACGACCTCACCCTGCAGGGTATCCGCAATATTGGAATAGGGCGTTTTTGCCTTGGAAAGAGCGGAGGCGTCACGATCCTCCATATAAAAGCGCGCCTGATCGCCATGCGTGAGCACACCTTTGATCTTACCGCGCTTGGTCAGGATCGGAACGGTCTGGATATTCTCATCGCGCATATACTCCCACGCGCGCTTGAGCGACAGGGCAGCGTCGATGGACTTGATCCTGCGGAAGGGCACGTCGGCAACCGTCGGCTCGATGGATTCGAGCAGCTGCGGCGACGGCACGCGGAACTTGTCGAGGACATATTTCGTCTCGCCGTTGATCTCGCCGGCACGACAGGGAACATGCTCCTCGCCGGTGAGCCTGTGCTTGAGATAGGCATAGCAGATCGCGGAGCAGATCGAGTCGGTATCGGGGTTTTTATGACCGATGACAATCGTAGATTTCATATAATCATCCTTTTGCAGTGATAAGTTTGCAAATTGAAGAGCGTTTATCAGCCTCCCTTTTCTAAGGGAGGTGGCACGAAGTGCCGGAGGGTTGCTTTTTTCAACCCCCAGTCGCCTTAACACGCGTGTTAGGCGACAGCCCCCTTGGGAAAGGGGGCCTTTTTCCTCACTCCGCCCCGACCAGCTTGACGAGGACGGGTTCGACGCCGAGCGCCGGGAGGATCTTGTCCGTCAGGTCGGCGGTCTTGAAGCGGATGGAGCTGGTGTTCTCACACGGATGACAGCCGAAGTATTCCTCCTGCAAAACATCCTCGTCGATCACGAGCTGTACGCGGTGTTCCTTGTCATGGATGAGTCCGAGCACCGACACACTGCCGGGGTGCAGGTCGAGGAGTTCCTCCATCCTGCTCTCGTCGCCGAAGGACAGGCGGCTGATGCCCATCTGTCCCGACAGCTCCTTGGTTTTGAAGGGCTTGTCACCCGGCATGACCACCAGATAAAACCTGGTTTTCTGACGGTTGCAAAGAAAGAGATTTTTGCAGATCCTGACGTCCAGCACCGCGTCCACCTCGGCGCAGACCTCCATCGTCGTCGCGGGGGTGTCCGGGTGATCGGTGCGGTCGAACGCGACGCCGAGTGAATCCAAAAAAGCGTATGCTCGTATTTCTCTGTCATTTCTGCCGCTCATATCGGCAGGCGATCCGTGATATAATTCCATCGTTTCCTCCACAATCTTCTCTATTTTACAATATACACCAAAGTAGCGTTTTTGTCTATAATTATTCTGAGAAAAACCGTAATTTTGATTTACAATTGCCGTTGGCTCTGGTACAATAACAGTATAAGATAAGGAGGCTCCTTTTGGTAAAAGGAGCTGTCGCCAAACACGCGTGTCCGGCGACTGAGGAATTGTATCAACTGATCGAGCAACTGCGAGATACCATTCCTTATCAATCCGATCGATCGTAAGGGGGCATTGTGATGGACACAAACCAAAAATACCTGCGGCTGTTATCCGAGAAATACCCGACCCTGCGCTCACTCACGCGCGAGATCATCAACCTGAACGCCATCCTCAACCTGCCCAAGGGCACCGAGCACTTCATGAGCGATATCCACGGCGAGTACGAGGCGTTCTGCCACATCCTCAACAACTGCTCCGGCGTGATCCGGGAGAAGACGGAGCGCATCTTCCGCGATCGGCTCACGGCAGAGGAACAGGACGAGCTCTGCACCCTGATCTACTATCCCAAAGAGAAGCTCAGTCTGCTGAAAAAGGAAAAGGACGTCAACCGCGAATGGTACCGCGTCACCCTCGAGCTGATGCTGGAGCTCGCGCGCGACCTGTCGTCCAAATACACGCGCTCCAAGGTGCGCAAGGCGATGCCGCCCGACTACGCCTACATCATCGACGAGCTGCTCCACGCCCAGCCCGACGAGGATAAGAATCAGGTGCGCTATCACAACAACATCCTTGAGACCATCATCCGCGTAGACGCCGACGACTTTGTCGTCTCGCTGGCACAGCTGATCAAGCGGCTGGCGGTCGACCGTCTGCACATCGTGGGCGATATCTTTGACCGCGGTCCGTCAGCGGAGAAGATCCTTGATCTGCTGATGAAACACCCCTGCGTCGACATCGAATGGGGCAACCATGACATCCTGTGGATGGGCGCGGCATGCGGCTCACAGGCTTGCATCGCGAACGTCGTGCGCAACTGCATCAAATATCGCACCCTATCCACCCTCGAGAGCGGCTACGGCATCAGTCTGCGCCATTTGACTCTCAAAGCCCGAACGCTCTATCCCGAGCTGTCCCCGATGGACGCGGCGCTCAAGGCGATCACCGTCA
Organism: uncultured Clostridia bacterium; assembly: GCA_946406145.1. Classification (GTDB taxonomy): domain Bacteria; phylum Bacillota; class Clostridia; order Oscillospirales; family Acutalibacteraceae; genus Ruminococcoides. Next base: position 1,399 of record CAMJJL010000087.1, on the reverse strand, counting down.
TCCAGTTCAAATTAGAAGGGCAGGTCATCCTGCGCAACGCCGAATACAACATGAACGACCGTCTGATCCTGCACACCGTCGACTTACAACAGGGCTCATTCCTGAGCGAGGGCGAGCACTATCGGCTGAACGACGCCCTCTTCCCCACTCTCGATCCCCAAAAGCCGTATGCGCTCACCGAATGCGAGAATGAGATCATCGACGAGCTGACCGAAGCCTTTCAGGGCAGTGCGCGGCTGAAACAGCACGTAAATTTCCTGTATGAGCACGGAGGGATGTACACTCGCTGTAACGGCAACCTGCTGTATCACGGCTGTGTACCGATGACCGATGACGGCGGATTCACCACCGTCTATCTCTTTGGGGAACAGCTCAGCGGCAAAGCGTATTTTGACGCGGCGGAGGAGATCGCGCGGCACGCCTTTTTCGGTCAGAGCAAGAACATCAAGGGGCTCGACTTCATGTGGTATCTGTGGTGCGCGGAGCTCTCCCCTCTCTGCGGCAGAAAGATCAAAACCTTTGAGCGTGCCTTTTGCGACGATCAACGCGCGTGGCATGAGGAAAAGAACCCCTATTACAAATACTATCAGGAGGTCTTTTCCTGTGAGAAGATCCTCCGTGAATTCGGGCTTGACCCCGACACCGCGCACATCATCAACGGTCACACTCCCGTGCGCACCACAAAGGGCGAGCTGCCGATCCGCGCGCAGGGCAAGCTGATGGTGATCGACGGCGGCTTCTGCGAAAAGTACCACGACACGACCGGCATCGCGGGCTATACGCTGATCTACAACTCCCACGGGCTGCGGCTCAAGGCGCATCATCCGTTCCGCAGTGTGGAGGAAGCGCTCAGGGAGAACCACGATATCATCTCCGACTCCGAGATCGTCGAGACGGCACGACATCGCGTGATGGTAGCCGATACCGACGACGGCGAGAAAATCAAGGAGGATATCGAGAATTTGCAGGATCTGCTGTACCTCTACCGCAGCGGCGAGATCCGACAGAAGAAAGGGTAATCTACAGGGAGGAAAACCATGAAAAATCTTATGTATTTTACTATCCGTCATTCTTTTGATGACAGTCACCGCACCGGCGCGTACCCGTGGACGAGGCTCGGCTACACCTACGACTGGGCGGATAACGGGACCGCCTACGGTCTGAGCGAGTTCATCATCTTCAAGGGCGCGAAGGTAAAGGTCGAATGTACCTACAGCCTCGAGGAATTTGCCGCATACGCCATGACGCAAAAATAAGGAATAAGATACTCGCTGAGCTCAAACAATGATACAATCCCTCCGTTTCGCCTTAACGCCTCAACAGCTCCCTTTACCAAAGGGAGCCCAGTTTGTCGAAAAAGTATATAAGTTAGGAACAGTACGTCTATCATCCTCCCTCT
>CAMJJL010000086.1 GCA_946406145.1 uncultured Clostridia bacterium | reverse complement strand
TCCGTACTCCGTCAACAACGGCATGGGTACTGTCTATCCAGCCAAAGCAGAGCGCTTCTTCAACGGCGTCCAGATAATAGAACACATCCGGATTGTTCGGTCTGCCTCGCTTTACCTTGATCCAGCATTCCGTTTCTTCTGATGAATGTAATGAGAGCCATTGCCTGAATTCATTTCGGTTATTCACTTGCAGAATGTTTTCTTTCATTGCTCCTCACACCGATCGATTTTGTTCTCAACGCATAAACAGAGCAGGATTCACACGCAAATATATCCTCTGAATCCGCGGGATGAATAATAAGAATCCGCTCCGTTGTGAAAGGTAAACACCCTGCCGTACCGACGCTCACAGAACAAGGCTCCGCCTTTCTTTCTGATCGACTCTGGCGCATGGATCCAGCTCGACGTCTTCAAGTCAAATTCTCCGATCTGCTGCAATTTGTAGTAGAGGCCTTCCGTCAGAAGCTCAATACCCATTTCCTTCGCCAGTTGTTCCGCGCTGCCTGTCGGCGGATTCTTCTTTCGCTTTTGCAAAGCCTCATCATCGTAGCACAGACTTCTGCGATCGGTGGGAGATTCTTTGGAACAGTCGCAGAAGATGAGCTTCTCTCCGGCTTCATCAAAGCCGATCGTATCAGGTTCGCCGCCGCTTTCTTCCATATTCCGCAAAGCCTTCAGCGCGGCAGGATTGTCTTTCAGTCTGCTTTCAACATACTCCCATTGAAGATTCGGGTGGCGATCCATGTTTTCAATAAACCTGTTTTTCAGTATTTCCAGCATTGTTTTGTCCTCCCTGACGTGACAGCATAGCCGTTGACATAATCTAAGGTATAGTGCTATAATGATTTCAGCGACAGAGCGAGAGTTTTGGGTAACGCCGTTTTCGGTATCCCCTTGCTTCGAGACCTCTGTCGCTTTTTCTAATCAATCGTTTTCTTCCTGAGGTATCTCTACGAGCATCGTGTTACGCGAAAGGCAATGCAGCTTCACATCGTGGTCGGGCATGGTGAAGCGCAGGACAAAGCCCTTCTCCCGATCATAATCCCTCATCAGCTGTGCGCCGTCAAGGGTGAACGAATAGTTCGTCTCCGTGGCGATCATATCAAAGTTTAACGTCACTTTCTCTCCGGCTCTGTACTCGTCCTTCGCGTTTGGATACGCCATCTTCTGACCGCAGTAATCGACCTTATATTTCTTAGCAAACAGTCCCATGTTGCACCTACGCGCAGCTTTATCGTTTTCTCAATATGTCCAAGCTGTGATTGGTCGCGCCGATCAGATCCTGTCTCTCGCAGGTCGCGAAATGATAGGACAGCCATTTGTCAAATGTCAGATCGTCCATTTCTTCCAGATATTCACGGATATAGCGGCTCGCTCCATCTGTGGCGACGAGCTTCACCCGCTCGACCGGGACAGCCGCATTCAGTCGTTCGATGTCCTCTGTTCGAACCATTTCAAAAAGGTCTTTCGGCTCACTGACGCACTTCCAGTCGTCGGTGAGCATATTCAACTCCAGAACCGATTTGAGCTGATTACTTCCCGGATAACGACCGCCGAACACATACTGGATCACCGTCGCCTCATTCATACAATATGCGACCAGAACATGACCGCCCGGCTTTGTGATCCTGACAGCTTCTCTGAGAGCGATTATCTTATCCTCCTCGGAATACAGGTGATACATCGGGCCGAGCAGGAGCGTGACATCATAGGTGTTGTCCCCGAGCATATGCAGATTGAGCGCGTTACCGAGGTGTGTCCGGATATTCTCACTGCCGTCGAGCTTGCCGGTAAGAATATCCAGATTGTGCTGTACCAGCTCCACTGCGGTGACGTCGTATCCCTCTTTGGCGAGTGTAACGCTATATCTGCCTGTGCCCGCGCCGATCTCGGCGATCTTGCAGTCTGCGGTCAACAGAGGATCAAGATACCGTCGCGTGGTGAGATATTCCACCCTGCCGACGCGGCTGTTTTCGAGCCGTCCCTCTTCATCATATTCGTTATAATAGTTTTCCAGAAATGTACTGTTACTCATCGATTAACCTCAACTCTCTGCTGCCGATTTCGTTTTTTTATTTATCTCTGTGATCGTGACCTCTACGGTATCGCCGAAGGTCTTGCCGATCGTTTTGCGGATCGTTTTTGTGATGCCGATGATGTAGCAGGTGTTGCCGTTAGCATCCTTCACGCCCATATTGACGATACTGCCGTAATAGGGCACACCATCGAAGGCAGCACGGACTTTCACCCTGCCTTTGCCGAACTCCTCGCGGACGTCATAGGGGAAGATGATGTACGCCGCGTCCATATCGGGATTCTGCTGTATCACCGCATCGAAGCGGTATTCTTTATTGATCATAAATCTGCTCCCGACAGGTTATAAGCGTTCTCGATCATTGTGACCTTCTCTCCGCTTTTTTCAAAACCCTCGATATATCTGTGATTGTCGGCTTTCAAACTCTCGGTCGTGCAGTAGCTGTCATCCAGTCTTTGCTCGATATCCGAGGCGTGCTCGATGATCTCGTCAAAATGCGCGTCGATATACGCGTCCGTCATACAAAGACAGATAAATCGGATCGACGGTAAGTATCGTTCATCAAAATCTTTTCGCCATTCAAACGGGATATAACAGCCTTCCACGATCAAGTTTTGGTCGTTCTCGATCGCGGTCTTGATCATCTCGCGCACGATCGGCCAGAGGTACGCTGTGAGCTTGTCATCGTCGTCCATCGGTGTAAGATCGGTATTGCCGCTGCGAATAAGACCCATTTTCAGATGGTCGATCGACAGATATGGATAGTGATATTTTTCGAGCAGCTTCTGCGCCAGAAGCGTTTTACCGGTGTGAGATGCTCCTGTGATCAGTACGATCATAGCCTTGCCTCTATTTCTTCCTTGACCTTCGTCAGATCACTGCAAGTCAGTATCGGGATCAGGTCGTTTATTTCGTCGATGCTTTTATCCCACCATCTAAAGGACAGAAGTAAATCGATCAGCTCATCATCAAAGCGCTTTCGCACAACCTTCGCAGGATTTCCGGCGACGATGGTGTACGGTTCCACATCACTGCCGACAACGCTGTTCGCACCGATGATCGCTCCGTCACCGATATGAACGCCGGGCAGGATCACGGCATTTTGCCCGATCCATACATCATTTCCGATGACGGTATCGCCTTTGAGCGGCATATCGGTCGCTGCCGGCGGCTCCATAGCCCAACCCTCCAGCGTATAGAACGGGAATGTCGTCACGGCGTTCATCTGATGGTTCGCGCCGTTCATGACAAATTCCACGCCCGCGGCTATCTGACAGAATCTGCCGATGATCAGTTTATCGCCGTTCCACGCATAATGATGTGTCACATGGCTTTCAAAATCAGAATCGGCGATATAGGAAAACTCCCCGACAATGATATTGGGATTGGTGATCGTCGGCTTGATGTAGATCTCTTTGTCGTACCCTTTGATCGGGTGGATAACGTTCGGATTCGGTTGCTTTCCGTTTTTCATATCATGCTCCTGTTCCGGATCCTCACACGCTCAGCTCGAGATCCGCTTTCATCGTTTTGTCAAGGCACAACCGTACATTCGGCATATCGCTGAATTCGACAAAGCGTTCCGCATCCTCACGCGGCATGCCTGTTTTCATCTTTCGCCCGATCAGCCTTTCACGGAGCATATCCGCGTCCGCTGTGAGGACGATCGTGTAGTCCGCATATTGCGATAACTCGCGCCAGCCGTCCATATTGAGCAGAAGATAGTTGCCCTCGATCAGCACGATGTCGGCGTCGATGGTGATCGCGTCATCCACAGGATCGTGGAGCTGACGGTCATAGTGCGGCCAACGGCAGATGTTTCCCTCCGATACTTCCCTGATCTTCCTCGTGAGGGCATCCAGATCGAAGGTGATCGGCGCGCCCTTGATGCTTGCCATCGGAACGCTCTTTCCGTCGACCTCGACCGTGTGGCTCAGCAGATACCTTTGCCTGAGGTGAAAGCCGTCCATCCCGACCGCCTGTAATCGTTTCTCCGGGATGACAGACCTCGCCAGATGCTCCAAGAAGCTGACCAGCGTACTTTTGCCGGTCGCGGGAGGAGCCGCGAGCATCACGAGGATGCGCCGCTGTTTCTCATGATGCAGTTGTGCCAAGTGCATGAGCAGCGGGATGAACACCTCGTTGACGATCGTATCGCTGTACGCCGCGTTGACTGTTATCCCGTTGATGTCGGCTGAATATTTCATAACCGTTTTCGTTACCAATTCTCATATCGGCGATTCTGATTGATCGCCGCGATCTGCTGCATTTGTGTATCGCTCAACTCGAAGTCAAAGATGTCGTAGTTCTCCGCGATATGATCGGGATTGCTCGAACCGGGTATCGCAATAAACCCTGCCTGCAAATGCCATCGCAGGATGATCTGCGCGGATGTTTTTTCATGCGACTGAGCGATCGCCGTGATCGTTTCGTTATTGAAGTTTTCCGAGGTATGCCCTCTGCCGCCGAACGGATACCACGATTCGACCACGACGCCGTACTTCTTGACATACTCCTGCAGGGCAGTGTTCTGATAATAGATATGGTTCTCGTTCTGTATCACGGCAGGCGTGATTTCGACGTATGGCATGACCTCGTCGAACGCCTCGGGCGTATAGTAATTCGAGATACCGATCGAGCGCACCTTGCCGTCGCGCACCGCCTGTTCCATCGCCTTGTAAACAGCTTTATCGTTGCTGCCGGGCTGGTGGATCAGCATCAGATCGACATAATCCATCCCCAGATCCGAGAGCGAATCGTCGATCCCCTGAGCGGCGCGCTCATAATCGCTCGGCATGATCTTGCTGGTGATGAACACCTCTTCGCGTGTCACGATACCCTCGTTGATTGCCCGTCGGACGCCTTTGCCGACGCCGACCTCACAGCGATAATAGCGCGCCGTGTCAATCAGTCGATAGCCGTCTTTCAGCGCGTGATAAACGGAATTCTCCGCCTCATCGTTCGACAACGTCCATGTGCCCAATCCGAGTATCGGCATCGTATAACCGCTGTTGAGCCGAACGGTCTTGGAGGAGAAGTCAAAGGCATTGTCAGCCGCGACTGCATCGGTCGAGAGTGTCGATCCGCTTTCTGTTTGTGCGGACTTTTCTGTCGTTGTTTCGCTTGAAGCCTGAGTGGATGCTGTGTCTTTCGGGCTGTCTGAGTTACATCCAACCAATGCCATCATCAGGCAAAATATGACGATCCATACAGCGATTCTTTTCATCCGTTATCTCCTGTGTAAAATAATGTGTTGCCATACCCTGCCGCGATCCGTTCGTTGATTTCTTTGTCCGCAGGACAGAAGGCATAGTGCGGGATCTCGTCAGGTGTGATCCAAGCGACAGCGTTGTGCTCCAAGAGCTTGATCTCACCTCTCACGATCTGAGCATGAAACAGCGTGAGATGAACCGTGATGTCGGGGTACTCGTGTACCACATCCATGAAGACATCGCCAACTGATATAGTAATGCCTAACTCCTCACGACACTCCCGGATGAGCGCCTCTTGCTTCGTTTCACCCGGCTCAACCTTCCCGCCGACATACTCCCACAAAAGCCCTCGTGCCTTATGCTCCGGCCTCTGACAGATCGGGAACCGATCCCCATCCCATATCAGCGCCGCAACTACTTCGATCATGTTGAACCCTCTCTATCCGGTTATCAAGTAAATCCGATCATTATCAAAGCAGATTTCTTCTGTATGATTATAAATACGGATGATATCACCCATTTTATCAATGAATACCATTGTATTCGGCGACTTGACCTCTGCGAATTGTTTGACCGTATCCGTTTCAATATTACTTGCGCTTTTTTTCAAACTGTCTCCGCTGTCGTTCAGGAATTTATCGACAGATCCCTTCATAAAGGAAATATTCCCGAACAATCCGCCTACGGCTTTGCTTGCAGTTCCGATCCCCTTCAGCACGTTAGTCTCTACCGAAGAAGTCGTCATTTTCTCAAGACGCAACGAACACTTATCATATATCTCCCGATAAGTAAAGGATTGTTTTTCTATCTCCGATTTGATCTCCCTGACGTAATCTTCCTTGAAGTTCTTGCTGAGCATGATCTCGATCAGTGACGCCAGAGAATAGGAGTATAGCGACAATCTGTAATACTTAAACTTTTTCAGCAAATCAGTCAGCGTCTGTTTTACAAGTGACTGTGCAATGATAAACTGGTTGGAGTTCAGGATATCCGAGACCTTCTTCTGATAGGAGATCATGTTCTTTCTTGCCGTTCTCTGTATATCCAACACCAGCTTGTGATTGCTTGCGGTATACTGTGCGTTGTCCCAATTATACTTATAGTTATTGATGATCGAAACCAGCGTTTCGACGTCTCCTTCTATCTCGGATTCCTTCTCTGTTTCAAGGAATGAGAGGATCTGCTTTTGCATTTCAACGATCTCGTCCAACTGCTTTTCGATGGAAGCTAAGGCAACCGCCATCATCATTGCAGTCGGATCGATTGGCATCGTCAGTTTCTCTGTTTTTGAAATCCCTTTTACTTCTTCGAATTTCCCCATCTTAGATTCAACAGTCGCTCCCCAGAAAGAACCGTCTTTGGCTTGTTTCAATCCGTTTCCGGCGTCATTGAGGAGTCTATAGAGCCCACCGGGTGAAGCGGTAGTTGTAGTTTTCGTGACCGTTCTTAATGCGGGAAGCAACGACGCAACACCGGAACCGAGCGTGGCAAGCTGAGTAATCGGAACACTGAGAGAGTTATTTTCCGAAGGAACAGACCGTACGTCTGCGAGCAACTCCTCGGTAATTGCCGATATGTTGTTTTCCGGAGAAATGTCCCCTTTTTGAACATTTGCATTGATCATGTCATTGCTCATAGATTATCCCTCTCATTCGTTTATCTTAGAGTAAATCCATAATAACATTAATTCTACTGTTTTTCAACGAGAAAAACAAATCTTCACTGATGATCATTTTTATGTTGATCCCAATATTCCTCAGCATCCTCATAGTCCCAGAAGTCATCACGGTTGTCGTAGTAGAAATCATCCGGGTGAGCGTAGGATCTGGCGTCGTAGGGATCGGAGGATTTCTTTGCGGATGAAGAGGATTTGTATTTGCTTGAAGAAAAAGATTTGGAGGTGTCGCTTGAGGCGGGCTTACTGCTTGATGAAGCGCTTGAATAGGATTTGGATGACGAGCTGTAGGATGACTTGCTGTGGGATGAGTAGGAGGTGCCATAGCTGTGATAAGAGTTTGAATAGCGGGACGGACTACTCTTTGAACAGGCACCGAACACGCCCAGTACAATCAGAATCGCCACAATCAGGATCACCCATGTGCCACAACCACAGCATCCGTTGTTACGCTTGGGCGGTTTGCCACCGCCTGACCTTTTCATGCTTTCTTCAAAGATTCTGTATTCAATATAGTCATCGACAAAATCATCATGATTGCTCATACCGACACCTCCTGTCAGTCGTTACAATAATTCTGCGTATTCTATCCTTACGATCCCATCCGCGCCGGAGCCGTAGTGGATGCGTCCGTTAGTGCCGACATAGTTCATCGTACCGTCGGGATGGATCGCATAGAGATCCGACCAATGGCGATCGGTGGGTCTGACACCATCGCCGAAGGTTAACCCCTCCGACTCTGCCTGTCGCAGAAATCGCTCTGCTGTTTCTTCGTCCTTGAGGTGAACATACACGCGCTCACCCATGCTTGCTAATTCTTTGATCGTTTTCATAACTGACACTCCTTTTAGTGATATATCCTAAAGAGTGCCGGGTCACCTATCGGTCAAGCATTAGCACCTTACCGTCGTGAGCTGCGGCAGGTTGGTGTGAGGTAACGCCCTGTGATTTCGAAAAGTTGACATCTGATGACAAGTATGTTTGTGTCAGGCAAGGACGAGAATGCAGGCAGGCTGCCGCCTGTCAAAGCCGAGGACGCAGTATGACGCAAACAGACGCCGTTATGCTTGCCAAGTTTTCGGGATCACAGGGCGCCGGCTTGTCCCTCGCGCACTCTGTATAGGCTGTTATGTATTCTTATTATCCGATTTGGAACGAGCCGTTCTGTCGGCTCATCAGTACCATATTGCAGAAC
>CAMJJL010000085.1 GCA_946406145.1 uncultured Clostridia bacterium | reverse complement strand
CCGCGGAAGGCACCATCGAGTGCAAGTTCTGGGGTCTGGGCGGCGACGGCACCGTCGGCGCGAACAAGAACTCCATCAAGATCATCGGCGACCATACCGACAAATACGTCCAGGCGTATTTCCAGTACGACTCTAAGAAGACCGGCGGTATCACCATCAGCCATCTGCGCTTCGGTGACAAGCCCATCAAGTCCCCGTACTACATCAACAAGGCTGACTTTGTCGCCTGCCATAACCCCTCCTATGTTGAAAAAGGCTTCCGCATGGTCAACGACGTCAAGCCCGGCGGCGTATTCCTGATCAACTGCCAGTGGGATGAGGCGGAGCTCGCCGAGAAGCTCCATGCCGAGGCAAAGCGCTATATCGCGCAGAACGATATCCAGCTCTACACCGTCAACGCGATCGACATCGCGCGTGAGATCGGTCTGGGCAAGCGCACCAACACCGTACTGCAGAGCGCGTTCTTCTCTCTGGCTAAGGTTCTTCCTGCTGAGGAAGCGATCGGCTACATGAAAGAAAAGGCGCAGAAGTTCATGAAGAAGGGCAAAGAGATCGTCGAGATGAACGAGAAGGCGATCGACGCCGGCGCCACCGCTTATGTCAAGATCAACGTACCTGCAGAGTGGGCTGACGCTGCCGATGAGGCTGCTCCCACTGCTTCCGAGGGTCGCGCGGATCTCGTCAAGATGGTTGACAGCATCATGAAGCCTGTCGGTAAGATGGACGGCGACAGACTGCCCGTATCCGCTTTTGTGGATCATGCCGACGGTACCTTTGAGCAGGGCGCTTCCGCTTATGAGAAGCGCGGCGTCGCGGTGCTCGTTCCCGAGTGGAACAACGAGACCTGCGCACAGTGTAACCGCTGCTCCTTCGTCTGCCCGCACGCTACCATCCGTCCTTACGCGATGGATGAGGCTGAGGTGGCTGACGCTCCCTCCAACATCAAATACGGCAAGAGACCCGTCAACAAGCTGTACAAGTACACGCTGGCTGTCTCTCCGTTCGACTGCATGGGCTGCGGCGTCTGCGTAGGCGTCTGCCCGACCAACTCCCTGACCATGGTTGCCCGTGAATCTCAGGACGACCAGCAGGCAGTATTCGATTATTGTGTCGCCAAGGTCACCGAGAAGCCCGAGACCACCGCGAAGATGAACCTGATCGCTTCGCAGTACAAGCAGCCGCTGCTTGAGTTCTCCGGCTCCTGCGCAGGCTGTGCCGAGACCTCTTACGCGCGTCTTGTCACCCAGCTCTTCGGCGACAGAATGTATATCTCCAACGCGACCGGTTGCTCCTCCATCTGGGGCGGTCCCGCCGCGACTTCTCCCTACACCGTCAACAAGGACGGCCACGGTCCCGCATGGTGTAACTCTCTGTTCGAGGACAACGCCGAGCACGGTCTGGGTATGCTCCTCGGTCAGAAGGCGATCCGCGATCGTCTGGTCGAAGACGTCAAGAACATGATCGCTGACGAGAGAGCGTCCGACGAGCTCAAGGCTGCTGCCGACGAGTATCTCGCTACTCTCAACGACGGCGAGAAGAACGGCGCCGCGACCAAGGCGCTGCTCGCAGAGGTCGAGAAGGTCAACGAGGCTTGCCCGTACAGAAAGGACATCCTCGACAACAAGGAATATCTCTCTAAGAAGAGCGTATGGATCTTCGGCGGCGACGGCTGGGCTTATGATATCGGCTTCGGCGGCGTAGACCACGTACTCGCTACCGGTGAGGACGTCAACATCATGGTATTCGATACCGAGGTTTACTCCAACACCGGCGGTCAGGCTTCCAAGGCTTCCAACATCGGTCAGGTCGCGCAGTTCGCGGCAGCCGGTAAGGCGATCCAGAAGAAGAGCCTGGCTGACATCGCGATCTCCTACGGCTACATCTATGTCGCTCAGATCGCAATGGGCGCTGACATGAACCAGACCCTCAAGGCGATCCAGGAGGCTGAGGCTTATCCGGGTCCGTCGCTGATCATCGGCTACGCTCCCTGCGAGATGCACTCCATCAAGGGCGGCATGCAGAACTGCCAGAAGGAAATGGCTCGTGCCGTTGCCTGCGGCTACTGGAACAACTTCCGCTATGATCCCAGACTCAAGGCTGAGGGCAAGAACCCGTTCATCCTCGACAGCAAGGCTCCGACCGAGTCCTATCGCGACTTCATCATGAACGAGGCTCGTTACTCCGCTCTGACCCGTTCCTTCCCGCAGAGAGCAGAGGAGCTCTTTGAGAAGGCGGAAAAGACCGCAGAGGCTCGCTACGAGACCCTCACCGAGAGAGCGAAAGCGGAATAAGCCGCGTGTCATTCACGGCGAATCATGCACGAAGTGCAAATCATTCAATCATGAATGGCGCTGCTGGCGCATGATTTGATTGCATCATGAGTTGAGCTGCGCTCATTATGACTAACGATACCCCCGAGGCTTTTTCCTCGGGGGTATCTTGTCATTTATTGATCTTCGGATTGTTCGTGCGTTCAAGGATATAATCAACGCTTACGCCGTAGTAATCAGCCAGTTTGATCAATATTGCTGTCGGTATATCATTCTCCCCTGTCTCATATTTTGAGTACCCTGTCTGTGACATACCTAATACCTTTGCGATCTTGGTCTGGTTCATATCTCTGTCTTCTCTCAGATTGCGGATTCTTTGATACATCGGAACACCTCCGAAAAAAGTATATGCTAACCTGAAACAGAGTATTGACTTTTAATCTGAAACAAGTTAAAATTTTGTTAAAGGAGGATTCACAATGAAAAGAATATGTTTATTATTGATTTTTATACTAAGCGTTACCTGTACTGCTTGCTCGTCCCAAAAATCGTCTCCCATTGAAGATTTTACATATGAATTGATAGACGGTGAAGTTACTATTACTGGGTATACTGGTTCTGATTTAGATATCGTGGTGCCTGAGAATATTGATAACCGACCTGTTACAACAATAGGTGAGGACGCGTTTATGAAATATGATATGAATTCCATCATATTACCTAAAACGCTCAAAACTATAGAAAAAAATGCATTCAGGTCTTGCAAAAAGCTAAAAGAGATTACCATTCCTGATGAGGTTACCGAAGTAAAGGGCGAATATACTTTTGATGAGTGCGAAAGCTTAGAAACCATTCATTTGCCTGACTCAATTCAACGTTTTGATGACTACTTAATTGACTCTCCTTGGTATGAAAATCAGGAAGAAGGCGTATTATATATAGATAATGTATGCGTGGGATACAAAGGCATAGATTACCCTGCTTCTTTAGCAATTAAAGATGGCACAAAAAGCATCGTAAGATTATTTAGTGGTTATGTATGTAATGTTCCCGGATCGGAAAGAAACGAACGAATGAATTTTCTAGATATATATATCCCAGACACTGTAAAATATATCGCACCCGAGTCTGTAGGCTATTACACAGAAGAAATATATTATTATGGTGTAAAAAGCGGTCATTATGCTAATCATGACTTTACTATACATGGCAAAGCCGGATCTTACGCTGAAAACTATGCCAACGAAAATGAAATGATATTTATGGATTTAGATTCAGCAAATGTAGACATCAGCGGTAAATACTCTTTCGTAGGAATAGAGAATGATGAGGATGCAGCTAACTTAAAAGAGTTAGGTATTTACCCGAAAGGAGATTTAATTCTGACCATTAACGGCAGTGAAGCCGTTATGGAAATAGTTGCCGAAGATAGTAGTTATAAAATGACTGTTAACAAACAGACACAAACCATGAGTAGAGAAGACATGAATGTAACTTACAGCTACAGAATGGAAGGAAATGATCTAATCGTATGTGACGATGGCGTTATTTATGCAGAATACAGATATAAAAAACAATAAGCAAATTGGCTTTTATGGTTATTCATATATAAGATAATGACAATAGAAGAAACCCAGAGACTCACAAAGCAAAAATTGTCGGTGTAAAACTATTTAAGTAAAAATAACACAAGCCATATGACAGACTTCAAAGTATGAGGTCTGTCATATTTTTTGAATTAAGCTAATACTTGTAACTTGTAACGCTTGATTATTTTTCCTTGACAAAACTTACTCATAATGCGATAATATATAAGTTAGAGTATGCCCAAGCCTTCCCCTTGAGGGGAAGGTGGGCTTTTCGGCTCAATAGCCGAAAAGGTCGGATGAGGTGGAAACCTTTCCACTCTATCCATATACGTCATAAGACCGAAGCGTTTCCACCTCATCCACCGCAAGCGGTCCCCCTTCCCCTCAAGGGGAAGGCTCTTTTCTCCCTGTCAATCATTGTCAGGGGAAGGCTAATACTACTAAGGAAGTGTATATCATGGCAGAACTCAACAAGTCCTATGACCCCAAACAGGTCGAGGACAGGATATATCAAAACTGGCTGGAAAAGAACTATTTCCACGCCGAGGTGAATCCCGACAAAAAGCCCTATTGCATCGTGATGCCGCCACCCAACATCACGGGTCAGCTGCATATCGGTCACGCGCTGGACAACACCCTGCAGGACATCCTGATCCGCTGGCGCAGGATGCAGGGCTATGAGGCGCTGTGGCTGCCCGGCACCGACCACGCCTCCATCGCCACCGAGGCGAAGATCGTAGAGGCGATGCGCAAGGAAGGCGTCACCAAGGAGGATCTCGGTCGTGAGAAGTTCCTTGAGCGCGCATGGGATTGGAAACGCGAATACGGCGGCAGGATCACCAAGCAGTTCTGGAAATTAGGCGTCAGCTGCGACTGGCAGCGCGAGCGCTTCACGATGGACGAGGGCTGCTCCGAGGCGGTCAAAGAGGTATTCGTCAATTACTATCACAAGGGGCTCATCTATCGCGGCAACCGCATGGTCAACTGGTGTCCACGGTGTGGAACATCCATCTCGGATGCCGAGGTTGAATACGAAGAAAAGAACGGCAATTTCTGGCACATCCTCTACCCCGTCAAGGAGACGGGCGAGATGCTGGAGATCGCGACCACCCGTCCCGAGACGATGCTGGGCGATACCGCCGTGGCGATCAACGTCGAGGACGAGCGCTACAAGCATCTGCACGGCTGTCACGCGATCCTGCCCCTGATCAATAAGGAGATCCCCATCGTGTGCGACGAGCACGCGGATATGGAGAAGGGTACCGGCGTGGTCAAGATCACCCCGGCACATGACCCCAACGACTTTGAGGTCGGTCTCAGACACGACCTGCCCATCGTGCGCTGCTTCACCTATGACGGTCACATGACCGGCGCCGAGGATGTCAAGGCTTATGAGGAGCTCAAGGCGTCCGGCAAGCTCAGTGAGAACGAGCCCGAGGTGCTCGACTGCGGCAAGTATGCCGGCATGACCACCGATGAAGCCAGAAAAGCGATCGTCGCCGATCTGACCGAGCAGGGTCTTTTGAAAGAGATCGAACCGCTCAGCCATGACGTCGGCACCTGCTACCGCTGTCATACCACCATCGAGCCGATGGTCAGTAAGCAATGGTTCGTCAAGATGGCGCCGCTCGCCAAGCCCGCCATCGACGCCGTCAAAAACGGCGATACACAGTTTATCCCCAAGCGCAGTGAGAAGATCTACTTCCACTGGCTGGAAAATATCCGCGACTGGTGCATCTCGCGTCAGCTGTGGTGGGGTCACCGTATCCCGGCATACTACTGCGAGGATTGCGGCGAGATGGTCGTCAGCAAGGACGCCGTCACCACCTGCCCCCAATGCGGCGGCGCCCACATGAAGCAGGATGAGGACACCCTCGATACCTGGTTCAGCTCGGCGCTGTGGCCGTTCTCGACCCTCGGCTGGCCGAAAGAGACCGAGGAGCTCAAATACTTCTACCCGACCGATACGCTGGTCACCGGCTACGACATCATCTTCTTCTGGGTTGTGCGCATGATGTTCTCCGGTCTGGAGAACAGGGGCGACGTGCCGTTCCGCACGGTATTCATCCACGGTCTGATCCGCGATGAGCAGGGTCGCAA
The DNA here is from genome assembly GCA_946406145.1 of uncultured Clostridia bacterium. GTDB lineage: Bacteria > Bacillota > Clostridia > Oscillospirales > Acutalibacteraceae > Ruminococcoides. The sequence goes on along the minus strand of CAMJJL010000085.1, from coordinate 2,264 downwards.
GATGAGTAAGTCGCTCGGCAACGGCGTTGACCCCATCGAGGTCATCGACAAGTACGGCGCCGACGCGCTGCGCTTCTTCCTCGCGACGGGCAACTCCCCCGGCAACGATATGCGCTACAGCGAGACGCGCGTGGAGAGCTGCCGCAACTTTGCGAACAAGCTGTATAACGCCAGCCGCTTTGTGCTGATGAACATCGAAGGGCACGAGGTGCCGCTCGAACTGCCGACTGAACTGAAGCTGGAGGATAAGTGGATCTTGTCCACCCTCAACACCCTGTGCAAGGATATGACCGAGAACCTCGAGAAATTCGAGCTCGGTATCGCGGTACAAAAGCTCTATGACTTCATCTGGGATTGCTTCTGCGACTGGTACATCGAGCTGAAAAAGACCGATCTCTACTCCGACGATGAGACTGCCGCGCAGAACGCGAGACAGGTGCTGGTCTTTGTCCTCGACAAGATCTTAAAGCTGCTGCATCCGTTCATGCCGTTCATCACCGAAGAGATCTGGCAGAACATCCCCCATGAGGGCGAGACCATCATGCGCGAGCAGTATCCCGAATACACCGAACAGCTGTGCTTTGAGCGCGAGGCGGAGGATATGCGGAAGATCATGAAGGCGATCACCGCCATCCGCACGCAGCGCAACGAGATGAATGTACCGCCCTCTAAGAAGGCGAAGCTCTATATCGCGACCAAGGAGCAGGATACCTTCCGCCACGGCGTCGAATTCTTCAAGAAGCTCGCCTGTGCGAATGAGGTCGAGATCGACACCGACTTTGACATCGACGGCGCCGTGACCGTCGTCACTGCCAGCGCGAAGCTCTATATCCCGCTCAATGAGCTGGTCGATAAGGATGCGGAATTAAAGCGTCTGAACAAGGAGCTCGAACAGACCGGGAAGATGCTCGCTCAGGATGAGAAGAAGCTCAATAACCCCGGCTTTATGGGCAAGGCGCCCGCCGCCGTCATCGAGAAGATCAAGAATCAGGCGGAGCGTGAGCGCGAGAAGCTCGCCCTGATCAAGGCGGCGATCGAGAATCTGAAATAGGCACGCGTGCCGGACATGTGTCGGATACGCGTATCGGACATGCGTGTCCGTTATCATCTATCAATGACAATGATCAAAAGCCTCCGCAATCTAACGGAGGCTTTTGTGGTTGGAAGAGCCTTCCCCTCGGGGGCACGTGTGCCTTTTTCTATGTCACTATAATATGGCACGGAATCAAAAAGCCTTCCCCTCGGGGGGAAGGTGTCGACCAACGGGAGACGGATGAGGGGACTACTATTCCTACAGATGACGGATTCGGTGAGGCTGTGCATCTACCGAGGATCGAGGAAAAGTACTACACTCTTTGTTAAGTTAATCTTGTTGATAAGTCAGCCCCTCATCCGACCAATTTGCTTAGAGCAAATTGCCCACCTTCTCCTCGCCGGAAGCGGCTCCCCCCTTTTCCGCTTTGCGGACATTCCCCCAACGGGGGCACCCCGAGGGGAAGGCTTATATAAAAGGAGTTAATATGAAATATATCATTCAAATATTTGCCGTGATCGCCGTGATCGCGCTGTTGACCGCTTGCAGCAGCACTACAAAGGGTACGGATAATAATACACCCACGGGTGCGAGTGCGGATGCGTCGAAGGATGTATATATCGACGTTACCGACGCGCCGACGGAATCAGCACCCTCCGAAGACAACGAAAAAACATCCGCGGATGCACCCTCGGGTGACACAGGCACGCCTGTCAAGAGCGAGTTGGTCGGCAATCAGTGGAACCTGTCCGCCGTCTACAGGGACGGTGAACAGCAGTCCATCGGCGTGCTGTACGGCTCCGTCATCCGGGAGACAGGCGCGTACATCAAGTTCTATGATGACGACACCTTTGCGTGTGTCCTCGGCATCCCCGGCTGTCAAGGCACCTATGCCGTGGAGAACGACGATATCGACCTCCACATCACCACCAGACTCGGCGCCAAGACCGAGGAATGTGACGAGCATGAGACCGTCAAGTGGGATCATGAGGCAGGCACCCTGACCTTCGATTTCTTCGGCGTCACCAATGTGTTTGCGAAATAAGCCGCAAGGCGCGGGCGCCTTTTTCTATGTTACTGAAACGTACTGTGAAGTCAAAAAAGCCTTCCCCTTGGGGGGACGCGCACGTCTTTTGAGCCTTCCCCTCGGGGGGAAGGTGGCTCGGCGCAAGCCGAGTCGGATGAGGGGCTGACTTATCAACAAGATTAACTTAACAAAGAGTGTAGTACT
>CAMJJL010000084.1 GCA_946406145.1 uncultured Clostridia bacterium | reverse complement strand
GGGAGGATGATAGACGTACTGTTCCTAACTTATATACTTTTTCGACAAACTGAAAAGAGCAACGCCGCATGACGTTGCTCTTTTTTCACTCCAAAGCCTCTATCAATCGTAAGTAACGAGCTTTCTGTTCGCATAAAACTGCGCGATTCTCGGCGCCAGATTATTACCGTACTTTGCGTACCCCTCATCTGTCGGATGAGCATGATCGCCAAAAAGATATGCCGCATTAAACTCATTGAACGCGCAGCCTTTTGCCTGATTCACGCAACCCCAACTATGAAGATTTGCCATTTTTTCAAGCTCGTCAAACATTTCTTGATAAGTATGGCTGGGCCCTGATCCAAAGGTACGAACTGCGGTAAATTGATTTTCAAAAGTCGGAGGTAGGTGATCAGCCTGACTGCCACCACCATGACCATAGCCGGTAACTAATACAATCTGAGCATAGGGGCACTTTGTTTGCAAAAGTTTCATTATGGTGAAATAGTAACCCATGACGGTAGTGCCAAAGCCATTCTCTGCAGGAAGTCCGTCGCTGCCATAAGTAACAAGCGCTTTGACAGCGGCGGCATCGGTAACATCTACTGTAGTAACGTCTGTATAACTACCCATAGCCAATCCTGCTTTACGGTATATTGCACCGTCATTGCCGTACCATCCTACAGTAATCAATCCTGCATCACTCATATCCAAATCATTGATTGTATCTATAATCAGTGCCCAATCTTTAATTAACCCCTGACCGCCGACGGCTTGATTATTCAAAGTCATATGCAGCATTGCCGCTGTGGTGTCAGCATAACCACGTTTACTATACTTTGTAGGACCAGACCAACGCCCAATTTGAGCTGCAACAAGACTATCGCCAAAGGCGAAATATGTTCTGTCTGAATCATAAGCGTCGTCAAGACGTCTCCACGCGCCCCAGACAAACTCATCACTGCCATCGATTTGCTGTTTGACCTTTATGCGTTTATAAATGATATCGGACGATGGTTCAAACCAAATCTGCATACCGAAGGATGAAGAAACTCTCGGAATAATAGTCAATATCCATGCCGCTTTCGCGACATTCGGCGGTGCGTCCGTGAACCATGACGGACTCACATATGAATAAGAATTAGGAGTACGGTCTCCTAACGAATACGTTGTTCCTTCTTCCGGTGCGCTTACAGCCTCATAATGGAGATAAGGCACCATGTCAGCAATACCGACCTTTTGCGAAAGCGCATCCCCGACAGCTTTTGCTTCTGCAAATGCTCCGACCTTAGACAGAGTTGAATCAGCAAGGCTAAACCAATTTGTCCAATTACCGCCAGAGAATCTTCTTATGTAAACACCTGAATAACCATTACCAGACGTTGGATAATTTGCGATCCATATCTGTGAACCATAATTATTCGCATCAGTTTTAGTTGTTATTACAAATCCTGCATCAGTAACCGGGGCATCATTCCACTGTGATCCAGTAACGTATGAACAAGTATTTTTTTCGATGTTTGAAAGCGTGTTATTATAATCGCTCGGTGACGCTCCTTTATACTTTATACTAGTTGCAAAAGCGTCCCCGACAGCCTTTGCGTCCGCAAAAGCTCCCGAAACAGATAAAGACGGATCGGTAACGAAAGACCACGCGCCCCAGACAAACTCATCATCGTCATCGGTATGCTGTATGACTTTTATACGTTTATAAATGATATCGGACGATGGTTCAAGCCAGATTTGCATTCCATACGACGAAGACGATGACGGTATGATATAAAATATCCACGCCGCTTTGGTACGGTTCGGCGGCGCGTCTGTAGTAATCGTGCCCCCTTCCTCTTTAGACCACCACTCCGGAAGTACATACGAATACGAATTAGGAGTAAGATTCGCAAGCGAATGGTGATAGATCAAGGAAGCTGAATCCTGGGTCACTGCGACATAATGCAGATAGTTTTTTATATCCGCGTCATTCAAAAAACCGTTGTCGTTGATCAGCTCGGAGGTCTTAGTCGGGATATCCTCTGCTTTGGCGAGCGCTTTCCACACATTTTGTCCGGTGCAAAAAACAGGCGTGCCTTCAAACGTCTTTCCGTACTGCGCCGGATAGCCGTGCGTCGTGCCGATCGTCACCGTCGGCGGATTGATCGTGTCCGCCAGTCCCTCATACAGATCATCGGCAGTGATGCCGCTGTTCAGCGCCACGCCCGCGACGCAGGTCGTCTTATCGACCTTTGTGCTGTCGCATGCGTCGACATACTGCTTCACCGCCCGGTTCTCGATCGGATTCGTACTGGTACCGCTGATCTCGCTGTCAACCGGAATACCGCTCGCCGAGAAGGAGCGGACATAGTCACCCTGTTCTCTGCTGTAAATATACCAGTAGCCGTCATCGCCGATATACGGCGCGGTTGCGCGTGCGTCACGTACCGCCTGCGCCATACGTTCCTCAAACTCCGTACGGCTGAGAATATCGTATTCTTCGCCGTCGTCACCGCGCTCCGAAATGTCACCGACCACAAAGTAATCACAACCGTAATGTGCCACACAGCCTTCACCGTTCGTGTATTTGATCTGAGCCATTACAATACCCGACTTGAGCAGATTCTCCGCTCGGACATGCCACGTCAATATCGTGTCGCTGTCAACGATACTGATGTTCAGGGGAGCCGAGGTCACCCTGTCGTCATCAAACCGCAGATAAAGCGAGAATACCGTATCGATATCGGTGATCTGTGTCTGCGGCAGGATGAACTGCTTTGTACTGATGCGATCGTCGCCTGCGAATCCGACGAAACGCTCTTCTTCCGGGATTATCATTTTTCCCGATTGGATAGTAATCATAGAAACACCTCCACCCATGCCGAAAACAACAAAAAAATTGCATAAAACTATGCAACTTTCCCAAAAAAGAGATTCTCTTTCACAGCGCAAAGTGTGCGGCTGTGCCTTAAGATCGCTCCCGATCAAACAGAATAATAGGCTCAGACAGGCGGCAGCCGGGCAGCTGTCGCTTGCTTTATGGTTATTTTAGCTAAATGTTCTTGCGTTTGTATGGTAATAATGTCACATAATCATGTTTGACAGAAAAACTAACCGGAGGTATAATATCTCTGTGTAATACTCTGTTATCACAGTATGGCAGCATGAATGGAGGCAGTGAACAGATGAACAAAAAGAAAAAGACCGTGTGGATTATCGTTTTGATTGTCTGTGTGCTGATCATCATTGTCGGCGGCACACTGCTTATCCGCTCACAGCTTGCTTCCGAGACTGTTCGGCGTGAGGATGTAACACCTGCCTCGGCGGATGAAGCGACCGTACCGTCTGAGGAAACGACCGCGCAAGCGCCCACTGAAAAGCCCGCGGTTGACAAGACCTTTGGCTACAAGCTGGCTGATCCGGGCGATCTCAATGTCGATTTCGCTGAGCTCAAGTCCATCAACACGGATATCTACGCATGGATCTATATCCCGAACACCAACGTGGATTATCCTGTGTTACGCGGCGCCGCGGATAAAGACGACTTCTTCTATCTGGATCACAATATCTACCGTCAGTATCAGTTCGCCGGTTCTATTTACTCCGAGCTGAAAAATAATCCGGACATGCATGACCCGGTCACCGTGCTTTACGGGCATAATATGCTCGACGGTTCCATGTTTGCCACGCTGCATCGGTTTTCCAAAGCCGATTTCTTTGAGGATAATACGACGGCTTTCGTCCTTACGGAGGATAAGATCTATACGTATCTGATTTACGCAGCCTATACGTTTGATGACAGACACATCCTTAATTCATACGACTTTCGTAACGCCGAGTCATTCCAAGATTATCTTGACTCGACTTTGAAACCGCGTTCTTTTGATTACAATGTACGGGAGAATGTGGAACTGACCACCGAGGATCGGATTCTCACGCTCAGCACTTGCACAGAATCATCCGGCACTCGATTTTTGGTACAGGGGGTATTGGCAGATGAGCGCAAAAGATAAAAAACATTACCGTCCTCGCCATTCTCGCGGTGGAGAGGACGGCGCAAAGGCAGAAAAGAGTCCGCAGACATCCAGACGTTCTCTTAATGATGATCGGCTCCGAACAGGCAGTGAAGCGTCAAAGGAGCTGTTTCCCGAACGGGTTCCGCAAATGCCGCCGAAGAAATCCGTGATCGCACCGCGCGTGAATATCGCTTCGTTGGAAGAACAGCCCAAACCGGCTGTCGATACGCGTAACGAGAGCGTAAAGCCGACTGAGAGCCCTGTGACGGCGAAGAAACCCGAGGCTGCAGAGAGCCCCGAGATCGCGGAGGATCCCAAGTCTGCGGAAAGCCCTGAGAATACACAAAGCGCACAGCAGGAAGCAAGCGTTGATGCCGCTGTGTCCTCAGATACAGAGAAAGAGACCGCAGACAAGGCGCAGGAGACTGAATCGAATGCGGCGCGTACCCCCGAGGAAGGGGAAGCAGCCGGAGCGGAAGAGGCTGTGACGGTGTCTGTCCTGTCCGCAGCGGCAGCGGCGCCGGAGCAGGAGCAGAAAGCTCCCGAAAGAACGCATCAACCCGAAGAACAGCCGCGTAAAAAGAAGAAGTGGAAGGGCGTACTGATCGCTGCCGTGTCCATACCGCTGGCGCTTATCATCGCACTGGTCGGAACCTTCTTTGTCATGCGTGAGATCGGACGAAGAAACATCCATGCGAACAAGCAGTTTGAGGTGTCGCTCCCCACTCAAAGCAGCGCCAAGAATGAGGTTGAGCTCGGCGACAAGTACGGTCGTATCATCAACTACAAGGGATCTTCTTACTTATATAATAATGATCTCGTCACGCTGACATTGATCGGTGTTGATGACGGTCACGGTCCCGATAAGGGTCTGAAAATGGCAGACGCGATCTATGTTCTGGCGATCAATACCAAGAACGGTCAGGTCAAGATCCTCAACATCTCGCGTGATATCATCACGGATGTCAACGTGTATTCACAGGAAGGCGCCTTTATCGATACCGAACGGATCCAGATCGCCTATTCCAACGCGTACAGTGAAAAAGGAAGCACCGGAGGATATAACACCAACAGGTCAGTTTCGCGACTGATGTTCGGACTTCCGATGGAAAACTACTTTGAGATCAATCTGAATGCTGTCTCCACGCTGAACGATGCGGTAGGCGGTGTGACGGTGACCTCCGCGCTGACCTTCACCTCACCCGAGGACGGACGCACCATCAGCGAGGGAGAAGAGGTCACCCTGCACGGCAAGGAGGCGGAGTATTATGTCCGCCGCCGTGATATCACGGAGCTCGAATCCAACAATGACCGCATGCAGCGGCAGCAGGATTATATCATGTCGTTCCTCGGCTCCATCATCCCCAAAGCAAAGCAGAATCCGGGTATGATCCCCGACCTGTACTCCGCGATCAAAGAGAATTCCGAAACATCGCTCAGCGCGTCGGAACTGATTTATATCGCTTCCTCCGCCATAGCGAACATCCACAGCCTTTCGGATGTAGAGATCGTCAAGTTTGACGGCGAGATCACCAAGGGAATCAACGCGGAAATGCACGTGAGTGACGAGGAGGTATTGAGCAAGATGCTGGATATTTTCTATGAGCCGATGAGCACCGGCGTAACCGAAGCGTCCGAAAGCACGAATACAAGCAGCGCTGCTGCCGCGACGCAACCCGCCGCGACACAGTCGGCCGCCGCGACAGCGGCGCAGTGAGCGGCATGCCCCGTTCTCATTGATCATTTTGGACTGAAATAATAACTTTGATCAACCGCGCCATTCGGTTGCTGTGAGTGGTGCGGTTGATTTTTTACAAAAACGCGCAGAGAAAAGCGTAAAAACGCACATCAAAAAAATCTTGTTGACATTAGGCGAAAAAGTGTTATAATATATCATTGATTATAATGGCAAGTTAGGCGCTTGCTGTACGAAGTTGCTCAGTAACAAGCTCAAACAGTTCTCTGCAAAGGAGTGCAGAATATATGGAAAACAACGAACGCAAAAAAGAAATAGAAATCGATTTGCTGCCGGTGTTCAAGGCAATCTGGTCAAAGCTTTGGCTGATCCTGCTGGTTGGCGTATTGGTTGCCGGCATGGCGTTTGCCGCGACAAAGATATTCATTAAGCCGACCTATCGCAGCAGCTTTACGGCTTACGTCAATAATCAGCACAAAAGCGATAACCTGACCTTTCAGGATATCAACGCAGGTAAGCAGCTTGTAGATACTTATGTCAATGTAATCCGCAGCAACAAGATCCTCACTGCTGCAGCCGAGTCGGTCGGTCTGGATATCCCGGTTAGTACTCTTAAGAAAATTGTCACCGCCTCGGTTCAGGATGAAACGGAGGTCATCGCTATTTACGTGGAGCATCAGGATCCCGAGACTGCCTATATTCTTGCGAACGCGATCGCCAACACCGCTCCGGCCTACATGTCCGAGATCGTCGTCGGCAGCTCGATGAAGATCATCGACTATCCTATGTATTCCGATAAGCGCTATAAGCCGAATTACTTCAAGTATTCGATTATCGGATTCCTGCTGGGCGCCGTACTGGTTCTCATCAAGGTGATCGTCAGCACATTAACGGATGATAAGGTGAAGAGCGTGCAGGATGTCGAAGATCGCTTCTCTCTGCCGATCCTCGGCGTCATTCCCGACGTACTGCAATCATCTGACGAGAAAGAAAAAGGGTATTACGCTTACGGATACGGTGAGCGCCCCTCCTCAAAGGATAAGGGAAAGCGGGGTGAGAAGTGATGAAAAAACGTGATAATAAAAAGTTCGAAACTACTTTTGATCCTCAGAAGATGCTTCTCTCCGATTCCACTCCTTTTTCGGTACAGGAAGCCTATAAGACCCTCAGGACAAACATCACCTTCTCTCTGCCGGGCAGCGGCTGTAAGTGTATCGGCGTTACCTCGGCACACCGTGCTGACGGTAAAAGCTCCGTCTCGTCTAATCTTGCTATCTCGCTGGCACAGATCAACAAGAGGGTCGTTCTGATCGATTGCGATCTGCGTCTTCCCACGATCGCTCAAAAATTCAACGTTCGCTCCGCTCCGGGTATGTCCAACTGGCTGTCAGGCGATATCGCCGAGATTCCGCTGATGCACCTGGAGGACAAGAACATCGACATCCTTCCCGCCGGCAACGTGCCGCCTGATTCTACCACCTTGATCAGCTCACAGGAAATACTCCGCTTGATCAAACGGCTGAAGGAAAGCTATGATTACATTATCTTTGATTTTCCGCCGATTACGATTGTATCGGACGCCGCACTGCTTTCCAACGTCATTGACGGTTATCTTATTGTGGTTCGTCACGAGAAGTCAGAGTACCCGATGATCAGCGAAACGATCCGCCAGCTGCAATTTGCGGACGCAAAAATCATCGGCTTTGTTTATTACGGCTTGAATGTCAACAGAAAATATTATAAAAAAGGCGGCTATTATAAAAGCAGTTATTATAAGTAAATTCTGTTAATAAACGGTCGGTTTGTGCAAAGTATCAAAACCGGAGCATTTTATCTGCTTTTTATTTATATAATTATAGAAGTTTTTTTGAATTCTGCTATTGACAAACCGGACAATTGATGGTATCATTCACATGTAAACCATTATTACTATTTTATGGAGATGATAAAAATGAAGAAAGTAATTTCTATCGCACTTGTTGCAATGATGATTTTTGCCTTAGCGACAGCGTCTTTTTATGCGGCGGAGAGCCCGAAGCCTGAGGGTAAGTATAAGATTACCGTCAGCACCGAGGGCAGCGGTACCGCTACTTCCAGCGCTGTCAGCGTTGCCGAGGATGGCACAGTCACTCTGACCGCAACTGAGGGCGATGGCTATTTCACCAAGTGGATCATGACCGGTTCTTACACTAAAGTCAGCGGCGATGAGTACTCTCCTGAGTTTACGATTAAGCCTAACGGCGACATCACTGCAATTGCCAGCTTCTCTGTTGAGAAGGATTATCTGACAATTTTTGTTGATAACTCCGGCGACGGTTCCGTCAGCGCTAATCCCACCAAGGTCAAGAAGGGCTCCGGCGACACTGTTACCCTGACTGCTACCGAGAAGGATGCTCCCTTCACCGGTTGGGCTCTGGCATGTGAGTACGAGATCGTAGAGGGTAGCCTGACCAGCAAGACTCTGGTTATCAAGCCCCTCACCGACGTTCACGCAACTGCGTATTTCGGTCAGGCGGTTCCTGCAAGTGCCAGCGGCACAAACAACGGCAGCACCTCTCCTCAGACCGGTGACTACACCTTTGCGATGATCGCTCTTATGCTTATGGCAATGGGTCTCGGCGTATTCGCTGTAAAGAAGATCAAAGAGTAATTTGAATTAAAAAGATGAAGCGGTGACTTTGTGTCACCGCTTTTTTCGTGTATGACGGGCATATCAATGCTCTGTGGTGAAAGTCCACCGAGGCGT
>CAMJJL010000083.1 GCA_946406145.1 uncultured Clostridia bacterium | reverse complement strand
TGATATGTAAAATCCTAAGTAGTTTTGTTATTCCTTTCGGTCGGCGCATAGTGAAATACGCGCGTTGACCGAAGCTCAGGCAAACGCTCTGTCCGTCGCGTTCTCTGTGGGAAATACCCACCTGCGTTCTGATCTTTGCGGTTCTCTCGCCGCAATATTGTTTGCACCGTTTTTTTGCTTTGTTGATAAACATTTTATTTCTTCTATATATATATGACATCTAGGACTTGTCATATATAGTATTATATGCTACAATGGCGGTGAACAATGACATTCACTGAATGTCAAATTGATTATAGGAGGTAAAAAATGTCGAAATGCAAGAATACCGTTCTTCGTTTATTAGCTCTTGTTGTCGTAATGAGCTTGTTCTCTTTTGTATCAATCCCGGTATCTGCAACGGTTGACAATAAAGCTTCAACGGGAGATTATCCGGAAATCAAGCTGGGTAACACGGTCACGGTGAATATCAAGACCGAAGAAGAAATCGCATATCTGAAATTCGTCCCCGAAACAGATATGACAGTATGCTTTTACTCTGTCGGAGATGACGACACCTACGGTTATCTGTATGATGAAAACATGGATGAGATCAAAACAAGTGATGACGACGGTACGGGAAGTAATTTTAAAATAAACTACCGTGTATCAGCCGGGCAGCTCTATTATTTCGGTGTGAAGTATTACAGCGATACAACGGGCAGCATAACGGTAGTATTAGAGCAAGGCTCAGACTGGGAATACGTCACTTATGATGACGGTACGGCAACAATAGAAGGCTATAACGGTTCCTCTACTGAATTGATCATCCCCGACACAATCGACGGCTGTACGGTAACGGATATCGGCTGGGCAGCTTTTCGCGGCAATACAAATCTGACGAGCGTTGTGATCCCTGAAGGCATTACGCAGATTGGCAGTCAGGCGTTCAGAAACTGTACAAATCTGTCACAAGTAACCATCCCTGAAAGCGTAAAGCAGATAGACAATGACGCATTCAGTCAATGTACAAATCTGTCACATGTTACGTTACCGAAAAGCATAGAGCGCGTGGGAAATGACGCATTTGCGGAAACACCATGGTATAATGCGCTGTATGAAGCGCATCCGGATGGCGTTGTCTATATCGGTAAAACGGCGTATGCTTACAAGGGAAGCGTTCCCAAAACGCTGGAGATAAAGCCGGGGACGGTAATGATCAACGAGTTTTTGCTGGATAACAATGAAGAAAACGTGAATCTGAAAAATTTGATAATGCCGGACAGCGTAATAGAAATCGGTCAACACGCGTTTAACGGCTGTATCGGGTTGACAAGTCTCGACTTGCCGGACGGTTTAGAAAGCCTGTCTTGGTGTGCTTTTATGCATTGTACGGGGTTGACGAGCGTTACAATACCCGCAAATGTATCTTATTTCAGCAGCGGTGTGTTCGCAGGATGTACGAATTTGAAAAGCATTATCGTAGACAGCGGCAATCCATATTATGATAGTAGAGAAAACTGCAATGCCGTTATCTCGACTTCCGGCAACAGACTGGTTCAAGGTTGCTCAAGTACCGTGATTCCGAGCAGCGTAGAAACCATCGGCGACTATGCCTTTTGGTATTGTGAAGGGTTGACAGAGATATTGATTCCCGACTGCGTAAAAACAATCGGTGAAAACGCGTTCTCTGGCTGCACAAATCTGAAAAGTATTGTGATTCCGGACTCTGTCATGAAGATCAATAAAAGTGCTTTCAGCTATTGCGAGAGTTTGTCGAGCATAACGCTCTCTGATTCGGTCACTTATATCGGCGAAGACGCATTCTATGGTTGCAGCTCGCTGAAAAACATAGAAATACCACCATTTGTAACAGAAATAGGTGAAGAAGCCTTTGGATACGATCAAGGATGGGAAAGCAGTGAGCGTATGGAGGATTTTGTCATCACCGGCTACAGCGGAACCACAGCCGAAACCTATGCCGGCGACAATCATTTTACCTTTATCTCTCTCGGCGAGCCGCCAAGCCTCAATCCGGAGTTTATTCAGCTCGACGAACCCCTTACCGTCAGGATCGTGAACGGTGGGGATACCGTACGATTAAAATTCATTCCCGATAGAGATATGCGGGCTGTGTTCACCGCGACAACAACGGATAATGAGGATACCAGAGGCTTCTTGTACAACTCGGAAATGGAAGTGATCGGCGTGGCTTACGGCTCAGATAAAGAAGGCAGTCTGAAATTATTCGGTAGTCTTAATGCCGGTGAAACCTACTATTACGAAGTAAGTTTCAATTCCGATTGGGATACAGGCTCATTCAAGGTCTTGTTGACGGAAGCTCCGGTTTGGGAGCATGACGAAAATACGATCACACACTATAACGGGACTGACTCAAAGGTAGTGATTCCTGCAAATCTTGACGGCTTTGAAATCACAACCATAGGTTTAGGAGCATTTAAAAACCATAATGAATTAACAGAAATCACCATCGGTAATAACATTACCGGAATAGAAGACTCCGCGTTCTACGGTTGTCCGAATCTCAAAAGCGTGACGATCCCTTCGACTGTTTCTGAAATTTATTCCGAAGCTTTTGGTTATTCGAACGATTGGTGGAGCGGAAAGGTTCCGGGCTTTACGATCTACGGTTATTCCAACACTGCCGCTCAGCGTTACGCAAATGAAAACGACTTCACTTTTGTTTGCTTGGATCCTGCAAAAGCAGGCGACGCGAACGGTGACGGCGCGGTGACTTCGGTTGATGTAACGTATATCCAACGATACTGCTCCAAGTTAGAGATGGATGTTGATGAGGATACGATAATGAATGCCGACGTAGATAGAAACGGAATATTGGAGATCATCGACGCTACGTTGATTCAGCGGTATCTTGCAGGAATGGAGATCCCGTTTGAAATCGGTTAACACAATATAGACAGATATAAGAGAACGCTTGAAACATAAGGGTTCTCTTTTTTTGTGAACATCAAAAACCGCCCTTGCGGACGGTTTTCGACTGAAAAATATATTGATGATATGTAAAATCCTAAGTAGTTTTGTTATTCCTTTCGGTCGGCGCATAGTGAATTACGCGCGTTGACCAAAACTCAGGCAAACGCTCTGTCCGTCGCGTCGAGCGAATACAACAGACGGTCGCCTTCTTTTGTTACCATTGTAATCTGCATTCTCGGCAAGAGCTTGTGCAGTGTCAGGACAAATCCGTTCGGACGTTCGTCCGGGACGCCTGTGATCAAATACTTTGCGTTGACCTTGTGTGCGAAGTCGGCCGCGCTGCCCGGCGCATTGTGACTGAAAGATACGGTCATATCCGCGCCTAATTCCTTTGCGGTGCGATACAGATACTCCAGTTCATCAGAAAAGTTTGTCAAATCGTTGGTCGGCGTATGCACACAGAATACGTGCAGCGCCATGTTTTCTGCAGCTGCCCTTTCGAATCCGGCTTCGATCAGACGGTCGCAGTCATACTGTCCCGTAACGCATACCAGCACAGACGGCTTCTTCACAGCGTTCATGTTGTCACCTCCTTTGTTGATGTTGCTATTATCATATCATACGATTGTGACGAAACATGTAAAACCCTGTGAATAGTGTGTGAACCTTTTGTGAACGGTTAGTTTGGTTAACGGTGTATAGTGAATGTTGAGGGAGGGCTCCGCCCTCACCCAATATATAATTGTCATTGCGAGGATTCGGCGATTTGCCGATGACGTAGCAATCTCAACAGAATAAAAGAAGTAACGCTCGCGATTTCATAGAGTCACGAGCGTTATTTTTCTAGCTATGTCATACCAATCCAAAACGTGTCAACGTTTCCCACCACCGTTAACCGTTCTCCGTTAACCGTTAACCGTCAAGCTTTCTTCCTGCAAAACTCACTCATACAGCAATTCTCACACATCGCCTTTCTCGCGGTACAGACGGCTCTGCCGTGGAGCACGAGACGATGACAGAAGTCGTTGCTCTCCTTGGGCGGCAAGAGTCCGCGCAGGATCATCTCGATCTTCTTCTGATCGGTCTCATTGTGCAGTCCCAGACGGCGTGTGATGCGGATACAGTGCGTGTCGACGACCACAGCGCCCTCCATGCCGAAGATATCGCCCATCACGAGGTTGGCGGTCTTTCTGCCGATACCGGGCAGAGCGATCAGCGCCTGAAGACTGTCGGGCACCTCACCGCCGTACTGCTCGCACAGTACGCGCGCCATCGCGATGATATCCTTGGATTTCGTTTTATATAAGCCGCAGGACTTGATATACTCCGCCAGCTCCTCGGGCGTGCTGTCGGCAAAATCCTGAGCACAGGTATACCGCTCAAACAGCGCGGGCGTGACCATGTTCACACGCGCGTCGGTGCATTGGGCAGAGAGCCGCGTCGCCACCAAGCACTGCAGCGGATCGGTATAATGCAAGGAGCAGATCGCGTCGGGATACTCCGTTTTGAGCGCCTCTACCGCGAGATGAGCGATTTGTTTCTTTGTCATATCCATCACTTCCCTGTTGCAATATAGCATATTCGAGCGGATTGTGCAAGATGAGATCAAAATCTCTGTTATGTTTTCCGATGAAATTTGTTCTCGGTTGCATAAGAAAAGCGCCCCCATCGGGAGCGCCTTATCATCCGTCTTATTTCTCAGCGGTGTACTCAAAGGTACCGAACACGGTATCCTGATTGTTCGCGTCACAGTAGATAACGCTGATCTTGTCAACAGGATCCTTGATGTTCTGGAAATACTTGAAGCCGTATTCCGCCGCGATCTTGGATTCTTCCTTCGCGGTCGCTTCATCATACTGATCGGTGTGTACGCCGACGATGACAGCCTTCTTCTCCTCGTTGATATAAGCATACTCGCCGTACTTGCTCTTCTGATCACCGGAGCTCTCATGCATTGCGCCGATCGCCTTCTGGATATCCGCGCCCAGAGAATTCTTATGGTTATTGGTATACTGCTTATACTGATCATCAGTGAACTCATATACCTTCTTATCACCATCGGTAGAGGTGGACTTCGCATAGGAGCTCGCATAACCGTCGTCATACTTTGAGGGAACGGTCGTTTTTACTTCGCCGGATTTACCGCACGCGCAAAGCACTGCGGCGATCGCCGCAACAGCCAGAATAAATGCAAAAATTCTTTTCATTGTTATTCCTCCGAATATCGTAGTTTATGATGTTACAAATTGAGAAACCCCGTCTCGGGACTTCCCGAACAGTTCTATTATAGCAAAAAGAAACAAAAATGCAATAATATTGCACAGAAATTTTACAATTTTTCGATCAGCACCTCTGTAATGCGTCTGCCGTCTGTCTGTGCGGCGGTGAAACGCAGCCCGTGTGCTTCGATCGAAGGCTGCTCACCTTCCGTGGGGATGCGTCCCAGATTGCTCAGCAAAAAGCCTGCGATCGTCTCGCTGTCATCGTCGCTGAGCTCGACGCCGATTCGCTCCTCCACATCCTCGATCGAGGTGCTGCCATCCACGGTGAATTTGCCGTCAGAGAGCTTACGGATCTCCTCTTCCTCGTTATCATACTCGTCCTGGATATTGCCCAAAATATCCTCGATCAGATCCTCGAGGGTCACGATACCCTCGGTACCGCCGTATTCATCCACCACGACCGCGATCTGTGTCCTGTTCTTTTTCATAAAGGAAAAGAGGGATCGGCAGTTCTTGGTACGCGGCACGAAGAGCGCCGGACGCAGATGCTGACTGAGCTTGAAATTCGCAGGCGCCGGAGCGCCGACAAATTTGAGCAGATCCTTGACATAGAGGATGCCGATGATATTGTCGATATCATCACGCCATACGGGGATGCGCGAATGACCGCTGCGGATCGCCAGATCAACGACCGTCTGCAGATCGTCGGTGTCCTCGAGCGAGGTCATATCACGGCGGTGGGTCATGATCTCATAGGCGGCGGTATCGTCAAAGTCAAAGACATTTTCGATGATATCCTTGGTGTCATCCTCGATCAGACCCTTTTCCTGTCCCTCTTCGACGAGCGAGAGGATCTCTTCCTCTGTCTGCGCCTGTTTTGTTTCATTGTCCTTTGAGCCGAATAATCGCTCAATAAAGCTCTTTTCTCTTTTCGCTGACTGGTCGTCAGACATATCGTTCACCTCAAAAAGATAAAAATCAAAATAGTATTGTTTGAGCGAAGCGAGTGACCGGCACCATTCACCATTCACCGTTCACCATTCACCGAATCAGTCTGTATCTAATTTCAGCACCGCCATAAACGCCTCCTGCGGAACCTCCACACTTCCTAACTGGCGCATACGCTTTTTGCCTTCCTTCTGCTTTTCGAGCAGCTTCTTCTTTCGGCTGATATCGCCGCCGTAGCACTTGGCGAGAACGTCCTTACGCATCGCCTTGACGGTCTCGCGCGCGATGATCTTGCCGCCGATACACGCCTGGATCGGGATCTCAAACAGCTGGCGCGGAATATTTTCCTTGAGCTTCTCCGCCATCTTACGCGCACGGGGATACGCCTTGTCCGCGTGGATGATGAAGCTCAGCGCGTCGACCACGTCGCCGTTGAGCATGATATCGAGCTTGACGAGCTTGCTCTCGCGATATTCCTTAAAGTCATAGTCAAAGGAAGCGTACCCACGGGTACGGCTCTTGAGCGTATCAAAAAAGTCATAAATGATCTCGGCAAGCGGCAGCTCATAGTGGATGTCGACACGATCCGAATCAATGTAATCCATGCCGATGAAGGTACCGCGCCGATCCTGACACAGCTCCATGATGTTGCCGACATAATCCGCGGGAGAGTAGATATGCGCGTCGGTGATCGGCTCCTCCGCCAACGCGATCAGCGCGGGATCGGGGAAATTGGTGGGGTTGCTGATCATATGCACCGAGCCGTCGGTCAGGGTGATGCGGTAGTTAACGGAGGGCGCGGTCGTGATGAGGTCGAGGTTATACTCGCGCTCCAAACGCTCCTGGATGATCTCCATGTGCAAGAGTCCGAGGAAGCCGCAGCGATAACCGAAGCCCAGCGCCACGGAGGTCTCCGGTTCAAAGGAGAGGGACGCGTCATTGAGCTTGAGCTTTTCCAGCGCGTCACGCAGGTCGCCGTAACGAGCGCCGTCCACGGGATAGATACCGCAGAACACCATGCTCTGTACCGCGCGGTAACCCGGCAGAGGCATTTCGGCAGGATTGGCGGTCAGGGTGACAGTATCGCCGACCTGTGCGTCCTGCAGGCTCTTGATGGAGGCGGTGATATAGCCGACCTCGCCTGCATACAAGCCCTCACGGGGTTCGAGTGAAGTAGCGCGCATATAGCCGCATTCCACTACATTGAAGGTCGAGCCGGTCGCCATCAGCCTGAACTCGTCGCCGACATGGATCTGACCCTCTTTGAGGCGGACATAAATGATAACACCTTTATAGGAATCATAGACGGAGTCAAAGATCATTGCCCGAAGCGGTGCGTTGACATCCCCTGTGGGGGCAGGCACATCGCTGACGATCTTTTCCAAAACCGCGTGGATATTGATACCTGCCTTTGCGGATACACAGGGCGCGTCCTCGGCAGGGATACCGATGACGTCCTCGATCTCATTGATCACGCGTTCGGGATCGGCGGACGGCAGGTCGATCTTATTGACCACCGGCACGATCTCCAGCCCGGCGTCTACCGCGAGATAGGTATTCGCGAGCGTCTGCGCCTCGATGCCCTGCGACGCGTCAACGACCAGCACCGCGCCCTCACATGCCGCGAGGGATCGGCTGACCTCATAGTTGAAGTCCACATGACCGGGGGTGTCGATCAGATTGAACTGATACGTCTCGCCGTCGTCTGCTTTATATTCGAGCGTCACGGCGTGGCTCTTGATGGTGATGCCGCGCTCGCGCTCGAGCTCCATATCGTCCAGCAGCTGATCCTCCATATCGCGCACCGCGACGGAGCTTGTCTGCTCCAGAATACGGTCGGCAAGGGTCGACTTGCCGTGATCGATATGCGCTACGATAGAGAAGTTGCGGATCTTATCCTGTTGAAATGACATAAAAATCACCTGTTTAATGAACTGATAGGTGTGCGCGATCTTCATTGGATCCATGCCAATCGTCATTGTGAAGTCCCTAAAGGCTCCCTTTCCTAAGGGAGCTGTCACCAAAGGTGACTGAGGGTTGCTAAAACTGTAGTAATCTCAACCGATTCACTCATTATACAACACACCATGATGTATCATACCACAAAACCCGTCTGTTGGCAAGATAAACAGGATAACAAAATCATCGTGTCGGTTTCAGCCGGATCGAGCCCCTTCATGATCGATCAGATACAATAAGTTCCGTTCTATACTATTAATATATCCGCGATCCAAAGGAACGATCCGGAAAGACCCCTTCCGCCGCGATCACAAAAATATCCGCAAAATGAAAAAAACTTTCAAATAAGTATTGAATTTTTTTAAAACCTGTGGTATGATATATAAGCTGTTTCGGATAAACAGCGAGAAATATGCTGATATAGCTCAGTCGGTAGAGCGCATCCTTGGTAAGGATGAGGTCACCG
>CAMJJL010000082.1 GCA_946406145.1 uncultured Clostridia bacterium | reverse complement strand
ATCTTGGCAGGCGCCAGCCTGCCTGCACTTTCTGCACCGAAACTTGCTCGAAATCTTGCTCATTTTCAGTCCTTCGGAGTTTTGACGGTGCAGATTTTTGTCTGACCGCGGCAAAACCACAGCGAACCCTGACGGGTTCGCGAGGATTTTAACAATGGGCAGGCGGAAATATGCCCGTCAAAACCACGGTTCGGATTATTCCTGTCACCCTAGGCAGCGTTACTATTGATTTTTGGATACCGATGTCTTACAATAGAGAGGAAAGAGGTGATTCGATGAAAGCATCCATCAAGCATGCTTTGGCATTCGTTCTGGCGCTGTCGGTATTGGTCACAGCGCTCGTGTTCCCCGTGAGCGCCGCTGCACAGGAGGAGGTCATTCTCCGTGTGACGGAGGGTGAGATCGATACCTATGGCTTCCGCTCGGCGGTACAATCCGCGCTGAATGCGGCAAAGCAAAAGGCAACAGCGCAGCTGCCCTATACGGTCGTTGTCCCCGAGGGAGACTATGCGCTCAATTATGTGCTGCGTATCTACAGCAATACAACGCTCGATCTGCGCGGCGTGACGATCACACGCTCAGGCACAGGCAATATGCTGCGCGTCGGTGACGAAGACGGCGACAATACGGGTGTAACGGGCTACGCGTATGAGAACGTGCGTGTTTTCGGCGGTGTTTTTGACGGTAGCTTCGGTGAGAATACCATCATCAAAGCCTTCCATGTCAAGAGCTTCACGATGGATGATGTGACCTTGATGAATGAAAAGGAAGGGCATATGACCGAGTTCGCCGGTGTGGACGGCTTGACCGTTCGCGGCTGTTTGTTCTCGGATCAGCAGCTCACTCCCGGCAACTACGGCTATGAGGCGATCCAGCTCGATGTGCTCCATCCGTTCCATATCACCAACGGTCGGTGCGAGGACCTGCCGGTATCCAACGTGCTGATCGAGAACTGTATGTTCGAGAACATGCCCCGTGCGATCGGCTCGCATACGGCGGTGCATAACCGTCCGCATAACAATATCACCATCCGCTCCAATGTGTTCCGCGATATGAGCAGTATCGCGATCCAAGGGCTCAACTGGACGAACGTCAGTATTACCAAGAACGTCATCAACAACGCGCCGCGCGGTATCACGATCTACGCTGAGCCCGGCGGCTGTACCTATCTGTCGAGCAAATTAGCCGCAAAGGGCAAAACGCAGAGTCACGCAAGCGACGCCTATCAGGCGCCCGGCAAGGCCGGCATCACGATCGCTTACAACATCCTGAACGCGATCGGTACGAGTGATGATAAGTACGCTTCCTATGCCAGTCAGGGTATCGCGGTGCTCGGTGAGAAGCTCACCAAAAAATCTCCCGTAGACAGCGGAGATGAAAGCGGCGGTCTGCCCGCGGGCGATTACTACATCGACGGCGTTTCCATTCACGATAACGTCATCGATATCCGCGGCAACGGTATCCGTCTGGAGGACGTTCGCAATGCCTCTGTCGCGGACAATGAGATCCTCTGCTCGAAAAACACCGTCCATACGAACGAGAACTATTACGGCATCGTCCTGCGCGATAACGCCGGCGCTTCCACCGTCAGCTACAATGTGATCTACGGCGCCGAGGTCAACGGCATCCAGCTCGACGGCTCCAACGGCGGCAAGGTCAATAACGTCCGCTTCAACCGTATCATGAACTGCGGCAAGTACGGCATCGGCGTCTATGATATGAGCATCGACAAGATCGATGATAATGATATCATGGGCACCAAGAATATCGGCTTGTTCGCTGATGGCTCCAAGCTGAGCAATGTCCGCTGGAACCGCATCCGCAACTGCTCGGACTCGGGTATTTGGCTGACCTCCACCACGACGGCGACCACGATCAAGAGCAACACGACCGTCAGATGCGCCGACAGCAATTCCTTCGGTAAGAATACCGCTCAGTCACACTATTCCTCCTCCTCGGCGCTGACCAATTTCTATATCCCATGGGATGTGACGGATAAGGTCGGCGCGAAGATGGGCGTAGGCTCGATCTTCCATATCGCGCCCGATGTGCGTCCCACCAACGCGATCGCGTCCTTCACCTATTCAAGCAGTGATGAGGACGTCGCCGTGGTTGACGCGAACGGTATGGTGATCGCCCTAGGCGAGGGTCAGGCGACCATCACCGTCAAGTCAGATAATAATATCACAAAGAAATATGTCGTCTCCGTCGAGGGCGACGGTGGGGTGACGCACCTGACCGCCAAGCCCTCAGCTCCCGTGATCATCCTCGGCGACGCCGACGGCAGCGGCTCGGTCGAATCCATTGATACCGCTATACTCCTGCGCAGGATCGTGTACATCGAGACCCCTTATGATGATGTGACGATCAGCCGCGGCAACGTCAACGGCGACCTGTTCCTCGATGTGATGGACGTTACGTTGATCCAGCGTTATCTGGCGAATATCGACACACCGTATAAGATCGGTAAGCGAATCAAATAATTCTGATAAAGAAAAAAGCACGTGGGTAAGAAAATACTCACGTGCTTTTTTTCAGTGGAAAGTGGAAAGTGGAAAGTGGAAAATGGAAAGTTTTCGTATCTGCTATCGGTTTTCCTTCCGCCGCGCGTCCGTTCAACGCGCAAAGAATGATACGATCAGCGGAATCATGCACAGTACCCATCCAATGATAAAGGTGATCAGGTGCTTTTTCTCGGAGTGGACGGCGATGAACTCGCGGATCAGGGCGCTCGGCCAGTAATAGAACGCTACGTGACTGCCGACGCCGGTGCATTTGAGCTTGTTCTTGCGGCAATAGCGCAGCGCTCTGTAAACATGATAGTTGCTGGTGACGAGCACGGTGTACTTACTGCCCTCACGGCTATCGATAATTCTTTTAGAGAATTTTATATTCTCGAAGGTGGTCAGGGACTGATCCTCCCTGATGATCTTCTCGGGAGGAATCCCCTTCTCGATCAGGTAGCGTGTCATCGCCTCGGCTTCAGAGATCGTTTCATCCGAGCCCTTGCCGCCTGAGGGGATCATGATCGGAGGGGTGGGGTCTTTTTGATAGACCTCGATCGCCTTGTCCAGACGGTCGGCGAGGAGCTTTGAGATGCGGTCGCCGTCCAGCAGTCCCGCGCCGTGGATGATGACATAGTCAAAATCTCGCTTGCGCGGAATGATTTGCAGAAAAATGCAGTAGATCATGAACACCAAGAAGCACATCGAGATATAGATGACCGTAAAGCTGAAAAATAAACTGATGCGGCTGATCCTGCGCAGAGAGCTTTCGGTAATCCATTCTCTTCCGCCGAACGCCGGTATCAATACAGCAACCAGCATCGCGATCTCGCCGAGGGCGATGATGATCCCGAAAAACAGCGACAACAGGTTCGCAAGACTGCGTCCTTCACGCATGAGCATCACCACCCCGTTGCAGATGAGGAAGATCGGCACGATCAACAGAGCGGCAAGGATCGTGATCATCATCACGACCAAAACGTTTTTTTGATGCTCGCCCGCAAGGAACGTCAACGCAAAGACGGTGCTTGCCAGCGCGAGAAACAGCAGATAACAGTTGCGGTATCTGCTTCTGTCAATGATAAATGAGATGATCAGCAGTGTCCAGAAGAAGATCACTGCCGAACAAACAACAATGGTAAACATAATGAACCTTTCTGTGATGAATGGTGAACCCTGTGAGCCGATCGACCGGTTTGTTATCGGCTTTCCTTTGCCATCATGATGACGACGATCAGCAGCAGGACCGGTGAGATCCAGATGGTTTTGATGCCGAACAGATTCGACAGAACGCCGCCGACCCCTGCTCCGACCGCAAAGATCAGGATGATCCCGAAGAAGTGCAGCGCCTTATATAACAGCTGTCGGTCACGTGTGCGCAGATAGCGCGACAGGCTCTCGGTTCCGCTGCGCAGATTACCGATGCACATCGTGCTCGCGTAGCCGTAGCCGTGTACGGTGCGGAACGTCTGTACCTGCATCGCGCAGGAGAAGGACACGAGGATATTGGCGATCGTATTCATTTGCTGCGGCAGGAATCCCACTGCGACCAGCAGCAGGATCTCGATGATCAGCACGATCTGCCGCCAGTGTACCCCTTTGCCGTTCTTGAATCGTGCCTCGATCCGCTCGGTGATAAAAATACCCGACGCGAACGAGAGCAGGGGGAGCATATAATGAATGCCGCTCTGCCAGCTTCCCGTCAGGAAGCTCTGGCTCATCAGGACAACATTGCCCGTCTGCGCGTTGGCAAATACGTTGTCGCGTATATTGTAGGTGTAAGCATCCTGCAATCCGCCTGAAAAGGACAGGATCGCGCTGAGCAGGAAGCTCTCTGAGGTTTGCGTTTTTGTGTTCTTCATGGATTAGACCTTCTTATGTAATAACACCACGGATTCGCAATGATTCGTGTGAGGAAACATGTCGAAGGGACAGCAGAGTTCCGCCCGATAGCCGAGTCTTGAGAGTACACGCAGATCGCGTGCCTGCGTCTCGGGATTGCAGGAGATATAGACGATACGATCGGGGGAGAGCTTTGCGAGTGAGCGGAGGAAGCTCGCGGTACAGCCTGCGCGCGGCGGATCGAGAAAGGCGACGTCGACGCGCGCGTCTTTTTCTGCTAATCTCTTTGCGTAATCTCTGCTGTCAGCAGCGGTGAAGCGGATGTTGCTCACGCCGTTTAATTTCGCGTTGCGCCTGGCGTCGGCAATGGCGGCAGGATTCAGCTCGACCGCGTGGACGAATCGCGCCCGGCGCGCGGCGATGATGCCGATGGTGCCGATACCGCAGTACGCGTCCAGCACGACCTCATCCCCCGACAGCTCAGCAAGCTCCAGCGCCTTCTGATAGAGCTGCTGCGTCTGGTCATGGTTGATCTGATAGAACGAGTTGGGGGAGATGATGAAGCTCTCGCCGCACAGGATATCGGTGATGACGCCGCTGCCGAACAGCACCTCGCTCTGCTTGCCCGTAAAGAGCTTGCGTTTGTCACGATTGACCGTGATCACGGCGGTGGTCAGCATCGGACACGCCTTTTGCAGGGCGGTGGTGAAGGTGCGCTTGGCAGGGAAGATTTTGTCCGCGCCGTTGATGACCGCCATCACCTCGCCCGTGGCTTCCGCCTCACGGATGACGACGCTCTTGAGCCAGCCTCTCTCGGTGTAGGGGTCATACGGCATGACCTTGAAGCTGTAGAACAGCCCGGCGAGCGCTGCGGTGATCATGTTCGCCGTGTCCGAGCAGATCGCGCAGTGATCCGCCGCCATCACACTGTGTGTGGTGGATTTGTACAGACCGCTGATGATACGCTTGCCCTCGCGCTTGTAGACGAACTGCGCCTTGTTGCGGTAGCCCGTGATCCTGGGGGAGGGTGTGATCCGTGTCACACGGCAGAGCTTGCCCGGATATTTGCGGCAGATATTCTCTTTGTGCCTCAGCTGTTCCTCATAACTGAGATTGCACAGCTGACAGGAATTGCATTTTTTCGCGTATTGACAATAATTGTTCATATCGGTATTTTAGCATGGAACAGAGGATTTTTCAATCTTTTGCGATGAACTTTCCCGTTTGAACAAACTGTAACTTGATAAATCGGGGATTATCGTGTATAATCGGGATATGAAACCGATAAAAGTGATGAGATACGGTAGCAAATACCGTTATAACCAACCACGGAGCAATCCGCTCCCGAAGATACTGATCGGCGTCGGCGTCGCTGCGATCATCGCGCTGGCGGTGATGATTGTCCTGCGCTTTGTGAATATCAACAAAGAGGCGAAGGATAACGGCGCTCTCAATACCCAGATGAGCGCCGATAAGGTGACCGTCATGGACGTCAAGACGGGCGACGTCTGTATCCTGAATATGCCCTCCGCCATCAATTTGAAGGAGGTCGAGTTCACCTCCTCCGATCCCAATGTCATTCGTGTAGACTCCGCCGGACACACCGACGCGCTCGCTGTCGGCAAGGCGACTGTCACCGCGGCATCGCGTAATTTTACGGCAGAATGTCAGTTCACCGTCACCGAGAATACCGAGCCGGATTATCCCGATGAGGTGACCACCGCGATCAAGGCGAATCAGGATGTGCTCGCTCAGAATCAGTCAGGCGGCGCACGCGATATCTACAGCATTACCGTCAACCGCCGCACCAACACCGTCACCGTGTATACCAAGGATCAGGACGGTCAGTTCACCGTGCCCGTCCGCGCGATGATCTGCTCCTGCGGCATGGGCGGCGAGTTCACCACCATCACAGGTGATTTTTCGATCTACTTTCAGGAGCCGTGGCATCCGCTCTACGATAATGTGTACGGTATGTTCGTCTCGGGATTCAAGGACGATTTCCTCTTCCACAGCGTGCCCTATGAGGCGACGGCACATGATACGCTGGAGACCGCTGAGTTCAACAAGCTCGGCGAGCCTGCTTCTCAGGGATGTGTCCGCATGATGGTGTCGGACGTCTACTGGATCATGCGCAACTGCGATCTGGACACACCCGTGCATATCATCGATGAGGATACAAAATCCGATCCGCTCGGCAGACCGAATGCGCCGAAGCTGCCCGCGGGCGCTACATGGGATCCCACCGATAATACGGAGGGCAATCCCTTCCGCGGCAAGCTGCCGACCCTCGAGGGTGCGGAGGACGTCACGCTGAAGAAGGGCGGACGTTTTGATGAGATGGACGGTATCACTGCCGCCGATATCTGCGGCAACGATATCACCGACCGTGTGAAGATCGCCGGTCAGGTCATTCCCGAAAAGCCCGGCGTCTACTACCTCACCTATTCGATCACCGATGATTTCAATCTCAGAACACGCGTCACACGCACCGTGACCGTGACAGATTAAACAGGTTCAGCCCCTCGTTCTGAGGGGCTGTTTTTGCGCTTTCATGGTACGATGAAGACGCTTGTGACCATGACAATCCCGCGATCAGCAAAAAAACAGCCCCCGATGACGGAGGCTGTGAGTGTACGATGCTGTTTATCCTTCTACGGTATAGTTGATCTCACCGCTGTCGTTCTGATTGCCTGCGGCAGGAGCGGCTGCGGCAGGAGCATCGGTCGCCGCGGAAGCGGCATTGGCTTCGGGAGCGACGGTCGCCGGTACGGAGTAGTCGCGTGTCGCGCTGTCGGGGGTCGACTTACTGCTCTTGTCGATGTAGTTGAGCATATCGAAGATCGCCTGCTCAGCGGATTTGCCGAACCGGAAGAACGCCTTCTTCGGGATCATGCAGGTGTGGTTTTTGGCAAGTGCATGGACATTCGCAAGGCTCTGATCCGCCTGTAATACTGCCAGCGTGTTCTCATTATCATAGAAGATGTAGTTGGGATTGCCGAGCTTGAGCTCATCAAGGTTGATCTCAGGCGCCGTCTGATTGGCAAAGACATTGCTGTTGCCGTTGTATTCGAAGAACTGATATTCCAGCGTACCCTTGACGAAGGTGCACGGCTGATTGCTGCCGTTCAGATAGACGTACGCGACCGTCTGTACCACGTTGGAGGTGGCGGTATTCATGGTGCTGAGCATGTTGAGCAGCTCCTCATAGCCCTTCGTGCCCTTTTCGTTACCGGTCGTCTTGCCGCCCAGGAGGGTGCCCAGATCGGTATACAGCTGCCCCAGCGCGTCCGAGGTGGTGGGCACCTCAAAAGAGGCGACCTTTGCGCCGCCGGATTCGATCGCGCTCTTCGCGTCGGCGCCGAGGGTGTTATCGGCGATGACCAGATCAGCCTTTGCCGCAGCGATCGCGGCGGTATCGGGAGCGGCAGCCGTTCCCATTACGGGTACAACATGCAGAAACTCCTGATCACATTCCTGTGAGCGTCCTGCCATCTTGACGTCGTAGCCGATGTAGGAGATGATATCGGCGAACACATCGTTGAGCACCACGATGTTCTCGGGCTCCTTGTCGATGGTGACGCCGCCGACGGTAACAGGCCAGTCGTTGGATGATTTATTGTTGCAGCCTGAGAAGACCGCCGCGCATGACAGCAGCATGCACACGGTTAATAATATAGAAAGAATACGTTTCATATGTGACACCTCACGGTTTCTGTTTTTGTCCTGTTTTGTCGAAACAGAACAACTTATCTTTATTGTACTCAAATTGCAGGGGATAGTCAAATAAAACTATGAAATACTACGAAAATTTAAATTTTATTAAAAAATTGTAAAAAAGGACTTGCATTTTAAAACACAGGGTGCTATAATAGCAACTGTTCCGAAAAGGACAAAACAGTTGGTGTTGATGACGCAGGGGGTCCACCCGTTCCCATCCCGAACACGGAAGTTAAGCCCTGTAGTGCCGAAGATAGTGCTCTGGCGACGGAGTGTGAAAATAGGAAGATGCCAACACATAAAGGCTTCCACCCAGTAGGGTGGTTGTTTTTTTTCAGAGAAGTCATTGCGAGGCATTTGTGCCGCGGCAATTCAAACCTTAGATACAAATCGTCATTGTAAAAAAGGCGTACGCATCCAATCGCAATGTTTTTCAAAATTGTGTCGGCAGGGGTATTGCTCCTGCCGTTTTTTCGCGCTATAATGGATTTATCAAAACCATACTAAGTAGCAAAAAAACACTTTAATATCTATTGCGGAGAATTCCGCATAACTGCGTTTCGTCGTCGCTCGCTGCACTTGGTAGGCATAT
>CAMJJL010000081.1 GCA_946406145.1 uncultured Clostridia bacterium | reverse complement strand
TCCTACTTGCGTGCCCCCTCGTCAGAGGGGGCTGGAAAGGTTTTTCTACAGCCTGTTTTTCGTTATTCCGATGCTTTCGGGAAGGCGTATTTGAGATAATCGGGGAATACGGCGCGCCAGTACATCTCGTTGTGTACGCCGTTTTCATAGAGTTTGATGATGACCTTGTCCTCGGGATAGCCGCACGCCTTGAGATTGTTGGGCATGGTCTTGGTGCCGACGCACAGCGCCTGCTCGAGCTGGTCGCCGGAGCTGTTACCGCAATAGAGGTAAACCAGCGGCGCGTTCTTGGAGAAATCCTTTTTGTTCAGATATTCCGCCCATGTGTCGTCGGTGTACAGCAAAAACGCAGGTGACAGCGCGCCCACGGAAGCGAACCTGTCGGGGTGCTCCATTGCGATATAAAAGCTCTCGATACCCCCCGAGGAGCTGCCCGAGATATGGGTGTGCTCACGGTCGGTATAGACGTTGTAATGCTCGTTGATATAGGGCATGACGGTGTCAACGACAAAATCGGAGAAGTATTTGCCCTTGCCGCCCTCGTAGCTCTCCTGCATGACCTTGCCGATGTCGGGGGTCAGCTCTTCATCACGCCATGTCGCGCCGTTCTCCACGCCGACAATGACGCACTTCTGTCCGCCGTTTTTCGTCATGGCGAGGACGCTTTCCGCCACCCCCCAACTGCCTGTTGAAGTCGCTCTGCGGTCAAAGAGATTCTGACCGTCGGTCATGTAGATGACAGCGTATTTGTCGGCGGAGGAGGGGTCATAATCCTCGGGCTTCCAGATCAGGACGTCCTTTTTTCGGTCATCATAATCAAAGGTAACGCGGTCATATTGCGGTTCATAGACCGATGTGCCGGGGTAGGGCTTACCCGTGCTGAGATCCCATTCCCGGACATAGTCGTTATAGGCGAGCTCGATAGACTCGGTGCCGTCGGCATTGACGGTCACGCGGTCGAATTTTTCGGGATCGGCATTGCCGGTGAACGGCGCCGTGTCGTCGGAGGATTCCTTCTTTTTCAGCTTGACCTCGATCGTATCACCGCTGTCGGTATTTTTGAAGGCGGCGGTCACCTCCTTGCGGTCTGCTTTATCCGTCGCAGTGAACAGCGGCGTGTTATCGCCCGATTGACCGCATGCAGTGAACAGCAGTATGGTCAACGCGACGAAGAGGATAGCGGCAAAGATTCTTTTCATCATGTGGCTCCTTTTTGATAGCAGTTATTATTATTTGTTTCTCGCTTTGCTCGAACAATGAATACAATCCCTCAGTCTCGGCTTGATTGCCTCGACAGCTCCCTTTACCAAAGGGAGCCATTTATTTATCTTCGGTCAGCTCATTGCTCTTGACCGAATACGGATTCTTGTTCTCGATCCGATCGGTTTTGTTCCACGGCAGATCCTGTTCCTTGACGGAATAGGGAT
Organism: uncultured Clostridia bacterium; assembly: GCA_946406145.1. Taxonomy (GTDB): domain Bacteria; phylum Bacillota; class Clostridia; order Oscillospirales; family Acutalibacteraceae; genus Ruminococcoides. Next base: position 7,304 of record CAMJJL010000081.1, on the reverse strand, counting down.
TTTTATTCTGCACCTTCGGCGCAGGCGGTGCGGAGCCTGCCCATCTGCCCAGCCCCCATAATACCAACATCCATACGATCATGAAGAGGAGGAACGCCCCGAAGTAGACCAGGCAGTACCACCACTTGATGTACTGCGGAATGATGAAGTGCAGGACGAGCAGGATCCACCCCGGGATGGTGAGGCGGAAGTTGAGCACGATATTGAACATCAGGATCAAAAAGAACGATCCCGAACGAGTTGTTTTACGCATAAATTACTCCTATAGAACTGTCATCGCGATGTATCTGTTTGGGTTGCGGCGATCTCAACCGATTTGATGGTAAAATCGTACCCGTTTGAGAGGGTAAAGTCGTCCGTGATCCCCTCGGTGATGTAGAGGTTATCATTGTCGGTGAGGATGATGAAGTCAAAATCGGGATGCGCTTGATAATATGCGGTTGCCTTGTCGAGCCCCATCACGAACAGCGCGGTGGAAAGCGCGTCGGCGGCAGTGCCGTTATCACAGAGGATGGTGACGGATCGGATGCCGTTCTCCACGGGCTTGGCGGTGGTCGGGTCGAGGATGTGGATATAGCGCTTGCCGTCCCGCTCAAAATACCGCTCATAGCCGCCCGAGGTCGCCACGACGCCGCCCTCACAGCTCAGATAGCCGAAGTAGCCTGCCGGATTGTCGGGATCGGCAACACCGACCGAAAAGCGGCTGCCGTCGGGCTTTTTGCCGTAGAGTTTGATTGTACCGCCCAGGTTGAGCACCGCGGCTGCGGCATGACTCTCCTTGAGGATCGCGCCGCACTGATCGGCGGCATAGCCCTTGGCGACCGCGCCGAGGTCGAGCATGGCTCCGTCGGGCAGGGTAAAGGTGTTATTTTCCGACTTCACGGCGGTATCGTCGATCTTTGCGGCGAGCTCCTTCAATTCATTATCGTCGGGGATACGGTAGTCGCCCGAGGTAAAGCCCCACGCTTTCACCGCAGGATACACGGTGATGTCGAAGGCTTGCCCGAGCTCGCCCGAGAGCCGTAAGGAGCGCTCTAAGATATCGGCAGTATCGTCGGATACCTTTGCGGTCCCCTTTTGATTCAGTTGGTGGATCTCGCTGTTCTCGTCCGTTGCGTCCAGCTGTGTGTCCAGCTCGGTGATCCGTTGTTGCAGGCGGTCGCACAGATCGCTGTCGCCGCCGTATACCTTCATCGTCATCAGCGTGTCCATCGACTGAAAGGACACAGACTGCGGCTCTGCCTTTGCGCAGGAGCAGAGGATCACGGCGAGAAACAGTATGATGGCGCCTGTCGCGCCGATAGTTTGTTTTTTCATAGCTCAAGATTAGCACAGTTTGCGGTTGAAGTCAATCCATTCAGCCGCCCGATCGGCATGCATATATATCGATAAGCAGAATAAAATAGCGGCAAAATTTGCAATTTTTTTCAATTAGTGGTAAACTGTCATTAATTTGTCATGGTTCAGATGCTATACTGAACACAACCGAAAGTGGTTTCTTAAGGGATACAATATGAAAAACAAAGCGTTTCTCATCGTCATCATTGTCATATTGTTCATCGGGATCACGGGGTCGGTGTTGGTGCTGACATCCCCCTCTCAACGTCACGTCCGTGTGCTGTCCGATCAACAGGAAGTCTACGCGGCTGACCTGAGTACGGCGGCGGACACCGTCTTTAACGTCAGCTTTGAGGGTCATGTCAACACGATCGAGGTGCGTGATCATCAGATCCGCGTGCTCAGCGCCGATTGTCCCGATCAGACCTGTGTGCATATGGGATGGCTCAAAAGCGCGTCCATGCCGATCGTCTGCCTGCCGCACAAGCTGGTGGTAGAGTTTACGGACGACAGTAATGAGATCGACGCGGTGACGAGGTAGCGTATGAGCACGAGAGTACGAAAGCTGACAGAGCTCGGGGTGCTCACGGCGGTCGCCCTGATCATCTTTGTGATCGAATTGCAGATCCCCAATCCTTTCCCGATCCCGGGCATCAAGCTGGGCTTGGCGAATATCATCACGGTCTACGCGGTGTATCACTACCGCGCGGTCGAGGTCGCGGCACTGGTAACGGTGCGGCTGCTGCTCGGCGCGGTATTCAGCGGCAACTTCATGGCGCTGATCTACAGCGCGGCAGGCGCGTATCTGTGCCTAGCCGGTATGCTGCTGCTCAGGCGCTGGATCGATGAAAAGCATTTGTGGATGGCGTCGGTATTCGGCGCGATCCTGCACAATACGGGACAGATGGCGGCGGCGCTCATTATGCTGCGCACCCCTCAGCTTTTGCTGTATTTTCCGTTCCTGCTGGTATCGGGATGCCTGTCGGGCGCCTTCACGGGCTTATGCGCTCAGCTGGTCACATCGCGACTGAAAAAGCGCAAATAATCCGTTATCCCTCAAAATGGCATATGACTTCTATCTATGAAACAGAAACCAAATCCTCCCGGGAGGTTGAAAGATGAAACGATTGATCACACTGGTCGTTCTGATCATGATCATGCTGATGGCAATCGGAGGTATGATCGCACAAACACAAAACACGAATATGCTCAGCTTCAAAGACAGACAGAGAATCCAGAATAAGTTTTCTGAATATATCGGAGAAAAGAAGTTTTCCGGCGCGGTGTATGCCGTTTATCAGGGCAACGTGCTGTATGATCAGGGCGCGGGCAACGCGACAACCACACTCAAGAACAGTTCCGATATCGCCTACGGCGTCGCTTCGGTGACCAAGGAATTCACCGCGACGGCGATCATGCAGCTGGTTGAGCGCGGACAGCTCAAGACAACGGATAAGCTCAGCAAATTCTTCCCCGGTTACAAGTACGGTGATGAGCTTACGATCTGGCATCTGCTGGCACAGCGCTCCGGTATCCCGGATTTCTCCGTCAGCACGGTGGGTGACAAGGTCGTCATCAACTGCTACACGGATGAGGAGAAAGAGATCACCGTCGATCCCAAGGCTTCCGCACAGCAGAACCGCGACAAGATCCGCGCCTTCTTCCTGTCGGAGGATCTGATGTTTGAGCCGGGCGAGTATTATGATTATTCCGACTCCAACTATTCTCTGCTCGCTGAGATCGTCACACGCGTCAGCGGTATGGAGTGCCATGACTTTATCCGACAGAATATCTTTGCGCCGCTCGGCATGGAGCATTCCGCCTTTATTGACGACTATGATCCCTCGGTGATCACCGAGGTGGCACAGACCGACCGCCATGATTTCAACCGCGATTATTTCACCGTCAAGGGTGTGGAGTACGGCTGCGGCGATATCTTGACGACCCCCAAGGATCTGTACCTGTGGTATCGCGGATTAACGTCGGGCAAGGTGGTATCGGACGAGACCTATCGGGAGATGACTACGAACTACAGCAAGGAGGATGAGCTGGGCTACGGCTACGGGCTGATGATCTCCGAGCTGGGCGAGAAAAAGGTGATCTATCACTACGGCTACATCCCCTCATTTTGCAGCGCGATCATGTTCGTGCCCGAGATCGATTACTTCCAGGTGGTGCTGTCCAACCACGACATCGGCAATCCGCATCTGATGGCGGCTGATCTGGCACGCTACTTCGGCGGTACAATCGATATCATCTTCAGCGGAATCGAATAAACGCGCAGGAACAATCCCGTATCCATCACAAAAACGGCTGTCGCAGATCGCGGCAGCCGTTAATTTATGAAGTCATTGCGAGACCTCGACACGTGTCGAGATCGTGGCAGGCTCAACCGATTCTTAGTAAAGATCAGTATTATTTACGTCCCAAAAAGAGGTAGCAGATCCCGTACAGGACAGGTTGATGGAGCATATAGATCAAAAGGCTGTGTCTGCCGATAAAGTCCAGCACCGGGATCTTTTTGTAAAAATACTTGTCGAGTCCCTTTTCTTTGACAAAACGCCACAAAAAGAAGCCGAAGAGGAACAGGAACACCCACGGCAGGATGGGGAAGTAGTCCATCGAGTAGTAGTCGTTGGACAAAAATCCCACGACGGAGAGCCACTTGTACTGATACAGCGCCGCAGGCAGCCGGATCAAAGGATAGGAGAACAGCCCGATGTGGCGGTCCGGGATGCCGTAGCACAGCATGAACAGGATGAAGAAAACGATCATGCCGACGATCGGCTTGATCTTATTGAGCAGGGGCTTGATCGCCGTTGTCAATAGCATCGAAAAGCTCAGCAGATGCAGTACGCCGAACCAGATCGCCTCCTCGGGGAACATCAGGTACGTGACCAGTGTGACGACCATCGCACACCCTGCGACGATCAATCCGCGGCGGAAGCCGTGTCGGGAGAAGTTCAGCGAGATACCCGAGATCACAATGAAGGTGATGCAGATGCTCCGCTCCCAGATGTAGATCGGCATAAGCCGGCAGTATTCGGGATGGCCGCCGAACAGACAGAAGATATCATAGAATAAATGGTACAGTACCATGCTGATCACAGCGACGGCGCGGATCGCGTCGATCGTGTGGTAGCGGCGCGGTGTATCCATAGCCATATCAACTCCCTTTATCATAGATGAACGTGTTCGAGCGCGTTTCTTTTCATCTTACAGGATGATCACGCGAATTGCAAGAAGAAAAAATGATAAAAAATACGAAAAATGAATGAAAAGGTTTGAAATATATTTCATTTTGTATTATACTATGAAAAGTTGGGCTTTTTCAATGAGTAAAGATAAGGAAAATCCGCATAGCCGCCCTATGATACGGCTTACGGAAGGCACTTGAAATGATACAAACAATCGACGGGGTACTTTACCTCAATATGCTCAGAGGCGGCGCACAGAATCTGAACCGCTTCCGTACGGCGGTCAACGACCTGAACGTGTTCCCGATCCCCGACGGCGACACCGGTGACAATATGTTCATGACCGTGAACGCCGGCGCTGTCAAGGCGGAGGAAAACGCGAGCATCTCGGTCACTGCCGACAGCGCGGCGCAGGAAATGCTCATGGGCGCGCGCGGCAACTCGGGCGTGATCCTCTCGCGCATCTTCTCAGGTATCGCAAAGGGCATGAAGCATGCCGATCATCTGAATACGGACAGCTTCATTTCCGCCATGCGTATGGGAGTCAGTGAATCCTACGGCGCGGTATCCACACCGGTCGAGGGCACGATCCTGACCGTCTACCGCGAGAGCGTGGAAAAGGCGGAAGAAAAGCAACCGCAAGCCTTTGAAGAGCTGTTCGAGCTGCTCCTTAATGAGCTCAAGGAAAGCCTTGAGCGCACGCCCGATCTGCTGGATGTGCTCAAGGAGGCAGGCGTGGTCGATTCCGGCGGCGCAGGACTGCTCTACATCGTGCAGGGCATGAAGGAGGCGCTCTCCGGCGAGCGGATCGATACCCTCGGCATGGATGGCGCCGCTCAGCACACACAGGTCGATCTGAACGCGTTCACCGAGGACAGCGAGCTGGAATTCGGCTACTGTACCGAGTTCCTCCTGCGGCTGCAAAACAGCAAGGTCGATATCGATCATTTTGATATCGACGGCTTTACCGCATGGCTGAATTCTGTCGGCGATTCGGTGGTGTGCTTCAAGGAAGGATCCATCGTCAAGGTGCATGTCCACACCAAGCACCCCGGCGACATCCTCAATCACTGCCAGCTGTACGGCGAATTTCTGACCACTAAGATCGAGAACATGACCCTCCAGCACAACGGCAGTCACGGCATGCAGGAGCTAAAGCTCAAAAAGCGCAAGCCGCAAAAGCCCTACGGCATTGTGACCGTAGCCTCAGGCGACGGACTCAAGGAGCTGTTTGTATCGTTGGGCTGTGATGTGGTGGTCGACGGCGGCCAGAGCATGAACCCCTCCGCCGAGGAACTGGTCAAGGCGTTTGATCAGTGCAGCGCCGAGACGGTCTATGTGTTCCCGAACAACAGCAATATCGTGCTGACCGCTCAGCAGGCGGCTCAGCTCTATGATAACGCCGATGTGCGGATCGTCCGCACCAAGACCATCGGCGAGGGCTACTCCGCGATCTCGATGTTCGATCCCTCTGTCGGTGACGCCGACGCGGTGACGGATTCGCTCAATGAGTTGATCAAAGGCGTGGTGACCGGCATGGTGTCGCGCGCCTCACGCGATGTGTCCGGCGGCGCTGTCGAGGTCGTCAAGGACGATTACATCGGCTTTGTCGGTGACGACATCTATGTAGATGAACCCTCCGCCGAGGATGCGATGATCGCTCTGTGTGACAAGCTGAACGCAGGGAATTATGATATCCTGCTGATTCTGGCAGGTGAAGAACCCTCTGCCGATGACGCGCGGAAAATGGTCGACACCCTGACCGCGAAATATCCACGCAGTGAAGTGATCATGGTCAACGGCGACCAGCCGATCTATGATTACATCCTGATACTGGAATAATAACCATCCTGATTAAAAGCCTTCTCCTCGCCGGAAGCGGCTCCCCCCTTGTCCGCTTTGCGGACATTCCCCCAACGGGGGCGCCTTGGGGGGAAGGTGAGCAATTTGCCAATGCAAATTGGTCGGATGAGGGGCAGACTTGTCCGTAAGATCATCTTAACAAAGAGTGTAATACTTTTTCTCAATTCTCGGTAAACGAATTGCCCCACCGAGTCCGACATCATTAGGAGAGGTTATCCCCTCATCCGTCACCTTTGGTGACACCTTCTCCTCGCCGGAAGCGGCTCCCCCCTTGTCCTTCGGACATTCCCCCAACGGGGGTACCCCGAGGGGAAGGCTTTTTGACTCCGCATTACATTACAGTGCCACAGATAAAGGCGCACGCGCCCCCCGAGGGGAAGGCTATCATACCAACAGAAAGGATTCTATCATGTTAGTTTTATTTACCGATACCGATACCGATATCACCCCTGCCGAAGCGAAGGAATTCGGCTATCATCTGATCAGTATGCCGTACTCGATCGACGGCGTCACCACCTATCCGTATGAGGATTTTGACGAGTTCGACGCACACGCGTTCTATGACAAACTGCGCGGCGGCGTTCTGCCGAACACCTCGGCGATCTCCACCCAGAGGTACAAGGAGTATTTTGAGCCGCATTTTAAGGCGGGCAACGACATTTTGTATGTCCATTTTTCGCGTAATATGACGGCGACCTTCGATAACATGGATATCGCCGTCAAGGAGCTGCTGGAGCAATATCCCGACTGCAAATTCTATGAGATCGACACGATGGGCATCACCCTGTGCTCCCTGATGACCGTCAAGGAGATCGGCGATCTGTACAAAGAGGGCAAAACCGCCGAGGAGATGCTCGAATGGGCAAAGACCGAGGTGAACAAGGTCGGCTGTTATTTCTTTGCCGA
>CAMJJL010000080.1 GCA_946406145.1 uncultured Clostridia bacterium | reverse complement strand
TGATGGTCGGCGACAGGATGATGATCGCGCCGATCTACCGCCAGAACGCCGAAGCGCGCCATGTATACCTGCCCGAGAAGATGACGCAGGTGCGGATGCACGGGGGTGAAATTTCTACAGAAGAATTAAACGATGGCTGGCATTATGTCAGCATCCCCCTCGGCGACGTCGTCTATTTCACCACATCCCCCATCAGTCTTGGGAAAGCTGTGATGAATACGGCAGAGCTCAACATGGAAGATGTGGAGTACATCGGATAACAGTAAGTTTTCAGCAAGCCGCAAAGCCTCCCTTTCCTAAGGGAGGTGGGCTCGCCGCAAGGCGAGGTCGGAGGGTTGATACAATTAGGAACATGTTGGAAATCCAATGATCATCAAATATGCAGGAGAGCAACCCTCAGTCGCTTTGCGACAGCTCCCTTAGGAAAGGGAGCCTAAAAAAACCCTCTCGTCAGAGGGGGCTGTAACTACCACTCTGCTAATCGTAAACAGCTATAATCAACCCCCACGACACATGTGTTTGTCGCAGGGGCATGATTAACGTTTATTAAAAAGAATCACAAAATGATCTCGCCGTCGGTGGTACCCATCAGTCCTGCGGCATTCGCCTCATCGGTATCGAGATGAACAGCGGGAGCGTACTTGGGGGATACACGGACGATCACATCGTCAAAGATGACCTTTCTGCCGTTGTCGCCAACCGCGACCTTGACGATCTGCTTATCCTCAACGCCGTACTCTACAGCGGTCTCGGGAGTCAGATGGATGTGACGCTGCGCGACGATCACGCCGTGGTCGATCTCGACCTCACCTTCGGGTCCGCGCAGGATGCAGCCGGGAGTTCCGGCCAGATCGCCGGACTCACGGATCACGCCGGTCACGCCGAGCTTACGGGTCTCGGTCATGGAGATCTCAACCTGATCCTCGGGACGGAACGGTCCGAGAATGGACATGGTGATCTCGCCGCGAGGGCCTACTACGGTCACCTTCTCGGTGCAGGCAAACTGACCGGGCTGAGAGAGATCCTTCTTGTTGGTCAGGGTCTTACCCTCACCGTACAGGGTCGCAAATGTCTCTGCGGTGACATGGAGATGGTGAGCGGAGGTCTCCACCATAATTGTACTTTTCATAATAATTACCACCAATCTGATTATTCTATACATGGGTCAAGCCCACGATTATATCTATTGTACATCATTTAGAAACATATTTCAACAACTTATCGGAAATAAGGTGAAGGATTTTGAGCACTTGGCAGGAAATCGAAGAAAAATGTATGAACTGCACACGCTGTCGGCTGTGTGAGAAACGGCATAACGTCGTCTTCGGCGTCGGCAACAAGGATGCGCGCGTCATGTTTATCGGCGAGGGTCCGGGCGAGCAGGAGGATCTGCAGGGTGAGCCGTTCGTCGGCAGGGCGGGACAGCTGCTGGATAAGATGCTCTACGCCGTCGATCTCGACCGTCGCAAGAACGTCTACATCACCAATATTGTCAAATGCAGACCGCCCATGAACCGTGATCCGCAGGAGGATGAACAGGACAGCTGTATCGGCTATCTGAGGGAACAAACACGCCTGATCCGCCCGAAGATTATCGTCACGCTGGGCAGGATCGCAGGCATGAAGCTGGTCAAGCCCGACCTGAGGATCACACGCGAGCACGGCGCCTTCATCGAGCGCAAGGGGATCCGGATGATGCCGATGTTTCATCCTGCGGCATTGCTGAGGAACCCCGGCCAGATGGAGGGCGCGTTCAACGACTTTTTAATTCTTAGAGAGAAAATAAAAGAGATTTGTCCGGAAGTGTATGGTAAGTAGACACTTTTTATAGCGGAGTACCCACCCACAATCAACGATTCATTAGTGACTAACTCCTCACTCCTCACTAAAAAAGCTGACCCCAAAGGTCAGCTTTTCTTATGACTTTAATGCTCTGTTCAGCCAGACGTCGGCGATATCGAGGGCGACATACAGGCCGCTCTTTTCACTGGACTTGACGAGCTGTTTACGGGGGCTTAAGTCGGGATCGGTGCAAAGCAGCTGGATCGCCACCTTATCCGCAATCTCGGTATCCCCTACTGTTTTCTTGCTTTTTATCTGCATTCTGATCACATAACGGTCAGCCATACTGCCAAAGTACAGCTCATCGCCGCAACGAACCAGAGGCTTGCCCTTATAGGTCGAAAATTCCTTTTCAGCCATTGGAATCAATCCCTTCGTATAGTTATTTAGATGTTCAGATAAGACTTCACCATGACCTCAAGAAGGTCGTCGCGGTCGATCTTACTGATGATGTTACGAGCGTTGCCGTATGTCGTGATATAGGTGGGATCCTCGCTGAGGATATAGCCGACGATCTGATTGATGGGGTTGTAGCCCTTCTTTTTCAGCGCGTTATATACGGTGATCAGCGCCTCCTTCATCTCATCGTCACGGTTACCGCCCAGAGAGAATACCATAGTCTTATCTAACATACAAACACCTCCGTAGATACTAATTCAAACCTATTATACTACAAAACAAAGAATAATGCAAGCCCCCAAATAAGGAAACGATGGAAGTCCGAAATCGGAGAACGAATAATGAATCATACTTGTCATACAGGCTCCCATTGGGAAATGGGTCGTGTGCAACACGCCGGCGCTAAAAGGCTCCCTTTGGTAAAGGGAGGCTTGGAAAAAATCTGCCCCTATATGAAAACGATTCAACAAACTAAGAGCGGAGCTTCACGGCTCCGCCCTTTTGTTTATCATCAATCTTTATTTTTTCAGCATGATACCCTGCTGTTCCAGCTCGGCGATAATGCCGTCGGTCACAGCGGCGACCTCTTCCTTGGTCAGGGTACGGGAATTATCCGAGAAAGTGATGCGCACGGCGATGGAGGAATTCTCACCGGCGTCATAGATGTCGATGACGTCGACGTCCCTGATCAGCGCGCATGCCGCGTTCTCGATCGCCATGGCGATGGGCGCGAAGGCGGAGGTCAAAAAGCTCAGGTCGATCTCGATCACCGGGAACTTGGACGGCTCCTCATAGCGGATGGAGTTGTTCTCGATCGCGGCGAACTTGTCCATATCGATCTCAGCAAACACGACGTTGGCGCGCTTGTCGAGCTTCTTCATCACGGACGGATGGAGCATGCCGAGCTTGCCCAGCTCAATGCCGTCCACGATCACCGCATTGAGGTTCACGGGATGTTCAAAGTCAAACGCGGGCTCACGCTTTTCGAACGTGACCTTCTTGTGCTTTAATTCATCCACGAGCGTCTCGATGATCGTTTTCATCTTAAAATACTGATCGCGAATGTTATCTCCCTTCGCGTACAGGGTGACGCCGAGGTGCTTTTCCTCGATGCAGAGATCATCGTCGGTCATACCGGTGACCACTCTGCCGACCTCGAAGACGCCGTACTTCGGTGCGTAGCCGAGATTACTCTTGATCTGGCACAGCTGCGTAGGGATCATCGTCTCACGGATGGTCTCGATGTTGGGGTTGGTGGCGTTCATCAGCTTGATCACGCCGCGGTTCTCGATGCCCAGCTCCTTGAGCTCGTCCACATAGTTCCAGACATAGGAGTGCAGCTCGTGGAGGTTATAGTGCTTGACGAGGATATCCTTGACGCTGTCCTCATCCTTCTTCACCGGCTCGGGACGGGTCGGGAACAAGGGTGCTGTCGCGGTATGGATCTCAAAGTTATCATAGCCGTAGATACGGGTGATCTCCTCGATGATATCCGCCTTGATGGTGACGTCCTTGGTGGCGCGCCACGAGGGGACCTTGACGGTGAAGTCATCACCGTTGTTCATGACGCCGAAGCCGAGGCGCTGCAGGGTGTTGACGATGGTATCGTTGTCGATCTCGATACCGGTATATTTATCCACATACGCCTTGTCAAAGCTGAGCTCGACCTCGGGATAGTGATAGGCGTATTCATCGGTCAGGGAGGATACGATCTTCACGCCGTTGTCGAACTGCTTGATCAGGAACACAAAGCGCGCGATCGCCGCGGTGGTCAGCTCGGGATCGAGCGACTTCTCATAGCGCATGGAAGCGTCGGTACGATGGCTGAGTCTGACGGTGGATTTGCGGATGGAAGCCGCGTCAAAGGTCGCAGATTCGAGGGTGAGGGTGTTGGTGTCCTCCACGATCTCACTGTCCAGACCGCCCATGATGCCGGCGATGGCGACAGGGGTATCATCGTCGCAGATCATCAGCGTTTCGGGGTCGATATGACGCTCTACGCCGTCGAGGGTGGTGAAGTCAAATTCATTCTCAAAGCGCTTGATACGGATCTTCTCCACCTTGCGGGAGTCGAACGCGTGCATCGGCTGACCTATCTCGAGCATGAGGTAGTTAGTCATGTCGGCGAGGAAGTTGATCGCGCGCATACCGCAGTAAAACAGACGGATACGCATATCCACAGGGCTGACAGAACGCGTGCAGTTCTCGAACTGTAAGGAAGAATAGCGGTAGCACAGCGGATCTTCGATCTTCATGTCGACCCGGGGCAGACTATCGTATGCTTTCAGATCGGCAAAGTCAAGTTCCTTGAGCGGACGCTGCGCGATCGCGGCGAACTCACGAGCAATACCGTAGTGGCTCCACAGGTCGGGGCGGTTGGTCAGACTCTTGTTGTCGACCTCAAAGACGATATCGTCGATGGCGTAGATCTCTTTGAGATCGGTACCGTTCTTAACATCATCGGTAATCTCCATAATGCCGGAGTGGTCGTCACTGATGCCGATCTCCTTCTCGGAGCAGCACATACCGCAGCTCATATAGCCGGCAAGCGGTCTGGGCGCGATCTCGATCTCACCGATCTTGGCGCCGACCTTGGCAAAGGCGGTCTTCATACCTACCTTGACATTCGGAGCGCCGCAGACGACGTCGACGAGCTCCTCTTCGCCGATATCCACCTTCAGCAGATGGAGCTTCTTGCTCTCGGGATGCTCCTCGACCGACTTAATCTCGGCGACAACAATGCCGCTGATATCACTGCCCTTGAACTGTATATCGTTCTCTACCTCTGCGGTAGAAAGAGAAAACTGGTTGATCAATTTCAGCTCGTCAAGTCCCGAAAGATCGACAAAGTCCTTGATCCAATTCATTGATAAAAACATAGCGCGCCCTCCTTACTTGTCATCCGTGAACTGGGACATCACCTTGAGTGAGCCGGAGTTGAGATCACGGATATCCTTGATGCCGTACTTCATCATCGCCAGTCGGGTCAAGCCCAGACCGAACGCGAAGCCGGTGTATTTTTCGGGATCGATACCGCCCTCTTTGAGCACCTCGGGGTGGATCATGCCGCAGGGACACAGCTCCAGCCAGCCGGAGTGGTTGCAGGAGGGACAGCCTGTCTCACCGCCGCAGATCAGGCAGGAGATATCCAGCTCGAAGCCGGGTTCGACAAACGGGAAGAAGCCGGGACGCAGGCGCACCTTGACGTCCTTTTGGAACACTTCGCTGAGCATGGTTTTCATAAAGTAGATCAGGTTGGAGATGGAGATATCCTTGTCCACCATCACACCCTCCATCTGGAAGAAGGTGTTCTCATGGGTGGCGTCGGTCGCTTCATTTCTAAAGCATCTGCCCGGGAAGATCGCGCGGATCGGCATACCGTCCTCCATGAGCTGCCTGCCGTATTTTCTGAGAATCGCGTTCTGCGCGGCGGAAGTCTGGGATTTCAGCAGCTCGCCGTTCTCCAGATAATAGGTGTCCTGCATATCGCGCGCGGGGTGATTCTTGGGCACATTGACCGCCTCAAAGCACTCATAGTCGGTGACGACCTCGGGGTAATCCTCGACATTGAAGCCCATGGTGGTGAAGATGCGCTCACACTCGCGCTGCACGAGGGTGATAGGATGATAAGAGCCTCTGTCCTCCTTGGTGGGGATGGTGAGGTCAAACGCAGGGGTCGAATCGATCTCTCTTTGAATCTCGAGCTGTTTGAGCTCCTCGGCACGCTTCGCGATATTCTGTGCCGCGAGCTGCTTTAAGGCGTTGACCTGCTGGCCGAATTCCTTCTTCTCCTCATTAGAGAGCGCCTTCATGCCCTTGAGCAGATCGGTGATCGAGCCTTTCTTACCTAAATAGCTGACGCGTAATTCCTCGAGCTTATTCCCGTCAGCCGCGGCGCTCAGTTCCTCACTGAGCCTCGCTTTTAATTGTTCCAGCTTTTCTTTCATAAAATCCTCCAGAAGAAAATGATAGTGAATAGAGAATCGTGAATAAATCATATCGATAAACAGAATCCGCAAGGATTTCTCACCATTATTCTTTATTCCGTATTCTTTATTCTCTTTTCTTTAAAATATAAAAGGCTCCTCCATCCCAATGGGACGGAAGAACCGCGGTACCACCCATATTTCCGATAGCGATCATCATAAGGATCAACAAAGCGATCCTCCGGCAAGCCTCGGACTCTCAAAGACCGTTAACGGGGTCAGCCGTCAGAACCTAATTGTCAGTGAGGGGTTAGGAGTTAGGAGTTAGGAATTGCGGGAGGGCTTCGCCCTCACCTGATTTGTAAATGAACCTTCAACAGCCCCTACAAATCTAAAACGCGGTCACGCGTTTCCCAAAACTCCTCATTCCTCACTCCTAACTCCTCACTCATTTCAGCTCTGCCGCTCGGGAGTGAACTTCGCTCCGCCTCTGCCGTCCGTGCTCACAGCCGATGACACGGGCTCTCTGGTGGTTTGAGCCGAGTTACTCTCTCCGTCAATGCGTTATCTTGAGATATGATAACACTAATGCGAGAATTTTGCAAGAGTTTATTGAAAAATATCTTTTTCTATGGTAAAGTATAACGTGGAATGTCCTGCGGCGGTTGAGCGGATAGGAAAACTTTCAACCGCTCGCGGAGACAAATTGATAGTAGAGGTGTTATCATGGATAACCTGATCGAACAAGTCGTCCCGAAAAAGCGTGACGCGGGATATGTCATCCGCATTATCATCATTATATTGATCGCGATCGGCATCCCTGCCGGCTTCATCGTCGCCGCCGAGCTGACACAGACGGCTTATCTGGCGATCATCGGGCTGTTTTTACTGCTCTTCTGCGTATACGGCGCATGGTACTTCATCACGTCGCAGAACGTGGAATTTGAATATTCCTTTCTGTCATCCATCCTGCGCATCGACAGGATCATCGCCAAGCGCAAGCGCAAGCCCGTCGTAAAGGTGGACGTCAAGCGCTTTGACGATATCTTCCCCTATACCGACAGCGAGATGGACAAGCACAAATTCAACAAGGTCTATCATGCCGCGCACGAGGAGTTCTCCGAGAAGAACTATGTTGCCAGCTACCGCGATGAGGGTAAGGGAAAATGCGCGATCATCTTCACCCCGAACGAGGAGCTGTTGAATGAGATGAAGCTCTATTTCGGCAACGAGCTGCGCAAAAAGCTCTTCCAAAACAAACAGCTATGAAACGCGTAGATTTCGACTATTTTGAGCGGCATTTCCCCCATCGTCCGTCCGACGCGCACAAGGGCACGATGGGCACGCTGGTGTCGCTGACAGGCAGCTTCGGCTTTGCGGGTGCGGCGATCCTCAGTGCAAAAGCGGCGCTGAGATCGGGCGTCGGACTGCATTATCAGGTATTGCCCGAGAGCATCTATCCCCTGTTTGGTACCGCTGTGCATGAAAGCGTGTGCGTACCCGTCAAGGGTGAACAAGGACGCATCTGTCTATCAGATACGGACGCGATCCGACCGATCCTAGACAAGGCGACTGCCGTATTGATCGGCTGTGGGATGGGCTGCACCGAGGAAACTGCGGCTGCGGAAAAGGCGGTGCTCCGCTCAATTGAATGTCCCGTCATCATCGACGCGGACGGCATAAACGCGCTTTCGCGGCATATACATAGCTTAGACGATTGTCAGGGCGCACTCATCCTGACGCCGCACATCAAGGAATTCTCACGCCTGAGCGGAATCAGCGTAGAGGAGATCTTATCCGATCCGGCAAAGCATGCCGAAAGGTATTCGATCAGCCACCGGGATGTGATCCTGGTGCTCAAGGGACACCGCACCTATATCGCACAAAACGGCGAGGTATATGAGAATATCGCAGGCAACAGCGGAATGGCAAAGGGCGGCACCGGCGATGTGCTCGCCGGTGTGATCGCGTCGCTCACCGCACAAGGTGCAGAGCCGTATCAAGCGGCAGTGATGGGAGTTCATATCCATGCGCTGGCAGGCGATCTCGCCGCGGCAAAGCTCTCACAAACCGCAATGCTACCCTCGGATATCATCGACGCGCTCCCCGAAATCTATACAAAGATCGAGGATACAATCGGATCATAAGGACGTACAAAACCGACGGATGTTGAAAGACACCGTCGGTTATTTTCTTAGAAAAGGTATGATGAAAAGGTTTATTATGATCTCGGAACGTCGGACACGCGTGTCAAGCGCCGTCCCCTACAATAATAACAGCGGAGGTATTATGAAAAAATACGGCATTATATTATCGGCACTGCTGCTCTTACTCACCCTTGCGTCCTGCGGCTCACCGCCTGCATTAAAAACCGATTTCTCTGCCCTGTTCAGCGTACAGAGCGGCGACACGGATTATGCAGGAGCGCTCAACAAAGAAGGCGATCACCTGACGATCACCATGAAGGAGCCGTACACGATTTCGGGGATGGTGTTCGACTACACCGACACGGGGCTGAGCATCAAAAGCGAGGGGCACAGCACCAATGCCGATATCGATTATCTGCCTGACAGCAGTGTGCCTGCGGCACTGCGTAATGCACTGCTGTATCTCTCACAGGCAAGCTACAACGGCTCACAAAACGGCGCGGATTCCTACGCTGTCACAACACCGTACGGGGAGGCGACCATGACCGCTTGCGACGGTTATCCCACCGGGATCACCGAACCTCACAGTGATCTGCACTTCAAATTCACCGCCCCCTCAGAAGCAGCAAAAGAATGAAACTTAGTATAAAAGCTCCCTGAGGGTATGGTTTAAATCAGCGTAACAGTAAGACGATATAAGGACGCGCGCGTCCAAAACACGAAGTGTTTCCCATCATTTTTCAGTCTTCAATCTTCGTCATTCATTACCCAAATGCCTTCCCCTTGGGGTGCCCCCGTTGGGGGAATGTCCGAAGGACAAGGGGAGATTCCCCTGTTAGGGGAAATGTCCGCAAAGCGGACAAAAGGGTCGGCTGTCTTCGCAGAAGAAGC
>CAMJJL010000079.1 GCA_946406145.1 uncultured Clostridia bacterium | reverse complement strand
AGCGCCTGTATCCGGGCAACGAGGTACGCCTCAAGAGCGCATATATCGTCAAGTGCACCGGCTGCAAGAAGGACGAGGGCGGCAACGTCGTCGAGGTCTACACCGAGTATGATCCCGCAACACGCGGCGGCAATACACCCGACGGCAGAAAGGTGCGCGGCACCATCCACTGGGTGGACGCCGAGAACGCGCTCGACGCGACCTGCAACCTGTACGACAGCCTGTTCACCGAGGCTGATCCCGAGGCGGACGGCAGAGACTTCCTTGATTGCATCAACCCCGATTCCCTCAAGGTGGTCGAGGGCTGTAAGGCAGAGAAGGCGATCGCCGACTTTGAAGCGCCTGCCTACTTCCAGTTCATGCGCACGGGCTACTTCTGCATCGACCCCGACAGCAGTAAGGAAAAGATGATCTTTAACCGCTCCGTGAGCTTGAAGGATGGGTTTAAGAAAAAATAAAGCCTCCCTTTCCTAAGGGAGGTGCCCCGGACACGCGTGTCAAGGGGCGGAGGGTTGACGCAAAACCTCGCAAAGGAGTATCGTTGAATGAAAAAAACATTTGTCTGCATTGGCATATCAATCATCCTGCTTTTTCTCAGTAGCTGTTCCTCGATAAACTCCGAACCGCCGACCGTCGAAAAGATGAAAGAATCTTTCTCAGAGCATGAGGAGGATTTTCAGGCGATAGCCGATTATTTGATTATGACGTGCGCCGATTTGCCTGACTTTAAATCGGCAACCATCAAAGATGGTAAGATCACTCAGTACCGCCTTGATCCCGATGGTGTACAGTTGAACAAAACTGAAACGTCGGTCGCTGACAGTCCGATTGCCGACAACTGTAAAAGGTTGAAGCAGGCAGGATGTAAGGATATCGGTATGTGTATCAGCGGAAAGGAAACGCAAAACGCCGTGTGCTTTACGATGTGGTCAAGAGATATTAAGCAAGCCGAGTGCGGTATTGCGTACTCGGTTAACGGTACGGATCCGCCCGTAGTACAGTTTCAGACCGAGCTTTCCCCTATCGCAAAAGATCGATGGTACTATTTCCTCGCCGATTATGAGGAATGGCGCAACACAAAACCAACATTTAATCCCAAATAATAACAGCAACGCTCCCGGTTTTGTTACCGGGAGCGTTTTTATATTGATGGTTTTCATTGAGGAGCAGAGCCAACATTAGCCTTCCCCTAGGGGGGAAGGTGATCCTGTGAGCACACCTGAGAGCAGAATCGGATGAGGGGACAGCCTCTCTTTATTAAGAAGGATTCGGTGAGGCTGTTCATCTACCGAAAAAAACTGGAAATGCCCAAAAACTCTTTGTCAAGATAATCTTTCGGTCAAGTTAGCCCCTCATCCGTCAACTTCGTTGACACCTTCCCCCCGAGGGGAAGGCTTTTTTACTCCTAACTAACCAAAGCGCTTACCGCCGCATTGACGACAGGGGTGGCGGCTTGGATGCCGTAGCCGCCCTCGGTCACGACCGCCGCGAAGGCGTAGGGGTGGTTCGGATCATCGATGAAGCCGACAAACCATGCGGTCGCCTCCTTGTCGTGACCGACCTCGGCGGTGCCGGTCTTAGCGCAGAACGGGAGTCCCGCGATGCTGACGCCGCGCGCTGAGTAGCCGTCGGCGGAACCGCGCATCAGCTCCTTGACCTTGGAGGCAGTGTCGGAGGAGAGCATGTTGACGTCCTTGTTTTTATTGATGGTGATGTTCAGCTTGTTGATCAGGTTGCCGTCGTCGTTGACGATGTAGGGCGACGCGGCAGTGCCGCCGTTGGCGACAGAGGAGGCGATCATCGCCATGAGCATCGGGTTCGCCAGATCCGTATACTGACCGATGCCCGACCACGCAAGCGCGTTGTTACCTGCACCGGTCGCGTCATAATGGCTCGTCGCTACGGGGATCTCGCTCATCATATAGCTGTCGTTGTTGAAGCCCAGCTTCTCGGCGGTGGCTTTCATTTTTTCCTCACCGACCTGTACCGCGATCTGCGCGAACGCGCAGTTGCAGGAGTTGGCGAACGCCTGTGAAAAGCTCTGGTTGCCGTGGGCGGACTCACAGGTGATGGGATTGCCGTCCATGTCGATCGAACCGTTACAGGTGAAGCTCTGACTGTAAATATCGGGGATATTCTCGATCGCCGCGGCAGCGGTGATGATCTTGAAGGTCGAGCCGGGGGTGAAGGTCGAGGACACGACGTTGTCGAGATACACGCCGTCATACTCACTCTCGTTATCCTCGGTGATGGTCGGCGGATCGGCAGGATCGTAGCTCGGCGTGCTGACGTCACAGAGAACCTCGCCCGTTTTATAATTGTATACAACGCAAGCGCCCTTATGGCTGCCCAGCGCCTCATATGCCGCGCGGCAGGAGTTCGCGTCGACCGTCAGGCTGATGTCGCTGTTGGGACGAAGGGATTCGGGCAAGCCCGCGCCGACGACGAAGTTGTAGCCCGACAGGCTGGTGCGGTAACGGCTCTGGATGCCGGTGGAGATATTCAGGCTCTCGTCACCCACCACATGCAGCAGCGCCTCACGCGTGGCGCTGTCATCAGCATAGTAGCGCTTGCCGTCCTCGCTGTGCGCCAATACGGTTTTGTTGCGGTCGGTGATCTTGCCGGCGTTGCCCAGATCGGCAGCGGACGCCATATGCCCGTTAAAGGGCTGCTGCACCCACTTGTTATGATGGATGACGGTGATTACACCGAGGTAGATCGTACCGGCGAGAAAGGCGAAGGTCACAAACCATAGGATCAGAGAACGTGTCATGATTCGTTTCATCGGTCGACACCTCTCTCTCGAAGGGCGTTCTTGGGGATGCGGCGTTTGGCGGCATAGGTGCGCTCATCCGCCGCCTTGATGAAGGCGAGCAGTCCCCAGCATGAAATCATCGATGAGCCGCCTGCGGACAAAAACGGCAGGGTAACGCCCGTCAGCGGCAGGATATCGGTGATACCGAAGATGTTCAATGCGGATTGAATGACCATCAGCCCTGCCGCACAGCAGGCGGAGATGGCATAGAAGGAGGAGCGTGAACGGGTCGTGATGGCGCGCGAATAGAACGCCAGTGCGATGATCGCGAACGCCAGTGAAAAGGCGATAATCAACCCGAGCTCTTCCGCGATCAGTCCGAACACCAGATCGGATTCGGACGCGAAGATGTATTTGAGATAGCCGTTGCCGGTGCCCACGCCGATCAGTCCGCCCGACGCCATGTAGGTCATCACGCGCACCTGCTGATAGCCGCCGCTGTCCTGGGTATGCTCCCAGACATGACCCCATGCCGAGAAGCGGTCGGCGACATAGGGCTTGACGCTCAGCACGACGAACACGGCGAGCACTGCCGCGGCAAGCGCGAGGATGACGGTTTTGAAGTCACCCGATCGCATGAACGCGATCAGCAGGAAGGTCATGAAGAAGATCAGCGCCGTACCGAAGTCGCCCATCAGCGCCAGCGCGCCGACGCATACGGCGGAGAAGATGATGAACTCGATGAAGTTGCGCTTGGTCTGCAACTGATCCAACGCGGACGCGCCCACAAAGATAAAAGCGATTTTGACGAACTCGGAGGGCTGTACGCTGATACCGCCGATACTGATCCAGTTCGCCGCGCCGTTGGTCACGCGACCGAACACCAGATTGATCGCCAGCAGTCCGACGGCGCCGATCATGATCCAGAGCCGCCATTTGGTGACGCGGTCGGGATCCTCGATGAATTTGACGATCACGGCAAAGACGATCATGCCGATCGACATCGCGACAAGCTGTACGATCGAGGATCGCACCTCCTGCCGCACGAGCAGCAGTACGCCCATGCCCGACATAAAGCACGCCAGTGCCTCTAATTCAAAGTTGACGCGGTTGAGGGCATAGGAGGAGATACAGAAGAACGTCCACATGATGAGCGCCATCGCGCCGAACACATACAGCGGAATAAAGTTTTGCACCTCATTGGAGAAGCACGCCTCCACCGCCATGAACAGGTGGAAGAAGGTGATCAAAATCATCAGCTTATATGGCTTAAGGGAGCCCTTATCTGACGCTTTGGAGAAGAACCACGAGGGACGGATGCGCTCCTGATACTCTTCACCGCGCCGCAGTACCAGAGAGGTATGGCCGATATCGATGACGTCGTTGATGTTCACCTGCGTGCGACCCCTGGCAGGCTCACCGTTGACAAAGGTGCCGAACTTGGAGCCGATATCCGAGACGAACCAGCCTTCCTTACGGCGCAGAAATACACAGTGATCGCGTGACACACTGATATCGGACACGCGGATGTCGGATCCCTTGCTCCTGCCGATAGAATTCTCCCAGAACAACACGGGGATCTGCTGACCTGTCTGGAGCAACTCAAACATCACCAGCGGCTTTTCGGGACGGCGGTGCCGTCTTGCGGACGCAAAGCACTGGTAGATGATAATGATCGCGTAGATCGGCAGCAGCGCGCGCAGTGCGATGACCGAAACATCCAAAACCGACTGTAGATTCATACGCCTCACCTCCTGAAAAAACAATGTGATATATATGGTTAATTTTACTATACAACTATCGAAAAGTCAAATGAAGGAACTGTGAACATTGCGTCGTTTCACAGCAGAAACAGTCGGATAATAAGCCTACAAGGGGAGACTCGGAAAGGTAGGCTTGCAATTGATAACAGCAACCCTCCGGCTCTTCGATCCACCTCCCTTAGGAAAGGGAGGCTTTGGAAGTGACAGCGCGGACGCTCGCGCCTTTATCTATGCAACTGTAACGTTAATCATAATAAGCCTTCCCTTCGGGGGGCACGTGTTCCTTTTTCTGTGCCACTGCGGCGTACTGCGAAAAAAAGCCTTCCCCTTGGGGGGAAGGTGTCGACCAACGGGAGACGGATGAGGGGTCAACGTTTCATATTGATGTCGGACTCTGTGGGGCTGTGTGTTTACCGAGAATTAAGGAAAAGCCTCACACTCTTTGTTTATATGATCTTTGGGATAAGTAAGCCCCTCATCCGACTCGGCATACGCCGAGCCACCTTTTCCTTGCAGGAACGGCAACCCTTTTGGGCTTTGCCCATTTCCCCTAACAGGGGAATCTCCCCGAGGGGAAGGCTTTCTTCCGACAGCAGTACGTCGCATAGAGTAAGAAAAAGGCACACGTGCCCCCCGAGGGGAAGGCTATTTAAATCCAAAACACGAAGTGTTCCCCTTAATTATCCATTCTTCAATCTTCAGTTTTCAGTCTTCAGTCCCACAAAAAAATCCCCCGGACGGATCCGAGGGACTGTACAAACACAATATTAATAGATGATGACCGGCGTGCCGGTGGGGATGCTGTAGTAGATGTTCTGCACCGCTTTATACGGCGTGTTGACGCATCCGTGGGAACCGTCGCCTTTATAGATCGGGTTGCCGAAGGAGGATCGCCAGCTCGCATCATGGATGCCGTAGGAGCTGCCGATGAACGCCATCCAGTAGTTGACAAAGGAGCTGTAGCCTGCACCGTTGAGATAGATATTGGTGGACTTAGTCAGGACCTCATAATAACCCTTAGGGGTATCGCTGACGCCCTTATTGCCCGTGACGATCTCGGTGGACTCGATCTGTCTGCCATTCTTATACGCCCACATATGCTGCTGATCGATGCTGATCTCGATGTAGGTGCTGCCGACATAATCGCCGTATGCGTTGGAGGTCACCTTTGCGCTCTTCTTGTTGCTCGTACCGGTAACGGTGCCGTCGCTGTCCACATAGATCGGACGCACGCGGAAATAGTAGGTTTTGCCGGGAGTGAGCTTGGTGGTGTTGTAATACAGGCGCGGCGTGGTGAACAGCTTGACGAAGGTGGAGTTATCCGGGCTGGTGGAGTAATAGACCTCATAATGTGTCGCGTACCGGTTAGCGTTCCATGTCAGATTCACTCTGCCCAGACGCGAGGTAATCGAATAATCGGGTCCGCACAGACCTGCGCGGAACATGATCGAGCCTGCGTCGGAGCTGTAGGAGGTATCATACAGCTCTCTGAAGCTCTTGACGCGGTATTTATAGAAGCGACCCTGCGTCACGCTTTTATCCGTGAACGAGGTGTTGCGGTTGCCGCGGATGGTCTTGTAGAGCGTTTCCACACCGCCGACGGTACGATAGATACGATAACCGGTGGCGCGGTAGTTGTAATCCCATTCCATCTCCAACACGTTGGAGGAACGCCACTTGGTGAGACCCGTTACCTTAGAGGGCTGGGTCGCGGTCTTTTTCAGTGTCGTCTCACCCTCAATGATCTTGCCCTTATAGTTGATATAAGCAGAGACCTTGAAGTGGTACTGGGTTCCCTGTCGAAGAGGCTTGATATTGCAGGAATTGGTCTTGACGTCAGCGAACTTAGAGAAGTTCTTATGATCGTCGGCGTTCAGATAATAGACATAATAACCGTCAGCGCCGGGCACCTTGTCCCATTTCATCAGACAACGGTCGCTGTCATAACTTTCACGCGTGATATTCTTGACCTTTCCGACAGTCGGCACAGGTTCTTCGGTGGGAGCCTGTGTGGGGACAACGGTAGGCTCCACAACAGGCGTTTCGTTCGCCGCCTCGGGCGCGACCTCGTTCAGCTCAGCGCCGACTCCCGCCAGTTCCTCCTGCGGTTGAGCCGGTTCCGTTTCCTCTATCGGTGCGGCGGAGCCTTGCAATTCAACCGCGGAGAAGCTCGTGATCCCCAGCGCGGAGAATGTCAGGACAAAAACCAACAGCACGCACAACAGTTTTTTTGATGTTCCTTTCATGCTATCTCTCCTTGTATTGCATTTTGTGTTTCTTTACCATCAGACATACCAGATATACTGTATTTGTTAACAAAGTATTAATAGATATATTGTAACATGGAACGCTGTCGAATGCAAGTGTTTATTGAATTTTCTATATGATTCTATCAAAAAACAGCGGAGGAGTCCTCCGCTGTATGGTGAAAAAAGCCTCCCTTTGGGAAAGGGAGGTGCCGAGGTACGAGGCGGAGGGATTGCATTGATTGATCGACCGAAGGAAGATACTTTGTTATACTGCTTTGCAATAACATCAGCGTAGTATAAATGAGATACTCGCTCCGCTCGAACAATTATACAATCCC
Organism: uncultured Clostridia bacterium; assembly: GCA_946406145.1. Taxonomy (GTDB): domain Bacteria; phylum Bacillota; class Clostridia; order Oscillospirales; family Acutalibacteraceae; genus Ruminococcoides. Next base: position 2,111 of record CAMJJL010000079.1, on the reverse strand, counting down.
TCAGTCGCCAACGGGCGACAGCTCCCTTTACCAAAGGGAGCCTTTGGGGTGACAACGTGTCGCAGACGACCCCTTTCCTAAAGGGAGCCTTTGTTGTTGCGCTGTGGATCATTTTTTCGCGATGGCTTCCTTGAACGCGTCCTGTGAGAGAACGTTGTAGGACGAGGTGTCCGTACCCTCCTTGGCGTAATAGAATGTGAGGGCTTCTTTCTCAAAATACAGGCGAAAAACATTGCCGTTCTCGACGGGACCGAACAGGGTACGATTGCCGACGGTGACATCGATCAATCCGCCCTCGACCTTCCACCTTTGGATCGTTCCGTCGTTCTTCTCGGTGCTGAGCATCATCACGCCGGTGCCGTCCTCGTTGAGGGTGATCTCGGAGCTGTTGCCCTCGCCGAGATCGACAAGGTAGTCGCGATAGTCATCATGTACCATCGCAAAGGCAACATACTTTCCGACGTAGCGGAGGCTCTCACCCGAGGCAGGCTTTGCCTTCTGACTGCCGCAGGCACAGAGCGACAGGATCAGCAGGATCGAGAGCATGATCGCGATCATGTGTTTCGTCATTTTCATGCCTGTCCTCCCCTATCTTTCCGTGACATATTCACGCAGACGGGCGTACTGGATCTCGTCGAGCGTGACCTCGATCTCGACGCCCTCGGCGGTGTATTCCTCACTGTGGAGCACCGCGGTTTGGCGGAGCTTCGCGGCGATGCCCGCCTTGTCGAACGGCAACAGGAGCTTGACGCGCTTGAGCTTTTTAGGCAGATTCTCTTCGATCGCTGCCAGCAGCTCGTCGATACCTGTGCCGTACTTGGCGGAGATATGCACCGCGCCCGAAATGCCGCTCATACTATCCGAAAGCAAATCACATTTATTGAGCACGGGGATGATCGGCTTGTCCAGACTCGACAGAGATGCCAGCAAATCGCGCGTCACCTCGAGGTGCAGGCGGCTTTCTTCACTGCTCGCGTCACAGACATTGAGAATGATGTCCGCCTGTGCCGCCTCCTCCAAGGTCGATTTGAACGCCTCGACCAGATGATGAGGCAGTCGTCTGACCAGTCCGACGGTATCGATCAGCATGACCGATACGCCGCAGGGGAGCTTGAGCGCGCGCGAGGTCGGGTCGAGGGTAGCAAAGAGCTTGTCCTCACTGAGCACGCCTGCGTCGGTGAGGGTGTTCATCAAAGTCGATTTGCCGGCGTTGGTATAGCCGACAATGGCGACGGTGATGACGTTATCCTTGCTGCGGCGTGAGCGCAGCTGTCTGCGGTGCTCTTCCACATCGCGGAGCTGCTCCTTGAGGGTCTCCATCTTGCGTTTGATATGACGGCGGTCGGTCTCAAGCTTACTTTCACCGGGACCGCGTGTACCGATACCGCCTCCCAGACGCGACATCTCGATACCTTTACCGGTCAGTCGGGGCATCATGTATTTGAGCTGGGCGAGCTCAACTTGAATCTTGCCCTCGCGCGATCTCGCACGCAGGGCGAAGATATCAAGAATCAGCATTGTGCGGTCGATAACGCGCACATCCGTCGCCGCTTCAATGTTGCGTATCTGGACGGGGGAGAGCTCCAGATCGAAGATGATCAGGTCGATGTCCTCCGCCTCGCAATAGTCCTTGATCTCCTCCAGCTTGCCCGAGCCGACGCAGGTGGCAGGGTCGATATGCTGGAGATTTTGGGTGATAGACGCGACAGGCTCTGCGCCTGCGCTTTCGGCAAGCTCAAAGAGTTCGGAAAGCGACGCCTCGGCATCGTAATCGCCTGTATCCGCCTCTACCAGCAGAGCACGGGTAGGCTGCATTTCAGTGATCGTCATTTCCATAGCATTCTCCGTTGGGTTTTCCGATCGATCCGATCAATCCGAAGATTGGGGATTGAAAATAATCGGCGCAATCGTTATAATAGGATATTATATCGAACCTCCCTCCAAAAATCAAGGGGCGGCGCACCGCTTTTTCTTGTGATACTGCGGCGTACTGCGAAAAAGCCTTCCCCTTGGGGAACGCGTGCGCCTTTACCTATGCAACTATAACGTAGCAAGGAATCAAAAAAGCCTTCCCCTCGGGGGGAAGGTGGCTCGGCGTATGCCGAGTCGGA
>CAMJJL010000078.1 GCA_946406145.1 uncultured Clostridia bacterium | reverse complement strand
GGGAGGATGATAGACGTACTGTTCCTAACTTATATACTTTTTCGACAAACTGAAGGGTTGGCAGAAGCCAACCCCTTTGTTGTATTGAACAGATATCATTTCTTGCTGTAGGTCACGCCGTCGCCGTAGATGGTCGTCCAATCGTTCTTCATGGAAACCGCCGTCCAGCCGTTTTCCTCACAGCTCGCGCGCATTTTTTCCGCCTTTTCGGTGTTGCCGTTCTCACGCTCCAGATCATCGCAGCAAAGCAGATAAGCGCCGCTCTTATACTTGTTGTTGGTGATGGTGAAGTTCGCCATCGCCGCGTCGCCGGAGCTGTTGCCGAAGCACAGCACGGGCTGTTCACCGATCTCCTGCTCGATGACGCTGACTTTGTTCATCTTAAGGTTCTTGATGATGAACTCGCCGCCGGTGATGACCTTGTCATCCTTAGAGAAGGTGTAATCCAAGCCGTCCTTATCGCCCTGATTGCTGGCGACCAGACTCTCGTCGGAGCCGATCATCTGCGATCTCGGGATATCGATCACGCCGTCGCACAGACCGCGAGTGATCAGTCGGTCGGTACCGCTGACGACATATACGGTAAAGTCGTTCGCCTGCAAGTAGTCGACGACCTGCAGCATGGGCTTGTAGAACGCCTGACCGTTGGTCATGTTGGTATAGCTCTCCATCGGGGTGTTCTTGTAGTCCTTGACATACGCGTCAAATTCCTCGGGCGTCATGCCCTTGAAGGCGGTCGCCACGGCAGTGCCGTGCTTGACGTCCAGACCCTTGGGATACTCGCCGGAATCAAAATATCCCTTGATGATCGCCGCGGTCTCCTTCTCTTCTTCAGACGCCTTATCCTTATAGCTCTCGTCCTCCATCACGCGGTGATACAGCAGCTTATGATCGAAATAGCCGGGATCGGTCTCACAGCAGAGCGTGCCGTCCATATCGAATACCGCGATACGGTTCTCCACGGGGATGAAATCCTTTGAGCCTTCATCGGTGATCGTCTTCATATAATTCGTCAGCTCCGCCTTCAGCGGCGCGGACTCCGTCCACAGCGACAGCGCGTCCTGTGCATTATTGGCAGCGGATTCGCCGGCTGTAGTCGGCTCAGCTGAGGGCTGCGCCTTGTTGTTCTTTCCGGCTCCGGAGAAGTACAGGACGGACATCACGATCAGCGCAACAACCAAAATACCTGATACGACCTTCCACGGGAGAGTCGGGTTCTTTTTCTTTTCTTCCATAAAAAATCTCCTTTCATTAACATACCTTTACTTTATCAAAATCACGCGAAAAAATCAATAGCTGATCAAAAATTGATGAACCGGGAGCAAGCCGTGACCATCTTTATCCTAAGTTTTCTGTTTGCCCTTAAAAACAGTGCCGATCAAGCCGACCGACGCTGCGTATTTGTATGAGGATGATTACAGAACCAGATAGGCAAGCGTAGAGAAGAACGCTATGATCGCTAAAGCAAAGATGATATGCTTCCATTTTTGATCGACTATGAGTCCGACAAACTCCCTGAGGAAGGCGTTCGGGAAGAAGTAGAGCTTGGTTTTTGCGGCAATACCCTTGGCGTCTTCCATATCATTTTTCCTCGCCATGATGTAGCCGCGGAACACATGATAGCCGGAGGTCGAAAAGGCGATCTTCTTCTCCTCGCCGCCGGACATTCCGTCGATGATCTCCTTGGAGAGCTTCATGTTCTCTAAGGTGTTCGTGCTTTTATCCTCACGCGCGATGCGTTCCTCGGGGATCCCGATGCTCTTCAGATAATTCTCCATCGCTTCGCCCTCCGAGATCACCTCGTCGGCGCCCTGTCCGCCCGAAGGAACAAAAACCGCGTGCTTGCCGGTGGTACGGTACTGCTGTTTTTCAAAGGAAACCGCGCTGTCGACACGACCCTTGAGCAGCGGCGTAAGTGTTCCGTCACCGCGGATCGCGCAGCCGAGGATGATGATATAGTCGCGATCCATCGGCACCTTGTACTTGGTCGCAAGGAACGAGCAGACAACCGTGGAGAGGAACATACACTCCAGATAGCCGATGATGTACACCACGATCAACATCACCACGTAATGCGCCTTGTAAGTGTACCCTCCGTCGTTGAAGCTATCATACGGGATGAGGTAAACACCCAGCGTTCCCAGTGTGCCCAAAAACCAAATGATCGCGAAGAAGATACCCAGCGCGTTGACGGGGCGATAGCCCTCGTGCTTCATCAGCCAGATATTGCTGATCGCCAACATGATCGAGAGCAGCAGCATCAATGGGAACAAAAGTATCAGCATGATCGTGCCCGCGTTCGTAGCCAGCATCAGGAAATAACCGATCGACAAGCTCGGCATATTGATGAGATAATAAATGACATACGCCAGCAGGATCGCGTTGAAGATGCTCAGACCCCCACAGGCGATCATGGTATAAGAAAACTTGCCCTGCTTGCAGTAATCGATGAACATCCACAGCATCATCGCCTCCGCCAGCGCCAGCAAAGCAATGATCGAGATGATCACGACCTTGTCGCCGTTGAAGCGGATGTCTCCCATCGTATGGTCGATGATCGTGTCGAATTCATTGACCTCAAGCCGGTACACCGTCGGATCTATTCGCGAATCCCCGATGGTATTGCTGATCAGTACATCCGTCTCACCGCGGCTGTCCGCTCTGAAATCCGCTACGAGCTCGCCCTTTTCCACTCGTACGTTGACAAATTCAACGACGTCGTCGTCTTTGACATCAACGATAACCTTGTCGGTCGATTCGTTTTCCGGATAAACATGCGTATGCAGGGTATAATCATCGCCGACCGACCAAACGTAAACAGACGTAAATACGATCACCGCGATCACCGCGATATTCAGGATCAAAAACCTTTTATCCATTCTCTTTTTCTTCTTTGTTTTCATCTTCTCATTTCACCTCTAAACTGTACGCGGAGCCTGCTTGCGCTCTCCCTTTACAGCCATTTCTGTTTTATTATATCACATCAATCCCACGTTGTCATTCCCTAATTTACAAAAAGCGCAAACTAACAGGGCGCTGTACTAAACAAGATAATAAAAAATATAGAGCTGTTTTTTCATTTTCTTAGTGACAAACAGTTTTCCTTGTTGTATAATGGTTCTAATCATAGGATCAAGCGCTTTGCGCGGAACGGAGGATAACATGAATAACGCACAGATCAACAAAGAACTGAACCTCACCTATCCCGACGGCTTCGAATTGATGGGCGAAGAAGAATTGATCCGCTATTTTCGTACACCTGCTGACCGCTGGGGCGTCTATCACGCCGATCAACACATCATTCTCTCCGTCAGCTGGAAGAAGGCAGGCTTCCAATATCTGTTCACCGACGCCGAATCGTACATGATCGAGGTGGAGGCGGTGCTGCACCGCACCCTGCTCAACTATCAGCGTATCACCGATTACAAGATAAAGGTCGGCAAGAAAAAGGCATACGCCATCCGCTTTGAATATCGCGTTAAGGACGCGGCGCTGGTACAGCTCTGCGATCTGGTCGTGTTCAAGCACAAAAAGTACTTCTACTCCGTCTACTATGTCACGCGCAAGAAGGGCTCTTCCGCTAAGCTCCCTGCGTTTGAAGAGGTGCTCAACTCCATCACACTTCACTAATCAACATCCTCCGATAATCGAGCGTCTGTTCGGTTATCGGATTGTTTTATCCATTGTCATAGCGAGGCATTTATGCCGCGGTAATCTCAACCTGTAAAAGAAAGGATCCTCCCCATGCGCCTTATGCCTGCTATACCGGAAAGTATTTTTGACGTTTGTTATCTGATTTTTGCCATCGTCAGCGGAATCCGTCTGCTCAAATACGCCAACGGCAGAAAGGACATCCGCCTGTTCGGCTGGATGGCGCTGATCCTCGGCTGCGGCGACGCGTTCCATCTGGTGCCGCGTATCCTCAACTACTGGATCGACGGCGACTTTACCGCCGCGCTCGGCATCGGCAAGCTCGTCACCTCCGTTACGATGACCGTATTTTATCTGCTGATGGAGTACGCGCGGCGTGAACGCTACCGGATCAAGGGTGAAATGCCCGTGCTCATCGTCCTATGGATCAGTACGATCAGCCGTATCGCGCTGTGCTGTTTTCCGCAAAACGGCTGGACGAGCGCCGAGCCCTCTCTGCTGTGGGGCATCATCCGCAACATCCCGTTCGTCATCATGGGCGTGATGACCGTGATCCTCTGGCTGCGCTCCGCAAAACAGGATAAACCGCTGAAATGGATGTGGCTGGCGGTCACGCTGAGCTTTGTATTCTATCTGCCCGTCGTACTGTGGGCACAGTCGATCCCCCTGATCGGTATGCTGATGCTCCCGAAAACCTGCATGTACATCTGGATGATCGTCATGTTCCGAAAATCCGCCCATTCATAGTATTAAAGCCTTCCCCTCGGGGGGAAGGTGGCTCGGCACAAGCCGAGTCGGATGAGGGGCTTACTTATCCGGAAGATTATCTTAACAAAGAGTGTGAGACTTTTCCTCAATCCTCGGTCAGCAACATCCTCACCGAGACATACATCTATAGGAAAGGTTATCCCCTCATCCGTCTCCCGTTGGTCGACACCTTCCCCCCGAGGGGAAGGCTTTTTTATCCCGAATGGAAAGCTAAACAGGGAGCTGTCATATCAACTGCGACAGCCCCCCTTTTCTTATTCATTGTCATTGCGAAGCCCTGACACGCGTGTCAGGGCTGTGGCAATCTCAACCTATATTATTCTGTCTGCCATACGACCAAGAGATCGCCTTGTCGAACGGAGATCTCTGCCGCTTTGCCGATAAAGGCGTTGCTCACGCCGATATGATCGGTGCATGTTATTTCAGCGTCCTCGACCTCATAGCTCAGTCCGCGGATCGTAACGCCCTGCGCGGTACCGCCGAGGGCGAATACCGAGATCCTGCCGCTCTCACGCGCATGGAACGTGATCGAAGATTCATGCAACACGGTAAAGGAGTTTTCCTCGCCGATCAACAGCGCCCTTGCGCCGCGACGGGCGATATCGTGCGCGATCGCGACATTAGCGAAGGTGTGATCCAACGCGCCTCCCACAGCGCCGTAGAGGATGAACTCCGAGCATCCGCGCTCAAAGCCCTTTTCCACGGCATATCCCACATCGGTCATATCCTTGCGGACGGGCAGGGTGATGACATTTTTCCTATCGGGCGCTTTTCCCAGCGAATCGAAATCCCCCACCACAAGGTCGGGATCAAGCCCCGTTGACAGCGCGTTTTCATAGCCTTGATCGGCGGCGATGATATAATCCCCGGGTTCGGGCTTGATCGGCAATTCGCTCACTTTCAGCGCGCCGAAGATAAAGCATCGGTTCATCTCTTGACCTTTCTTAAACATCCGTTTTTCCTGCATAGATCTTCGCGATGATATCGCGCTTATACTGCAGGAATTCCTCCGACAGAACAAATTCCTTGCGGCGCGGCTTCGGCTCTCTGATGACGATCTCATCGGTGAGTCCTCCCATGCCGTCCAACAGATAAATGCGGTCGGACAAAAGGATCGCCTCGTCCACATCGTGGGTGATGAACAGCGTCGATAGCCTGATCCTGTCCATCACATCCAGATACCATCGGTGCATCTCACTTTTGGTGAGGGTATCAAGCGCGCTGAACGGCTCATCCAGCAGGGCGACCTGCGCCGAGAACAGATACGTCCTCAGTAAAGCGGCACGCTGCTTCATGCCGCCCGACAGCTCGACGGGATACCGCTTCTGCGTTCCCTCGATGCCGAACTCCTCAAAGTAACCACCGACCTTCTGACGCGCCTCTTTCTTCTTCATCCCTTTGATGATCAGCGGCAGCGCCACATTATCCTCGACCGTGCGGTACGGCAGGAGCATATCCTTTTGGAGCATATAGCTGACCTTGCCGCTCTGACCCGTGATATCCTCACCGTTTAAGAGCACATGTCCCTGCTGCGGCTCCAACAGCCCTGCGATAATATTGAACAGCGTTGTTTTACCGCCGCCGCTCACGCCGAGCAGACAAACCAGCTCGCCCTCGTTCAGCCTGAGATTGACGTCGTTCAAGATCTTGTTCACGCCGTCATAGCTGAACGTGACATCTTTGACTTCCAGTACCGCCATTACTCGGGAAGATATTCGTTGGTAAAGCCGCCGTTCTCGGGAATCTCAGCTTCGGACAGCTTGTTATCGTTGATCCATTTGAAGAACGCGCTCCAGCGTGCGGCGTCAATAAAGCCCCAACGCTTTGCGTCGGATATGTATTCCTTAGACAGATACTTCTGGCTCGCCTTGACCTGTTCGGCGTTCAGCTCAGGCGCGTTTTTCAGCAGGATATCCGCCGCACCGTCGGGATCGTCGATCGCGTATTCATAACCCTTCTTCAACGCCGAGAGGAACGCCTTTGTCGCGTCGGGATTCTTTTCGATCCAGTCATTATTACCGATGACAACGGGAGAATAGTAATCAAATACAGGGTCGATATCCTTGAACGCGAAGAAATCGGTATCGAGCTTCGCGAGTTCTGTCGCGACGCCTGCCCAGCCGTAATAGACCCAGATTGCGTCAACGGTGCCCGACTGCAGCGCGGACACCTCGTCGGTGACGGTAGAGGGGATCAGCTCGACCTTGCTGAAATCGCCGCCGTCATCCTCGACCACCTTCTTCAAGGTCGCTTTTTCGATCGGCAGATCCCATGTCGCGTACTTCTTGCCCTCCAGACCCTTGGGTCTGTCGATACCCTTCCCTTTCAGGGAAATGATGCCGGAGGTGTTGTGTTGGATAAGCGCCGCGACCGCCGTGATCGGGATCGCGCCGTCACCTGCCAAAGCAGGGGGCAGATAATCCTGGAACGATACGCCGAACTGCGCCTTGCCGGAGCCGACCAGCATCTCAGCGCCGTCCTCGGGCGGCTGAACGATCTCGACGTCCAAGCCGGCTTCCTCAAAATAACCTTTATCCTTTGCGACATACAGACCCGTGTGGTTGGTGTTGGGCGTCCAGTCGAGGACAAAGGATATCTTTGTCTTTTCGGCGGAATCCGCGGTCGACTTATCGGATTCGGTTTTCTGCGATCCGCAGCCCGTTACGGCTGCCATCGCCAATAAACATACTAAAATAACAGCAATCAGTTTTTTCATTCTTTACTCCTCCTGTAATGATAATGTGCTTTCTCCCACGGCATACACGCATGTTGGATCAACTCTGTCAACCAGATCAGGATCAGGCTGATCACGGAGATCAGGATGATCACCGCGAACATCTTGTCGGAAGCAAACGACTTGCGCACTCTGGTCATGTAACAGCCTAAGCCCTCCGTGCCGCCGATCCATTCCGATACGACCGCGCTGACGACCGCGTATGATACCGAAATCTTCAGGCTGGAAAAGAAATGTCCCAGCGAATTCGGCAGCTTGACATAGCGAAAGATCTGTATCCGATTCGCGCCCATCGAACGCATCAGATTGACGGTATCCTTGTCCACCTCGGAAAAACCCTGCAGCAGGCTGATCGCGATCGGGAAGAACACGACCAGCACGATCAGCACGATCTTGGGCAGCATCTCATAGCCCAACCAAATGACGAGCATCGGCGCGATCGCGACGGTGGGTATCGTCTGGCTGATCACGATCAGCGGATAGACCGTCTTGCGAACCAGTGAGAACCGGTCCATCAGCACCGCCGTCAAAAAGCCGATCAATATACCGACAAACAGACCGATCATGGTCTCGGTCAGCGTCACGCGCGCATGATGGAGCATCAGCTGCCAGTCTTCTTGAAACGCCCCGATCACATCCCCCGGTGAGGGCAGGACGAATTTGGGGATCCCCGTAAAGCGGCACACGCAGTACCAGACCGCCAGTATCAGCAGAAAGATCCCGACACGCGGCGCGATCTTACTGATGGTGCTTCGTAACTTTGCGTTCAATCGTCAGTACATCCCCCTCCGGTCGGTAATCGACCTTGATATACGCCAACACGGACGGCGCACCGGCGCGGATGGCGATATGCTGACATTCCTTGACGATATCCATCAGCTCATCATAATCGCCCTCGATCGCGGTCTCAAAGGGGCCGACATAGCATTTGAGCCCCGTGCTCTTGATGTATGCGATGACCTCGTCGACGATGCGGATCAGCTCCTCATCGTTTTTTGCCTCGGGCAGCGTCTGGATCGCTACACTTGCGTTCATACTAATACCTCCTTATTATAAGTTGAGATTGCCACAGGGCGCATTTCAGATTGTCATTGCGAGGAGGAACTTTGTTCCGACGTGGCAATCTCAACCTTAACCATTGCGCCCTTCGCAATGACTATAGAAAATAAAAAAGCACCACGCCTCCGCATGGTGCCAAATCAACTTGATGACAGCTCCCTACGACGGCATTATCCGTATCAGGTATAAGGGTCAAGAGCGCCTCAGCTCTACTCTCAGCCGACTTTGCGTCAGCCCCCCTGTGGTGTTTTCTGCATTTATTCTATACCTGTGTGAAACATTTGTCAAGCAGGATCACAACAAAAACATCCGGCTGTCGCCATATATTGTTGACAAAAGACGGATCATTCGGTATCATTTTTAATAGATACACAAAGGAGTACCCTTCATGCGATTAAAAGAACTGAAAACAGGACAGTCCGCCGTCATCACGGCGGTAGGCGGCGAGGGACGGCTGCGCCAGCATTTTCTGGATATGGGCGTGATCCCCGGCACACAGGTCACGCTGGTCAAGCTCGCCCCCATGGGCGACCCCATGCAGCTCACGCTCCATGACTATGAGCTCTCCCTGCGCCTTGCGGACGCTGAAAAAATAGAGATCGAACCGATTGAGAAAGCCAAGCAGATCTCTCATCCGAAAAAGACCAGGAGCGATCACCCCGGTTTTGGTGAGGGCGGTAAATTCCACCCCAAGGGCAGCGGCGATCCCCTGCCCGATGACGCCACCCTGACTTACGCGTTAGTCGGCAACCAGAACAGCGGCAAAACCACGCTCTTCAACCAGCTGACAGGCTCCAATCAGCATGTCGGCAACTTCCCCGGCGTGACGGTCGACCGCAAGGACGGCGTCATCAAGGGCTACAACAACACCCTCATCACCGATCTGCCCGGCATCTACTCGATGTCGCCCTATACCAATGAAGAGATCGTCTCTCGCAGCTTTGTGCTGGACGAAAAGCCGCGCGCGATCATCAATATCGTCGACGCGACCAACATCGAGCGCAACCTCTATCTGACCATGCAGCTGCTCGAGATGGACACCCCCGTCGTCGTCGCGCTGAATATCA
>CAMJJL010000077.1 GCA_946406145.1 uncultured Clostridia bacterium | reverse complement strand
ACCCTATTCAGCACCCCTCGCGACCCAACATTGCACTTTATAAATGCCCTATACAAGACAAAAATCCTAGTCATGGACTCTTGTCTCGTTTTTTTAATATATTCACTTCAATAATCTGTAACACCAAAGCTTATCAAGCAATTAATTGTCAACATGATCGCCTGAATACTTTACATAAGCGTCAGGATAATGCTTTTTGACTTCATCTAATTTGTTGTTTGCTTCATCCTCAGATGCATACTTGCCGGCGGTTACAACATACCATTTTTCGTTATTGAGATTACTCCAGTCTGTAGTGTCCTCGACAAAACCATTAAAGCCTTTTGATGTCACTTCTTTAGAAGTGTTCGATGCATCATCATAGCTTTTTGAAGCACTTACCCAAATACCGTAAAATGATGGATGATCATTACTTGCATTGTTATTATACTCACCTGAGTATTTAATATATGCCTCAGGATAATACTTTTTGACTTCATCTAATTTGTTCGCTGCTTCATCCTCCGATGCATACTTGCCGGCGGTAACAACATACCATTTTTCGTTGTTGAGATTACTCCAGTCTGTGGTGTCCTCGACAAATCCATTAAAGCCTTTTGACGTCACTTCTTTAGAAGTGTTCGATGCATCATCATAGGTTTTTGAAGCGCTTACCCAAATACCGTAAAACGGTGTATTATAATTAAAACTTGAAACGTCGGTTTTAGAAGATTGAGGACTGTCGTTCTCTTCTGCCGACGAAGCAACAGGTTCTTTCTCAACCGGTTTGCTTTCTGTAATAGATTCGCGGCTGACTGTAGAATCATTTTGCACATAGTAATTATTGTTTATGAATGAACATGAACATAACACAGCAACTAATAAAAGGGATAGAATCAACGCAAATAATCTTTTCATTTCCTTTCCTCCTTAGAATTTTGTCGAATAAATTATTATATACTGAATGCTTGCTGATAATGTTTGATAAACTTATCCTACCATATCTGCTTGCTTTTTGCAATGATTATTTGTTTGAATACATCAAAGGTGAAAGCACATGAGAACTAAGAGACTTTTCACTTTCTAGGTGAATACCAGCCCTGTTTTCCGCTTCTTATCGATCGCTCTAAGCGCGGCGATACAGGCGGAATTGTATGGTGTCTGCATATCGATAAAGAAACTGCGAATTCAACGCCCGAAGTTCGTCGAAATACCCATTGACAAAAACATAAAGAGGATTTACAATTTACTTCTATAATGGTAAAATATTATTAACTATAAAACGAAATGAGGAAAGCCAATGAAAAAGCGTATCATAAAGCTGTTGTCCGCTGTTTTAGCGGCGACTATGCTCTTATCTGTCGGCGCAGTGTCTGTCGGTGCGGAGCCGGCAGGTCAGATTGAACCGGGTCCCGAACAGAATCTTGCCGGCGAGCTGCAGTTCAATAACACCGCTGATGGCACAAAGATCAGCTGGAACGCCTGCGACAGCGCGGTAAGCTATGAGCTGTATCTTTCCGAAAACGAAGAGTGGCAGCTGCTGACACAGACGGAGGATCGCAGCTTTCTGCATACTCCTTTGGAGGGCGGTACTGAATACTTCTATCTGATCAAAGCTTTTGATGAAAACGGTCAGGAGATAGAAGATTACACCGCCGAAGCTTCAAACGTTTTTATTGAGCCGCCCGTTATCACCTCTTTGACCGGCGAAGAAAACGGCGTGTTAATCAGATGGAACGCCTGCGAGGGCGCAGAAAAATACCGTATCTATTACTACGGCAGCAAGGGTTGGACGCGCATGGTCGACGTCGAAGATACCGAATATCTTGATACCGACGTTTACTCCGGCTATAACTACACCTACACCATCCGCTGTATCAGCGCTGACGGTGATCAATTTACAAGCTATCACAACAGCGGTAAATCTATCCATTATGTCAGTCTGCCGACGTTCTCTTCCATTGAGAATACCTCGACCGGCACAAAGCTTAGTTGGAAGAAGCCCGACGGCGCTGCAAAGTGCAGGGTCTATTTGAAAGACGGTGACGGCTGGAATCGTCTGACCGAGACCGCAGGCACAAGCTATGTGCACGATAAGCTCAAGGCCGGTCAGAGCTATACCTATACCATCCGCGGTGTTGATGATAATGGCGATTTTGTCACCGAATTCAACCGCGACGGCTGGGAGAACACCTTCATCGAGCCGCCCGTTATCCGCTCCCTGACCAACACCGATAAAGGTGTGCTGATCGAGTGGAACGCTTGTAAGGGCGCCGAGAATTACCGCGTTTATTACTATGGCAGCAAGGGCTGGACGAAACTGACCGAAACTACCGAGACGTCTTTCCTCGATACCGACGTCAGCTCAGGCTATCATTATACCTATACCGTCCGCTGTATCAGTGCTGACGGCTCCCGCTTTACCAGCTACCACAACAGCGGTAAAAAGACCCAATATATCGGCGTCCCGACGATCTCTTCCATCGAGAACACAGATACCGGCGCGAGACTGAGCTGGAAGAAGCCCGACGGCGCGACAAAGTGCAGGATCTATGTGAAAGACGGCGAAGGCTGGACGCGCCTGACCGAAACATCAGGTACAAGCTATGTACATGATAAGCTCAGGTCGGGACAGAGCTATACCTATACCATCCGCTGTGTTGACGATAAAGGTGATTTTGTCTCTGATTTCAACCGCGAAGGTTGGGAGAATTACTTTATCTCGGCTCCCGTGATAAGCTCGCTTACCAACACCGATAAAGGCATATTGATCAAATGGAACGCCTGCAACGGCGCTGAAAAATACCGCGTATATTATTACGGCAGCAAGGGCTGGACTAAACTGACCGAAACGACAGAAACGTCCTTCCTCGATACCGATGTCAGCTCAGGCTATCATTATACCTATACCGTCCGCTGCATCAGCGCTGACGGCTCCCGTTTTACCAGTTATCACAACAGCGGTAAAAAGACCCAGTATATCGGCGTGCCGACGATCTCTTCCATCGAGAATACCGAGACCGGCGCGAAGATCACGATCAAAAAGCCTGCCGGCGCGACAAGGTTCCGCGTTTACTGCCTTACCGGCAGCGGCTGGAACCGTTTGACGGAAACCACTTCTACAAGCTTTGTTCATGACAAGCTGAAGAATAACACAGCCTATACCTATACCGTTCGCTGCGTGAACGGCAGCGGCGACTTTGTCAGCGATTTCAACGACGAGGGCTGGACGAACACATTCATTGAGCCTCCTAAGATCAGCGGCGTCAGCCGTTCCGACAACGCTAACCTCGTAAAATGGAACGCCGTACCCGGAGCCAAAGCCTACCGAGCTTACCGCAAGGACTTCAAGGGCTCGTGGGAGAGGATCGTCGACAGCGTAGCAGAGACTTCCTATCTGGATAATACCGCTAAAAGCAACACGCTGTACGCATACACCGTGCGCTGTCTTGATGAAAACGGCAATACCGTCAGCGACTATTTCGGATCCGACGCATATTATTATAACGGAAAGCTCGCAAGCGGCGCTATCAATGTCAACGGCAATACTCTCTACTTTGAAAACGGCAGATTACGCAAGGGCTACCAGAAGATAGGCGGCAAGACCTATTATTACGGCAGCAACGGCAATATCCAGAAGAACGGCATCGTAGGCTCCGCATCCGAAGGTTACTGCTATGCCGACAGAAACGGCGTTATCGATTTCGGTTACTGCAACGGTGTGACAGACGGCGGCAGCGATTGGAACGTCATCGAAGGCAGGGCGACCCGAGTCAGTTCAAGCTCCGATCGCACCCTGTTCCGCGCCTTGAAGCTGGTCTATCGTATCACCGACAGCAGCATGACCAGAGAACAAAAGCTCAAAGCCTGCTTCAATCATCTGAAGAACGGCGGATATACCGAAAAGAATCCCCGCATACCTCACTATACCGGTATGGATTGGCCGATCATTTACGCTAACGATATCTTTGTTGACGGCGTCGGCAACTGCATCAGCTTTGCAGCTGCGTTCTGTTATATGGCAAAGGGCATTGGTTATACCAATGTCTACGGCTGTAACAGCGGCGGTCACGGTTGGGCTGAGGTCAACGGTCTTGTTTACGATCCCGAATGGAGTATGCATAACTTTGACTACAGCTATTACGGCATGAGCTACGACGAACCCTGCGACGTACACTATCGCAGCGCTATCTCGGCAGGGTACGCGTGGATGCACATTAAGATTTAGTCCGGCGTTTGAAAACAACTACGAAAGGCAGATCGTATGGTCTTCAGTTCACTCGTTTTTCTCTGTATATTTTTACCTGCGGTATTTCTGCTGTATTCGGCGATACCTAACCTGAAAGTCCGCAACGGACTTTTGATCGTCGCCAGTCTGGTGTTTTACGCCTACGGCGAGCCGGTCTACGTATTGCTAATGCTGTTCAGCTCGGTGCTCAATTACCTGTGCGCCCGATTTGTTAGAGCCGGGCGGCACGGTCGCAGCAGAACCGCGCTGGTGATCGCCGTGGCCGTCAACCTCGGCATACTTGCGGCGTTCAAATATACCGGGTTTTTTGTCAGTTCACTCAACAGCGTTTTCTCACTTTCTATCCCGGTTCCGCAGATCGCTCTGCCGGTAGGTATCTCGTTTTTTACCTTTCAGGCGCTGTCTTATGTGATCGACGTCTATCGCGGCGACGTTGCCGTGCAAAAAAACTATTTTAACGTACTGCTTTATATCAGCTTCTTTCCCCAACTGATTGCGGGACCTATCGTCAAGTATCACGATATCGCTCAGCAGATCGAAAACCGCAGTCAGGATATCGACAAGATCGCTCGCGGACTAAGACGCTTTATCTGCGGGCTTGCAAAAAAGGTATTGATCGCTAACACGATGGGGCAGACGGCTGATGTGATCTTTTCCGCCGATCCGGGAGCTCTCGCACTGCCGACGGCATGGCTAGGCGCGATCGCGTATCTGTTCCAGATCTACTACGATTTTTCCGGTTATTCCGACATGGCTATCGGTCTGGGATTGATGTTCGGCTTTACATTCAAAGAAAACTTTATGTACCCCTACGGATCTGTTGGTATAAAAGATTTCTGGCGACGCTGGCATATCTCGCTGTCGACATGGTTCAAGGAGTATCTGTATATTCCGTTAGGCGGCAATCGCAAGGGCAAGGCGAGAACATATCTCAATAAGATGATCGTCTTTTTATGCACCGGCTTGTGGCACGGAGCAAACTGGACGTTTGTGCTGTGGGGCATATATCACGGCCTGTTCCTGCTCTTTGAGGACGCTGTGCCTATCGTTAAAAAGCTGCCGCGCTTTTTGGTGCGTATATATACGCTGCTCGTGGTCACGGTGGGTTTTGTATTGTTCCGCGCCGATACCATCTCTCAGGGCTTTTGCGTGATCGGGAAAATGTTCGCGGGCTTTGATTTCTCCGACGGCGCGCTCAGTATGGCGCTGTCGCAGCTTACCCCGTGGTTCCTTGCTGTGCTTGTCGCGGCTATCATCGGCTGCGCGCCGATCCGCCCCATAGCGGACAGGATTCGCGCGAACATCTGCGGCGCTGCTGCTTTGAGCGGCAGATGGAAGGCGGTACAGATCGTGCTTTATGTCATGGCTTTCGCACTGCTGTTCTGGTGCATCGTCAGACTGTCTGCGACCTCTTATAATCCCTTTATCTATTTCAGGTTTTAGAAAGGCGGCATGATATGAAACATAAGTTATTACGGCTGCTTTTCATCGTTCCCTGTCTGATCTTGTGCCTGATCCCATCCGTCGGGATGATCTTTCATCCGACTGACGAGCCGATCGGCAACGAGACCGTCACGGATTTTCCTTCTCTGAATACAGATGACAGCGGCTTCAACGTCGACTATTTGCCGCAGGCAGGCGATTGGTTTGAAAAACACTTTGCTTTTCGTCCGCAGTCTGTCACGCTTGACGCCGAGATAATGGCGACTGCATTTCAGACCTCCAACCTCGATTCCGTTACCGTCGGCAATAACGATTGGCTGTATTATTCCTCTACGCTCGACGATTACCTCGGCCGCGATACGCTGTCGGAAAGACAGATACGCGGCGTAGTGCATAACATGGAGTTGACGCAGGAATATGTCAAGGGTCAGGGCGCAAGCTTCCTCTTTACCGTCGCACCGAATAAAAACACTCTGTATCCCGAAAATATGCCTTACTATTATTCTCTGCCCGCATCCGATACGCATAATCGCGATCTGCTGCGCGCTCAGATCAGCAACAGCAGGGTAGATTACTGCGACCTGTTCAGCATGTTTGAAGAGCAGGACGAGGTTCTGTACCTCAAGCAGGACTCCCACTGGAATAACAAGGGAGCGCTGATGGCATACGATAATATGCTTGATCAGCTTAACAAGGATCATAACGATTACAGTTCCGCCGAGGTGACACGCACTAAGGATTCTTACGGCGATCTTTCCAAAATGCTCTATCCTGCGGCTCGGAAGTCGGAGTTCAATTATAACTATGAGCTTAATGAAACATATTCCTATGAAACGCCTACGAAATCCGTTGAGGATGCGATCATCAAGACCGTGAATCCCTCTGCACAGGGCAGCCTGTATATGTACCGCGATTCATTCGGCAACGCTTTGCTGCCTTACTTTGCAAACGCCTACGGCAGCGCCTATTTCACCAAGGCATATCCCGTTAACCTGCAGGTGGAAATGCTGGTGAACAAGCCTGATACGGTGATCATAGAGATCGTTGAGCGCAATCTTGTGTGGCTGATCGAGAATCCTCCGGTCATACCCGCTCCCGAGCGAGTTGTGAGTATTACCGGTGAAGGAGAAACGCTTGAGACTTCGTTTACGGCGGAGCTTTCCGAGGTCAATATGCAGTATATTGCTCTGAAAGGCTCTTTCGACTGCGATATGCTCAATCGTGATGATACGGTGTATCTGCGCGTTAAGGCTAAAGACGGTACGATACATACATATGAGGCGTTTGATGCTCCCGACGGCTGTCTTGCCTATATCCCTGTTTCCGGCTTTTCCGGACAGCCGCTCGAGATAGATGTTGTCGTAAAATGCGGTGACGATTATAATCTTGTTTATCATACATCAGCCGACAGCGTCGACGTTTGAGAAGCTGATGTGTCCAAATAATACTGAAAAAGGAGAACCAAAATGACTGTTTTTTCAAAAACCTTTTGCAAAATCGCCGCCTTGATGATGGCGCTTTGTCTTGTCGCTTCCTGCCTTGTTGCATGCGGCGGCAAAGAGATAAAGCTCACAGTCAACGATATGGGCGAAAAAACCGAGATCACCTCTAAAACAGGCACTACCGTGGCTCAAGCGCTCAAGGACGCCGATATCACTCTCGGCGAAAAGGATGAGACCGATCCTGCCTCGGATACCAAGCTGACCGAGGATATCAAAGAGATCCTCGTCAAGCGTTACGCAAAGGTGACTGTGGTATACGGCGACCAGAAGAAAGAGGTCGAGATGGTCGGCGGCACCGTAGCAGACGCGATCAAGGAAGCTGATCTGACAAAAGACAAGAATGTGACCTCGGACGTTCCCGAGACCGATTACCTCAAGGACGGCATGACTATCAAGCTGACCAAGGGCGTTAAGGTATCACTCACCGTTGACGGCGAAACAAAGGAGTATACCGCCGCCGAAGGTACTACCGTAAAGGATTTCCTTGCAGCGCAGAAGATCAAGCTGGGTGAAAACGACGAGGTCAGCGAGAAGCTCGACGCTCCTGTGACCGACGGTATGAAGCTGGTTGTCAAGCGCGTAGAGTATAAGGAAGAAACCAAGAAGGAAGAGGTCGATTATAAGACCGAGGAGCAGTACAGCGACTCTATGGCTACCGGTGAAAGCAAGGTTTCTCAGGAAGGCGTAAAGGGCGAGAAAGAGGTCACTTACAAGGTGAAGTATGTCGACGGCAAAGAGGACAGCCGCGAGAAGGTCAAGGAGACTGTGACAAAAGAGCCGGTCAACAAGATCGTGGTCTACGGTTCCAAAACCGCTTCCGACAATAACTCCGGCGGCTCTAATGATTCTGACAACTCCGGCGGTGTAGGTGACTCCGGCAGCGATGATTCCGGCAGCGGCGGCGACAGCGCAGGCAGCGAGAGAACCGTAGTTTCCAAGCAGGCGGTTCCCAACTGCGACGACGGCAGCCACGGTTATTATGTTATCACTTATTCCGACGGTTCCGTTGAATACGAAGAATACTGATAAGCAAAAACAGCGAGGTTTATCCTCGCTGTTTCAGTCTGTCGAAAAAGTCCAGCGAGAGCTGGGCTTTTTGTCGTATTTATGGTAAAATAGATACGGTGGTGCGACAGTTCGGTGTCGAGAATATAGTCGGTGGGAAGCCGACACGGTAAAGAGTAGTCAACCGCCGTTATCCAGCCTTGGAGTCGAAGCCGTGAGGTGAGGTTTAAGCGTAGGCAGGAAACTAAGCGAGCCGCAATGCGAAAGCGTGAAGCGATAGAGCCTCGTTAGATATATAGAGCGGAAGCCGATGTTATCACCTGAACAGCAGGCAACAACATTTATTCGTTAATGACGAGAATAAATGGGTTCCGTCGGGGTCTGAGAGCGTGGCGAGCTTAAGATTGTTATTCTCGGCATACCTGTGAGGTCTTGCGTGCTCCGAGTGAAAAAAATCGGTATTTGCCATACAAGGAGCATTTCGTCTGAGATGGCAGAAACGGTACGCAAGAATTCGGATCAGTCCATAGTACCGATGAAGCGGGTAATGACCGCGGAGGAAAGGGACTGACGTATCAATCGCTCTGTTAAGAGAAACAACGGTTACACACAGAGGTAAAAAAAAGTTGGCAATTGATTTTAGCAGAATAGCATTACAGCCACAGAAGCATGAAAGAGTTCAAACCGTAATGCACTATGTGAACAAGGAAACCCTGAAAGAAGAACACAAGCGGCAGAAATACGGCAAAGCAACAGGTATAGATAAGGTCAGCAAGGAAGAGTATGCACTGGAATTGGATGAAAACCTTGACAATCTGGTAGCAAGGATGAAAACCTTCAGCTACAGACCGCAGGCGGTGAGAAGAACGTATATCCCTAAAACGGGAAGCGACAAAATGCGCCCGTTGGGAATCCCCGCCTACGAGGACAGATTAGTACAGGGAGTCATGCGTAAAGTCCTCGACCAAATCTATGAACAGAAGTTTTATGATTTCTCCTATGGATTCAGAAAGGGAAGAAGCTGTCATCAGGCAGTCAGAGTAATCAATCAAACGGTGATGACTAAGAAAGTCAACTGGGTACACCTTCCTTCAGATTTCACCTCACGGCGGACACCCTTGGTGTTCGGCTGTATCCTTCCCGCTGCCGGGCGGATTTGGGACTTTCACCCTTTAGAAACGTGCGCCGTCGGGCGCACTAAAAATAAGGCCGTTCATTTCTGAACGACCTTAGGAGTTATAGAACAGACAAGC
>CAMJJL010000076.1 GCA_946406145.1 uncultured Clostridia bacterium | reverse complement strand
ATGAGCGAGCTTGTCGATGGTCTTGGGGGTACGGGAGATTTCGTCGCCGCACTCGGTGCAGTATACGACCTCGTCATAAGAACCCTCAGCCTTGCAGGTTGCAGGAACTACGTTCTCCTGTTTCGCCTCGCCGGGAGTATGAGCGAGCTTGTCGATGGTCTTGGGGGTACGGGAGATTTCGTCGCCGCACTCGATGCAGTATACGACCTCGTCATAAGAACCCTCAGCCTTGCAGGTGGCAGGAACTTCGTTCTCGCGGACAGGCTCGCCGGGAGTATGAGTATGACCTGACTGACCTGCGGGCAGGGTAGAATCGTCATAGCTCCATGCGCAACCCAGCTCAGCCAGCTTAGCCACTACTTCTTCATCTTCCATAACAGACTTGACGTCGTCCTTGGACAGACCTAAGCCTGCGCCGATATCGTCGATCAGCTTCTGCTCGGACTTGTAGCCGGGAGCAGTCTCGCTGATCTCGCAAACATAACCATGCGCGTTCTGATAGCCGGTCTTGCCCTGGAAATCGGTCTTTTCTTCTGTGAAGAATTCTTTCAGAAGATCAATATCGGTCTTACCGCCTTCGATACAGGAACCGACTACGTTGCCGATGGAGGTGATGCCCTTTACGGGACCGTTCACGGTGGGATCGATCGCGTCATCCCAGTAAGCGGTCAGCGTTTTCTTGGAGCTGTCAACCGGGTTCTCTGTCATCGTACCGTCGCACTTAGCGATATGGCCTAAGCAATCGGTGGTGAAGAACAGATCGTAGGTCTGCTCCTTCCAGTTGGCGCCGTCAACACGGACAAAGATCAGCTTGTACTGTACGCCGTCGGTCAGCGTGCCCAGCTTAGCACCGGGTTCAAACTCCCAGATACCGGTCTCACCGGCGGTAGCGGTACCGATCGCCTTTTTGCCGCCCCAATTGATGGGCTTGGTCGGGTTTTCCGTGGTGTCCAGATCGCCGCCGGCAATATAGAACGCGACCTTGCCTTTGGTTCCCATCAAGGAAGACCAAGTGTTACCGTTTGCATCTACCGCGCCCTCTATATCAAAATAGATCTTGAAAGGGTCGGGAGTGAAGCCCGCGGTAGTAGCCGCAGAGGAAGTCACAACGCCGACTGCCATCACGGATACGACCATCATCACTGCCAACAGCAGTGATAAAAATTTCTTAAACATAATAATTACCTCCTATAAAGTATATTGGTGCGATTACATTATGCCATAAAACTTTGAAAATTACAACTGTTTTTTCTTAGTTTTTTAGAATATTTTTGATATAAATTATTATTCGCAAATCCCATTCTTATGTGATATAGCCGAAATTCACTCATTTTTCCAATATCTGTCTGTTATTTTGAGGGGATTTGTGCTATAATCCAGATGGTAAAATGGAAAAGTGATTCTGTCATTGCGAAGCCCGAAGCCTCCCGCAAGGGAGGTGCCGCAACGCGGCAGGCTGTGGCAATCCCCCTGTCATTGATACCGTGAGCAGTCTTTGCGGGATTTCCACGGGGCTGAGCCCTCGGAATGACGCTGTATAACACTAGGGAGGTACATATGAATACTGCGATCGTAGGCATCAACTGGGGCGACGAGGGCAAGGGCCGTATGGTCGACCTCATCAGCTCCGACTATGACGTTGTCGTGCGCTATCAGGGCGGCGGCAACGCCGGACACACCGTCATCAATGAATTCGGCAAGTTCGCGCTGCACCTGCTGCCCTCGGGTATTTTCCGCAAGGGCGTGGTGTCCGTCATCGGCAACGGCGTTGCCGTGGATCCCGAGAGTCTGCTGGGCGAGATCCGCTATGTGCGCAACAAGGGCGTGGAGGTCACACCCGACAACCTCAAGATCAGCTCGCGTGCGTCACTGCTGCTGCCGTGGCACAAGGAGCTGGATTGTCTGGAGGAACAGCGCCTCGCCGACAAAAAGTACGGCTCCACCAAGCAGGGTATCGCGCCGTTCTACTCCGATAAATATCAGAAAAAGACCGTCTTAGCAGGCGAGCTCTTTGATGAAAAGGCGTTCTTTGAACACCTTGACGGTATCATGGAATGGAAGAATCTGACCCTCGAGAAGGTCTACGGCGCACAGCCGACCACCCGTGAAAAGCTCAAGGAATGGTACGAGAGCTGCTGTATTCCGCTCATGCCGTTCATCGGCGACCTCGACAGCTTTTATGATCGCTGTGAGAAGCAGGATAAGAACATCATGTTCGAGGCACAGCTCGGATCGCTGAGAGATATCGACTACGGTATTCATCCCTACACCACCTCGTCCTCCACCATCGCCGCATACGCGCCCATCGGCGCAGGCGCGCCTCATCTGAAGCTGGACGAGATCATCGGCGTCGTCAAGGCATATTCCACCTGCGTCGGCGAAGGTCCCTTCACCACCGAGTGGTTCGGTGAAGAAGCGGACAAGCTGCGTGAGGCAGGCGGTGAATACGGCGCCAAGACCGGCAGACCGCGCAGAGTCGGTTCCTTTGACGTTGTCGCCACACGCTACGGCGTAAAAGTACAGGGCGCTACCGCGATCGCGCTCACCAAGCTCGATGTGCTCAGCTACATGGACAGGATCCCTGTCTGCACCAAATATATCGTGGACGGCAGTAAGACCGACCGCTTCCCCTTCCCCTCTCTGCTGGATAAGGCTCAGCCTGTCACCGAATATCTGCCCGGCTGGGGAACGGATATCAGCGGCGTGAGAAACTTTGAGGATCTGCCGAAACAAGCGCAGGATTATGTGCTGTATATCGAGGAGCAGATCGGCTGCCGCATCAAGTACGTTTCCGTCGGTCCCGAGAGAGATAGTATTATTATTCGGTAAATGTTGGAAGTGGTCAGAAACATAATATAAAACATTATTGTTTTACGATCTCTTCCGAAAAAGCAATTCTGCATCCTCTCGCTGTCATTGCGAGGAGCGCAAGCGACGTGGCAATCCCACAAAGAGGCGCAGTACCTCTCTCCCCGATCAAACAAACAGCCTTGGAGAATAACATGAGCTACTATGTATATATCCTCTCCAATCATTACAATACAACTCTATACATCGGTGTAACAAACAACTTGGTACGACGAGTATATGAGCATAAGAATCAACTTGATCCGGCTTCATTCACCGCAAAATACCATGTCGAGAAACTGGTGTACTACGAAGAGTATAAAGAACCAAAACCCGCGATCGCAAGAGAAAAGCAATTAAAAGGGAAAAGCAGGAGGTTCAAAAACTCACTTGTTGAGAAGAATAATCCTCAGTGGCTTGATTTGTATTCTTCTATCATATAACTATCATTTCCTCTTTGTGGGATTGCCACGGCTCTGAACACGCGTGTTCAGAGCCTCGCAATGACTGCGAAAGGAAAAAGGAGCATCACTATGACAAACAACTACGAAAGTCCGTTTTCGGCGCGCTACGCGTCCGACTATATGAAATCCCTTTTCTCCGCTCAAACGCGCATCGAAACATGGCGCAGGCTCTGGGTGGAGCTGGCGAGAGCGGAGAGTGAGCTGGGTCTGCCCATCACTGACGCACAGGTCGCCGATCTCGAAGCGCATATCACCGACGTCGACTTTGACTATGCCGCCGAGAAGGAGAAAGAGTTCCGCCACGACGTCATGGCGCATATCCACGCCTACGGCAAGGTGGCGCCCGGCGCGGCAGGCATCATCCACCTCGGCGCGACCTCGTGCTATGTCACCGACAACGCCGATCTCGTGCTCTACCGCGACGCACTGCTCTACATCCGCGGCGAGCTGTTGAAGGTCATCGCGAATCTGTGCGATTTCTGTGAAAAATACAAGGATATGCCGACCCTCGGCTACACCCACTATCAGCCGGCGCAGCTGGTCACCGTCGGCAAGCGCGCGTCCTTATGGCTGCAGGACTTTGTATCCGACCTCGATGAGATCGACTTCGCGATCAAAAACGTCAAGTTCCTAGGCTGCCGCGGCACAACCGGCTCGGAGGCGAGCTTTGTGGAGCTGTTTGACGGCGACGGCGACAAGATCAACGCCCTCAACCGCAAGATCGCCGACGCGTTCGACTTTGACGAGATTTTTGATGTACAGGGTCAGACCTATCCGCGCAAGCTCGACTCGCGTATCCTCAACGCGCTGTCTTCCATCGCGCAGTCCGCGCACAAATTCGCCACCGACATGCGCCTGCTGCAGCACGACCGCCAGCTCTTTGAGCCGTTCGCGAAAACGCAGGTCGGATCGTCCGCCATGCCCTACAAGCGTAATCCGATGATGTGCGAGCGCGTTTGCTCGCTGTCTCGTTATCTCATGGCTGACGCGCTGAACGCGCCGATGACCGTATCCGTCCAGTGGATGGAACGCACCCTCGACGACAGCGCCAACCGCCGTGTATCCATCCCCGAGGGCTTCCTCTGTGCCGACGCGGTACTGCGTATCGTGCAGAAGGTCACCGCGGATATCTATGTCAACACCGACGTCATCAACAAGACCGTCATGACCTATCTGCCCTTCATCGCGACAGAGAACCTGATGATGGAGGGCGTCAAGCGCGGCGGCAACCGCCAGGAGCTGCATGAGATCATCCGCCGCTGTTCCATGGAGGCGATCGCCGGCATGGACAAGGGCGAATCCTGCAACCTGCTCTCTATGCTCGCCGAGGACGGGAACTTTCCCCTGACCGAGGATGAGATGACCGATGTGCTTGATCCGAGCGCCTACATCGGCAGATGTCCCGACCAGGTACAGGCGATCGTCGACAAGACCCGACCCCTGATCACTGATATCAACCGCGAGAACGCGGAAATCAATATCTGAGGAGATACAAGATGAAAAGAGCAATCACACTGGTTTTGATCCTGCTGTTCCTGTTTGCGCTGACCGCTTGTTCAAAAGCTGACTCAAAAGCTGAGCCGACTCCTGCTGCACCGGATCAATCAACTGTGAGCGCTGCTTCCGATGGGAGTTTTGACGCAAAGGAATACTATAAAACACTGCAAAACTGTGTATCTCAAATCAAGGCAAAAACCGATTTCGTCCCCGATATCGCGCTGGTGCTGGGCAGCGGACTCGGCGACTACGCTGACAGCGTCCAGATCGTCAAGGAGATTCCCTACAGCGAGATCGAAGGCTTCCCCGTATCGACCGTACCCGGTCACGACGGCACCCTGATCTTCTGTGAGATCAAGGGCAAGAAAGTCGTCATCATGAACGGCAGAGTCCATTACTATGAGGGCTACAGTATGCCCGAGGTCGTACTGCCGCTGCGCGTGCTCCACCTTTTAGGCGCCGAGACCGTGATTTTGACGAACGCTGTCGGCGCGATCAACGAAGATTACGCCGTCGGCGATTTTGTGACGAACGTCGACCATATCTCGAGCTTTGTCCCCTCACCGCTGCTCGGCGAGAACATCAACGAGCTGGGCGAGCGTTTTACCGATATGAGCCATATCTATGACGAGGACATGATCTCGATCGTCGAAGCCGTCGCCAAAAAGGAGAACATCACCACCCACAGAGGCGTAATGATCCAGACGACCGGCCCGCAGTTTGAAACGCCCACCGAGATCAAAGCCTATCGCAACATGGGCGCCGATACCGTCGGCATGAGCACGGTTGTCGAGGCGATCGCCGCCAAACACATGGGCATGCGCGTCTGCACCGTCAGCTGTATCACCAACATGGCGGCAGGCATGCAGGAAAAGCTCTCTCACAACGAGGTGAAGAAGGCGTCCGACAATTCCTCTGCTAACTTCACCAAGCTGATCGACGGTCTGCTGACCGAGATGAAAGCGGAATAAAACAACACAGCCCATAGCTGTCATATCGCTATGGGCTTGATTTTTTATATAGTACAGCCAGTCGTCATAACTACAGCAGAGAAAGAAGCATGTTGATGAAAAACTCGTTTGAATTGATCTATGACGTTGTCAAAAGGATCCCCTACGGCAAGGTCGCGACCTACGGACAGATCGCGATGCTCGCGGGCAATCCGCACTGGAGCCGCGTCGTCGGCTACGCCCTGCACGTGAATCCCGACCCCGAGCATATCCCATGCTTCCGCGTGGTCAATCGCTTCGGCGAGCCGTCCTCCGCCTTTGCCTTCGGCGGCGTGAATGAGCAGATCACTCTCCTGCAAAATGAGGGGGTAGAATTCATCGACGGCAGGGTGGATCTTTCTAAGTATCTATGGGATGGGAGATAACAGGAGGATTCCAGTATTTTTACTACAATTATCGTCAATTTCATGCCGATTTTTCAACCATCAAATATTGACGATAGCACTACATTTTGTTATAATTGATGCATCAATACCATACATACAGTACGGTGTATTTTTGGGAGGTAACTATGACAGGAAATGTAAGACCCGAAACGATGGAAAGAATCACCACCCCTGAGCTTGCTCAGGCTTTCATCGACGAGCAGATCAAGGAGCTCCGTGCTCAGATCGGCGACAAAAAGGTGCTTCTCGCGCTCTCCGGCGGCGTAGACAGCTCCGTTGTCGCGGCGCTGCTGATCAAGGCGATCGGCAAGCAGCTCGTATGCGTTCATGTTAACCACGGACTGCTCCGCAAGGGCGAGCCCGAGCAGGTCATCGAGGTGTTCCGCAACCAGATGGACGCGAACCTGATCTATGTTGACGCTGTTGACCGCTTCCTCGATAAGCTGGCGAATGTTCCCGAGCCCGAGAAAAAGCGTAAGATCATCGGCAAGGAGTTCATCGATGTTTTTGCTGAGGAGGCTGAAAAGCTCGACGGCATCGAGTTCCTCGCTCAGGGCACCATCTACCCCGATATCCTCGAGAGTGACGGCGTCAAGGCGCACCACAACGTCGGCGGTCTGCCTGAGGATCTGCAGTTTGAGCTGGTAGAGCCCGTCAAGCTTCTGTTCAAGGATGAGGTCAGAGTCGTCGGCAAGGCGCTGGGTCTGCCCGACAACATGGTCTTCCGTCAGCCCTTCCCGGGTCCCGGACTGGGCGTTCGCTGCCTGGGCGCGATCACCCGTGATCGTCTGGAGGCTGTCAGAGAGTCCGACGCGATCCTGCGCGAGGAGTTCGCGAAGAACGGTCTTGAGGGCAAGGTTTGGCAGTATTTCACCGCTATCCCGGATTTCAAGTCTGTCGGCGTGACCGAGGGTAAGCGCACCGAGGGCTGGCCCGTCATCCTGCGCGCCGTCAACACCAAGGACGCCATGACCGCCACCGTCGAGGATGTGCCCTTCGCGTTGCTGCAGCACATCACACAGCGCATCACCAACGAGGTAGCAAACGTCAACCGCGTCCTCTTCGACCTCACGCCCAAGCCCTGCGCGACAATCGAATGGGAGTAATCCCCAAACCGATAAAAAGCGCATAAACAAGCGGTTTTTGCCGTGTGATTGCCCTCGTTGGCAACAGAATGGCAACATTATTTGAATTATTGTAAAAATATAGAGCTATCAGATTTTCTGTAAGTCTGATAGCTCTTATTATTTTGTCTTGATTTTAGTCTTTCTTGAGTTTATCCTTGAATGCTTCTGCCATAGCTTCACTCAATTCTTGTGAAGGAGCTTTCGCATAATTGACATTGGTATACTTTGGATAGTTATAACGCCACTTATCGTAGTCGTCCTTGCTGATTTCGCCATTACGGTATTTTTCACGTTCGGCACACCAAACGTGAAGCTCGTCCAAAAGATTTCGTGCTTCTCTGCTGTTGAATGGATCAACACGCATAATTATCTCGCCGTCTCTTTTCTCAATCGTCAGCCCGTAAATATCCTCTAAGGTAAATAAAGTGTGCATAAGACCTATATAGGAATCAATATCAGGTACGCTTAAAGCGTCAGGAGATATGCCGAATACCTCTGCAAGTTTATTTGTTAAATCAGCCTTCGGCGTTCTTGTACCTGATTCATATTGCGCCATACGAATATCTGCTGTTTTTTCAGGAAAGCCGACTACCGTTCCTAAATACTTCTGTGTCATTCCACGCAGCTTGCGGAAGAATCTAATTCTTTCACCAATAGCCATCATAAATTGCCCCTTTTTATTTTGATATAACCATAATAACATATATGTTTAGTATATGTCAAGACAACCAAAACAAAAAAGTTAAATATTTTCTTCAAATGCACTTGACATAAGCAAAAATGTTTAGTATAATGATATTAAACAAATAACGTTAAGTTATTTGCTCAACCGTTGTACGCCACGGTAATGACGTATCCGCTCGGGCGAATCGGAATGCGGTCAGAAAGTATCCGACACTAAATAACAATAATAATATTTTTCAGAAAGGGGGAATTTGAATGGACGGTACAAGCTTTATGAGTGTTGATGAGGTAGCTCAGACACTGGGGGTTTCTAAATCCTACGCCTATAAAATTGTTCATCAGCTGAACGCCGAACTTAAGGCAGAAGGCTATTTAACGATTTCGGGGCGAGTAAATAAACAGTATTTTATTGAGCGCACCTGTTACGGTGTGACAAAGAAAGAGAGGTAACTATGTCAGTATATAAAGAAGAAAAGACAAACACTTGGCGAGTAATATATCGCTACACCGACTGGAACGGAGAACGTAAACAGTCACAAAAACGGGGCTTTAAAACCAAACGAGAAGCGCAGGCTTGGGAGCGTGAACAGCTCAATAAGCTCGGTGGCGACTTAGATATGACGTTTAAAAGCTTTGTTGAACACTACACCGAAGATATGAAGTCAAGGATCAAGGAAAACACTTGGTCAACCAAAGAGCATATTATCGAAAAAAAGCTGCTCCCTTATTTCGGAAAGCTGAAAATGTGTAATATTACGCCACAGCAAATTATCACCTGGCAAAATACACTGATAAATTACAAGGACGATAACGGTAAACCGTATTCTCCGGTATATTTGAAAACTATCCAGAACCAGCTTTCCGCTATCTTTAATCACGCTGTCAGGTTTTATAACCTGAAAGAAAATCCTTGCAAGAAAGCGGGCAGTATGGGCAAAAAACAAAACCGAGAAATGCTGTTTTGGACAAAGGCGGAATATCTCAAATTTGCCGAAGCAATGATGGATAAAAACGTTTCATATTATGCCTTTGAAATGCTCTATTGGTGCGGATTGCGATTAGGAGAATTGTTAGCATTAACATCTGCTGATTTCGATTTTGAAAAGCGGACGGTAAGAATCAACAAATCCTATCAGCGTATAAACGGCGAGGACGTTATCACCGATCCGAAAACGACTAAGAGTATTCGCACAGTAACAATGCCTGGTTTTCTCGCCGAAGAAATGCAGGACTACATCAAATCCATTTACGGCGTACAGCCCGATGACAGAATATTTTTGATTACAAAAAGCTATTTGCATCGGGAGATGAAGCGTGGCAGTCAAGAAGCTGGCGTAAAACGCATACGCATACACGATTTGCGCCACAGCCACGTTTCGTTGTTAATCGAAATGGGCTTTTCGGTGGTAGCTATAGCAAACCGTGTAGGACACGAGAGTATAGACATCACTTACCGCTATGCTCATATGCTTCCTACGGCGCAGAATGAAATGGCTGCAAAACTAAATGTGGAAAGGGGAATAGAGGATGTCAGCTAAAAACAGAGACAGAAAGAACCGCTGGCGTTGCAAGACGGTAGGTTTTAATGTATCGCCCGAAGAAAACGATCAAATCAATTTTGCTGTTAAGCTTTCCGGTCACACCAAACAGGATTTTTTAATCAGCAGGGTATTAAACAGGGATATTATCGTGCAAGGCAATCCGAGAGTGTATAAGGCTTTGAAAAATCAGCTCGCCTTAGTTTTGGATGAACTGAAACGCATAGAAGCAGGAGCAGGCGTTGATGACGAGCTGCTCG
>CAMJJL010000075.1 GCA_946406145.1 uncultured Clostridia bacterium | reverse complement strand
CCCCTCATCCGTCTCCCGTTGGTCGACACCTTCCCCCCGAGGGGAAGGCTTTTATCATCCAAAACACGAAGTGTTTCCCGAAATGATTCATTCTTCAACCTTCAGTTTTCAGTTTGCTTCTATATCAATAAGTACACCAGCGCCAGCATCAGATTCATGTCGGCGCCGTCCTTCATCAGCATGACGAGGAGCAACAGGATCAGGCTTTGATCCTGATCCTTCAGAAAGACATCAAGCAGACTTCCCGGCTTATTCTCAGCGGTCCGCGGCGTTGGCTCAGCCTCCGGAGGCGGATCGGGTTTTGGCTCGGCAGGAGTAGGTTCTGGCTTTCTCACAGCCTGCGGCTGCGGAGCGGGACGATCAAAGGACGCGTACATCCGTCTGACCCTGTCCATCGCTTCCTGTTCGAGTGAATTTGACGGCATGGTATCACCTTGTAAATAAATTGAGAGTACCGCAGATGATAGCAACCCTCAGTCACCTGCGGTGACGCCCTCCTCGGCGGAGGCGGCAGACCCTTTTGTCCGCTTTGCGGACATTTCCCCTAACAGGGGAATCTCCTTAGGAAAGAGAGCCTGTATTCCTCACAGATCAAACAGCGGCAGATCCTTGATCAGCGGCATGAGCTTCATCACCTTGATCAGGCGCTTGGCGCGGTCGAGCTTTTGCTGTCGTTCTTCGCTGAGAAACGGACGCATCGCGTCGAGCAGACGGGTGGTATCATCCTCCTGCTTGAGTGTGCCGAGCATTGGCATGAGCTTCATCATCTGAGCGGCGGTATCATCGGACGGTGACGGATCAGGGCGCACATCCTCTTTATGTACGCCCGACGCATCCACGCCGAGCTGTGAGGCAAGCGCCGCGATATCTCGCATCGCCTCAGGGTCGTTGAGTATCCCGCTGAGCTTTTCGGAGAGATCGTCCATCAGCCCATGATCCTCTTGATGATAGCTTTCGCCTGCGGCGAGTTCAAAAACTCCTTCGCCTTATCCTCGTCATTGAGGATCTCTTCCATTTGACGCGCCTTGTCGGCCGGGAGCTTATTGAGCAGCTTTGCGTAGCTCGAATTACTGACCGCGCTCTTGATCTCGCTTTCGGGCGTACCCATGCGCTCACTGATCTTCTTGATCAATATATTGATTTGCTGATTATCAGCCATACTTTCACCTCGTTTTTTATTTGTTGAGATTGCCACGGGGTTTTAC
This sequence comes from uncultured Clostridia bacterium, assembly GCA_946406145.1. GTDB lineage: Bacteria > Bacillota > Clostridia > Oscillospirales > Acutalibacteraceae > Ruminococcoides. The sequence goes on along the minus strand of CAMJJL010000075.1, from coordinate 8,771 downwards.
CCCTCGCAATGACAGTTGGTTGAGATTGCCGTGGGGCACATTTCAGATTGTCATTGCAAGGAGGAACTTTTGTTCCGACGCGGCAATTTCAACCTTAACAACTGCGCCCCTCGCAATGACGCTTGGAAATAAAACATCATTATTAGTATATTATGCAGTTAGGAGAAAAATATGAAAATAATCGTTGTATCCGACACCCACGGCTCGTACAGAAATTTCAAAAAAGTCATGCAGCTCAATCAAAACGCCGACATCGTCGTACATTGCGGTGACAGCCGTGACGAGGTCGACACGATCAAGATGGAATATCCCGACAAGACCTATTACACGGTCAAGGGCAACTGTGATTTTGAGATGCTCCCGATTGTAGAGGAATTCACCGTGGACGGCGTGCGATTCATGGCAACCCACGGACATATCTACAACGTCAAATACGGTCTGTTCGACCTCGACAGAGCCGCCAGAGAAAAGCAGGCGGATATCGTGCTGTACGGTCACACGCACATTGAGGATGACACCGTCAGGGACGGCGTGCGGTTCTTCAATCCCGGCTCACTGGGATACGGCAAGAGCTTCGGCGTGATCGAGATCAAGGACGGTCAGGTGTTGACGAATATCGCATATTTGAAATGACGCGTGCGGGCGCGCGCCTTTTTCTTGTGATACTGTAAGGTGCTGAGAAGTCAAAAAAGCCTTCCCCTCGGGGGGAAGGTGGCTCGGCGTATGCCGAGTCGGATGAGGGGCTAACTTATCCGAAAAAACATCTTAACAAAGAGTGCAGAGCACTTCCTCGATCCTCGATGAACTCACAGTCCCACCGAATCCACTATTAATTGGAAAAGCAGTCCCCTCATCCGTCTCCCGTCGGTCGACACCTTCCCCCCGAGGGGAAGGCTTAATTACCGAAAAAATAACAGTAGCTTTTTTCGTTCAACTGTGGTATAATGTAATTTAATAATGGGGATAAAGGCGGTGACGGCATGGAAATCGGTCTGCAACACGAAAACGAGAACGCGGTTCTGGAACTGATCCGCTCCGGTCGTCTGCCGCATACGATCATCCTCGAAGGCGGCGAGAAGGATGAACGCGACGGCGCCGCGCTGCTGTTGGCGGCAGGTGCCGTGTGCAGGGAAGAGAACCATCCGTGTCTAAGCTGCAATCCGTGCCGCAAGGTGCTCGACGGCATCCATCCCGACGTGTTCCGTCCCGAGCCGAGCAAAAACCTCAAAAGCGGTATCCTGTCGCTCAAGGATCTGCGCGACAGCTATCTTGCGCAAATGAGTATCCGCCCCAATGAGGCGGACTGCAAGGTCTACATCTTCTCAGACGCGGACAAGCTCCTGCGCGAGGATTCGCAGAATGCGCTCCTAAAAACCATCGAGGAACCGCCGCAGAACCTCTATTTCATCTTCACCGTACAGAGCGCCAAAAGCCTGCTGTTGACCGTGCGTTCACGCGCGCACATCATTACCCTGCGCCGTGAGGATGTCAAAAACGAGGATACCGAAGCGACCGCCGCCGAGTTGATTGACGGCATCGTATCGCTCTATGAATATGATCTGCTCCGCACCTTATTTTTCCTCAATGATAAAGCAGGGCTAGAAGAGACGCTCCGCGTCTTCACAGATAAACTGCGGCAGGCGCTGAGCTTTTACAGCGGCGTGATGACGGACGATCCGTCAGTCAAAAAGCTCACCCGAAAACTCGACCGCAGGCGTGTGATCGCGTTGATCGAGATCACCAATGATGCTGTCAACAGGCTCAAAACCAACGTTAACATCCAGCTGCTGACCACGTGGCTGTCATCACAATACAGGAGGATTACATGGCAGAAGTAATCGGCGTAAGATTCAAAGAAGGCGGCAAGGTATATTACTTTGACCCCGATAATAATAAATTGAAGAATGATGACGTTGTCATCGTTGAAACCTCTCGCGGCATCGAATGCGGCACCGTCGCGATCGCCAACAAAGAGGTGGCGGATGATGAGATCGTCCATCCCTTGAAGAAGCTGATCCGCAAGGCGACCAAGGAGGATCGCCGCCGACTGGAGGATAATAAGCGTAAGGAAAAGGAAGCGCTGAAGATATGCGAGCAGAAGGTCGCGGAGCACGGGCTGGAGATGAAGCTGGTCGACGTGGAATACACCTTCGACAATTCGAAGATCCTGTTCTACTTCACCGCCGACGGCAGAGTCGATTTCCGCGCGCTGGTCAAGGATCTCGCATCTGTTTTCCGTACCCGTATCGAGCTCAGACAGATCGGTGTGCGTGACGAGAGCAAGATGCTCGGCGGTCTCGGCGTATGCGGCAGACCGTTCTGCTGTTCATCCTTCCTCGGCGAGTTCCATCCCGTGTCCATCAAGATGGCGAAGGAGCAGGGACTCTCCCTCTCCCCCACCAAAATCTCAGGTACCTGCGGCAGGCTGATGTGCTGTCTGAAATATGAGCAGGAAGCCTACACCGACCTGATCAAGCGCACGCCCAAGGTCGGCGCTATTGTCAAAACGCCGTTGGGCAGAGGTCTGGTCGTCGAGACCAACCTGCTGGCGCGTACACTCAAGGTCAAGATGGACAACACTCCCGATGACGCCGCACCACAGTCCTTCAAGGTCAAGGAAGTCCGCGTCGTCAAGAACGGCTACATCAATAACAAGGGCAAGCAAAAGGAAAAAGAATCGGAAGAATTGAGAAAATTAGAGGATAAATAAACGAAAACCATATAAGAAGAGATGACTCTTTATGCGGAGTCATCTCTATTTGTTTACGGATGATATAGGGCGCGGCGCCTGACATTCATGAAGACAGATAATACCCGAAAGGCAGGGAGAAGCCGATACCAATTCCCTTCCAACAGCCGCAACAACTTTCACTTTAGCGGCTCCCTTCCATCACAATCCCCGAAGATGATTTCTCTGAGCTTGTACTTTGTACTTGACAAAAACGCAAATCGATTCTATCATATTTTTTAAGAAAACGGAAAGCAGTGATAAAATGCAAAAGATACTGGTATTGGATTTCGGCGGTCAGTATAATCAGCTGATCGCGCGTCGTGTGCGTGAGCAGAACATCTATGCCGAGATCAAGCCGTACAATAAAATCACGGTCGATCAGATCAAGACAGAGGGCTACAGCGGCATCATCTTTACGGGAGGTCCCAACAGCGTGTCCGATCCCATGTCTCCCCACTTTGATCCCACTATTCTTGACGCAGGCATCCCGATCCTCGGTATCTGCTACGGCTGTCAGCTGATGGCATACATGGCAGGCGGCATGGTCGAGGGCGCCGAGGACAGCAGCGAGTACGGCAAGATCGAGGTCTACGCGCGCAACAACGCTCTCTTTACCGGCGTTCCGAATAAAAGCGTCTGCTGGATGAGCCACCACGACTATATCCCTCATCCGCCGAAGGGCTTCACCACCATCGCTATCACCGATAAATGTCCCACTGCCGCTATGTGTGACGAGAACCGTAAGCTGTACGGTGTGCAGTTCCATCCCGAGGTCACCCACACCGAATACGGCAAACAGATGCTGCACAACTTTCTCTACGATATCTGCGGCTGCACAGGCGACTGGCAGATGGACAGCTTCATTGAGGACACCGTCAAAGAACTGCGTGAGACGATCGGTGACAAAGGAGTTGTACTCGGTCTGTCGGGTGGCGTCGACAGCTCCGTTGCCGCCGCACTGCTCTCTAAAGCTGTCGGCAAACAGCTCACCTGCGTATTCGTCGATCAGGGACTGATGCGCAAGGACGAGGGCGACTTTGTTGAAGAAACCTTCACCAAACTTTTTGACATGAACTTTGTCCGTATCAACTGTCAGGAGGAATTCCTGTCAAAGCTCAAGGGCTTGACCGATCCGGAGGACAAGCGTACCGTGATCGGCACCGAGTTTTATAATGTGTTCTGGAACAAGATCCGCGAGAGCTACGGCAGCGGCTTCTTCGCGCAGGGCACCATCTACCCCGACCGCATTGAAAGCGGCAAGGGCGACGCGTCCAAAATCAAGACCCACCATAATCAAGTGGGCATTCCGAAGGATATCCGGTTTGAGGGTGTGATCGAACCGCTCAAAGACCTGTTCAAGGATGAAGTCCGCGCCGTCGGCGAGAAGCTCGGACTCCCCCATGACCTCGTATGGCGGCAGCCCTTCCCCGGCCCGGGACTGGGCGTTCGCGTGATCGGTGAAGTCACCGCCGAACGGGTCCGCATCCTGCAGGAAGCCGACGCGATCCTGCGCGACGAGATGGACAAATGCGGATACGCAAGCGAGATGAGCCAGTTCTTCGCCGTTCTGCCGGGTGTCAAGACCGTCGGCGTGATGGGCGACGAGCGCACCTACAGCGAGCTGGTCGCGATCCGTGCTGTCACCACCGATGACTTCATGACCGCCGACTGGGCAAAGATCCCCTATGACATCCTCGGCAAGGTCAGCAACCGCATCATCAACGAGGTCGACCGCGTCAACCGCGTCGTATACGATATCACCTCTAAACCTCCCGGCACCGTGGAATGGGAGTGAGCCGCATAGCATCGCTGATGCCGGCGCTCGCTGTACTCGGTAGGAATATCCGGTTGGTACGCTCTTATCGAATACGGCGAGTGACGACGATGGAGCGCTGTTGCATGAGTGCTGTAGCCAAAATCAAAGATTTTAACAGCGCCTCAAGCCTGCCTGCATCCTCCGCCTCGCTCTGCTGAATGTCTCGCTGATATCTTGTCAAATCTTTTCATCAGAGTTTCGCATTCAGCCGAGGTTTACTATGATAACCCCACTTGATAAAAGCATTTAAAAAAATTCCCCGTTGTCATCCGATTAAATGACAACGGGGTTTTATCATTCTTATTACAGCTTTGAATAGCCGTAGCTGTTAACCAGCGCCTCGAGCTTCTCACCATTCCGGCACATCGGACAACGGTGGGGCTTATAGCTCCGGTAATCCTGCAGATCGTGCGGGTTAAAGATCGAGGTGACAGGAATACCGTCACACTCGCCGACCGTCGCAAAGATCGACGATACGCCGACGATATGACCGCCGTAATATTGAATCGCGTCGATCGCGGCAAGCGCGGTCTTGCCCGTAGTGACGGACGCGGCGAGGATCAGCACATGCTTGTTCTCGATCATCGGGCTGGTATTATCGCGGAACACCATCTGTCCGTTGCCCATGAACTCAGGCGAGAGGATATAGATGGTGTGGTGCGCATTCAGATTCATGAAGCTCGCGTCGGACAGCTCCTGAGCGACAAAGGCGCCGATGACCTCGGTACCGTCCAGACAGATGATCGTGTCGATAACGGTGTTGGTGCGGTAGAAGGACACGATCTCCTTCGCGACCGCCTTCGCCTCCGACATACGGAATTTTTGGGTCGTGACGTCGATGTAGTAGTTGGTATGGCTGTGCATCGTTGCGAAATGTCCCTTCTGCACACGCAGGAACAATTCGGGATTTCTGGTTCTGATCTTGAATTCTTTCGACATAAATACCCTCCGAGCGTTTGATGTGCCGCGGCACGATACCGTGACAATATGATCTTTGAACATACAAAATAAGTTTACACCAATTCGGACGATAAATCAATGGCTATTCTGTCGGGATTTTACACTTCGAATTAGATAGTTTTCACAAAGATATTTCCGGGCGGAGCGTTTGATTTTCGCTGTGATGAACCAAATAATCGGGAGAGGGAATCCGCCGATTCTGTTATAAAATCAAAAAGACGCAGATGACAAACGTCATCTTCGTCTTTTATTTGTTGCTTGTTACTTAATGAATTCTTTTATCCGATCCAGCTCTCTGGTCGCAACTTTTCTGCCCTCGTCGTATGCCGCCTGCAGACGATCGGGATCATTCTCCGTGCGCGAGATCTCGAGCGGCTTGTCGGGACACAGCACCATGGTGTTGCCCATGCGCTCACACGCAAAGACATATTCTCGCTGGAAGGCGTACATCCTGTGACGGTCAGCCATCACGCGCGCCATCTCGGGATGCTTGCGGAGCATCGCGCGCATCAGCGCCTTATTATTCGCCTGCTTGCGATATTTGCGCGGACGGGTCAGGACGACCACGTTCTTCTCATATCCCTTTCGCTGCATAAAGCGCAGGGGGATCGAATCGCTCATACCGCCGTCGAGCAGGGTATAGCCATCCACCTCGACGGGTCTTGACACCATCGGCATCGAAGCGGACGCGCGCATCCACAGATAACCGTTTTCATCCGCGCGATCCACGCGCCTGAAAACAGGCTCGCCCGTGAACACATCGGTGCAGACCACATAGAATTCCATCGGGTTCTCCGCGAAGGTCTTTTTATCAAAAATATCCAGCTCCTCGGGAATGGTGCGGTAACAGAATTCCGCGCCGTACAGATCGCCTGTTTTGAGCAGCGACCAAAACGAGCAGTAACGACTGTCGCGACAGAAGCGTTTATTATAGCGGATCACGCGACCCGGCTGACGGCTCTTGAAATTACAGCCGAACGCCGCGCCTGCCGACACGCCAACCATGGCAGGGAAGTCGATGTCGTTCTCCATGAGCACATCGATCACACCAGCGGTGAACATGCCGCGCATCGCGCCGCCTTCCAAAACCAAACCTGTTTCCTTACTCATTCTGTCTTACCCAATTCAAGATTGCGCTTGTAAGCGGCAGCTACCGCACTGCTGACAGCCTCTTCCATTTTCGCGTCGTCGAGCGCCTTGACGCCCTCGATGGTGCTGCCGCCGGGAGAGCATACATTCTCGATCATCTTGTCGAGCGGCGCGTCATTGTTCTCGAGCATTTTAGCCGAGCCGCGCACGGTCTGGATCGCCAGCGCCAATGCGGTCTCCTCATCCAGTCCTGCGTCTACGCCGCCCTGCGCGAGACCGCGGACGAACTTGTAGACAAAGGCGGGACCACAGCCGGATACGGAGCAACCCGCGTCCATTTCTTCCTCTTCCATACCGGTCAGATGACCCGCATGCTTCATCAGGTTCAGGAATTTGCCGATCTCGACCTTGCTGACATTCTCGGAGGTGGTATACAGGATCTCGCCCTTGCCAACCTCGACAGCGAGGTTGGGCATGATGCGGATAACCTTATAGTCGCCGCCTGCCATTTTGCGGATCGTTTTGATGGACAGTCCCGCCGCCATGGAAACCAGGATCACATCCTTGTGCTTTTCGAGCTCCTTCTCGATCTCACTGAGCATATCCGCCATCATCTGGGGCTTGACACCGAGAAAAACATATTCGCTCTCCGCCACAACGGTACGGCTGTCGGCAAATTCACAGCCGATACGACGCGCGAGCTCAGACGCTCTGGACGCGTCATGGTCACAGATGATGATCTGCTTGGTGGAGCGTGACGCCGCCCGTGCCAGGGCGCCGCCCATGTTGCCGACGCCGATAAAGCCGAAACGATAATTGATCGCGCGGATATTCGGCACGTTCGCGCCGAAACTCGTGAATGCGTTGAAGCTGAATTTGTGACTCATCTGATATTGCCCCTTCCTGTAATAATGTATTTATAGGTGTTCAGCTCCTCGAGACCCATCGGGCCGCGCGCGTGGAGCTTTTGTGTTGAGATTCCCATCTCGCATCCGAGTCCGAACTCACCGCCGTCGGTGAAACGGGTAGACGCGTTGACATAGACCGACGAGCTGTCGATACCGCGCGTGAAGATCGCGGCGGCGTTCTCATCAGCCGTGACGATCGCTTCACTGTGACCGGTGGAATGGGCGTTGATGTGGGCGACCGCCTCACGCACATCCTTCACGATCTTGACCGCCAAAATATAATCGAGGAACTCGGTGTCGAAGTCATCCTCACCGGCAGGTGTGCCGTCGATAATGGCGGCGGCCTTTTCATCAAGCCTGAGCTCGACGGGGTTGACCTCTCTGTCGTCTACCAAAAGCGCTTTGAGCTTCGGCAAAAATTCCTCTGCGATATCCTCGGCGACCACCAGCACCTCCTCGGCGTTGCATACCGAGGGCCGCGAGCACTTGGCGTTCTCTACAATTTTGAGCGCCATGTCGATGTCGGCGGCGCTGTCGATATAAATATGACAGATACCGGTACCCGTCTGGATGCAGGGCACGGTAGCGTTCTTGACGATAGCGGAGATCAGACCCTTTCCACCACGCGGAATCAAGAGATCCACATAGCCGTCAGCAGTCATCAGCTCATTGGCGCTGGCACGGGTGGTATCCTCGACAAGCAGCACCATATCCTCGTTCAAGCCTGCCTCTTTGAGACCCATTCTCAGTGCGGCTACGATCGCCGCGGCGCTTTTGTGCGCTTCTTTACCGCAGCGCAGCACACAGACGTTGCCGCTCTTCAAGGCGAGCGCGGCGGCGTCGGAGGTGACGTTCGGGCGGCTCTCATAGATGATCGCTACAACGCCCAAGGCGACGGAAACGCGCTCGATGACCAGTCCGCCGGGGCGTTCATGGTGCTTCAATACTCTTCCGAGCGGCGAGGGTAACGCCGCTACCTCGCGGATACCCTGCGCCATGCCTTTGATGCGTTCATCACTGAGCATCAGGCGGTCGATCATCACATCGCTGATCTTGCCGCGCGCCGCTTCGATATCGAGGGCGTTCGCGCTGAGGATCGCCTCGGTGTTTTCTTCGAGCTTATCCGCCATCTTTAACAATGCGCGGTCGATATCCTGAGGCTCCACAGCGCCGAGCAGCGCCTTTGCCTCTTTCGCTTTTACCAAGAGTTCATGTGTGGTCATAGTAGATCCTTTCTAAAGCCTTCCCCTCGAGGGGAAGGTGGGCT
>CAMJJL010000074.1 GCA_946406145.1 uncultured Clostridia bacterium | reverse complement strand
TTCCTAATACCATCGAACGTATAGAAAACTGTGCGTTCAGAGGCTGTTTGAGATTGAAGAATGTTACTTTCGGAAATAAAGTCAAGACAATCGGTGAAAGCACCTTCAATAAATGTGTTGGATTAACGGATATTATGATGTCGAATACAGTTACCGAGATCGGCGATTGGGCGTTCTCGGGTTGTACAAACTTAAAAAACGTACCTTTATCCAACTCACTTAAGCAGATTGGAAAAGGCGCATTCCAGTATACAGCGATAGAAAGTATAGAGATTCCTAAATCGATGGATAAATCTTTCGTTGATTATTGGCGTGACGAATATGAAATAGGAAGAGAAGTATATGAAGTCGAACGAGGTCCTTTCTCTCAAATCGAGACACTGAAAACAGTTACCTTTGAATCAGGTTGTGTTGAAGTTTCGGAACACCTCTTTGACGGTTGTTTCAGTATCGAAGAAATTGTTATTCCTAATACCATCGAACGTATAGAAAACTGTGCGTTCAGAGGCTGTTTGAGATTAAAAAATGTCGTACTTGGCAATAATATCAACACTATCGGAAATAACGCATTTAATAATTGTCATAACGACTTAGCCCTTTATTGCTCTAAATTCTCACCTGCTACCATCTATTGCATTGACAATGGCTTTAATATTGTTCTCACAAACGACAAACGGACAACCGAGCCCACTGTTCTTGACTTATCAGAGAGTGAGTTCAGGATTACTTCGAGCGCAAAGCTGAACGTCACCTGCAAGTATAAGATAAAGGACGATGTTTATAAAAAAGCATCTAACTACTCGATAAAGATACATATGCCATCAGGTGCTTCTGTCGAGGACGGCTCTCTGTATCTTGATAAGGCTCTGTTAACGGATTATACCGAGCAAAATGACTACATTTCTATCCCCGTTACCAAGCAGAGCGGTAAAATCAGCTTTAATCTGAATACAGAAGGCGACTGCAAGCTGCGCACTTACGCGACCCTGAACTACCGTTTGAATAACAAAAACGATTATGATATTATCGACGTCATCAATGAGAACATCGACCTGATCTCCCTCAATACCGATGAAGTAGTTTCTTCGGATAAAGTCAAAATATCCGGTATCGCGCCTGTCGGTCAGGATGTTGACATTTATATTGATGATCAAAAAGCCATGACGCTGACCGCCGGCAAGATGGGCACATACAACGGTGAAATCACACTTGATAACCCCGTAAGCGATACCGACTACAACATCAAAGCGGTAACGACAGACAATAACGGTGATGAGATCACCGCCGAGAGGCAAATCACATACCTCGAAAACGCGCCTGAACTGACCGACTTTACCATGACTTATAACGGCAAAAAATATGATTTGTTGTCAGGTAAAAAACAATCGATCACCTTCATTCTCGAACAGTTCCACGGCGCTACCCCGTTCAGCTTTGAAGTGAAGTATAAGAATACCGATAAGATCGGCAGAGTATTGATCTCCAGCACACGAAATCAGTTCAAAAAAACCGTATCTGCCGAATGGAACGGCGATACACAATCTTATGTGTTCAATGGGTATTTTGATGAAAGCAACCATGACTATGTCCCCGGCAAAATCAGTTGTCTATACACGACAAAGAATGAGCTTGACAATCCTGCCGCTCCCATAGCGTATGAAGATCTCCCCTCTTGGGCAAAAGACGCTGATGTAACCGTTCACGAAAATACTGACGATAAATACTCTGCAGATTTAGATTTCGGCAACGGACAACTCTGGCAATATGAGGTCAGAAACAACCTTACCCTTGAGGAACTCGAAAAAGAATATTTTCCCGAAAAAGAGGATGAAAAACTCTCTCCGACCGGTTCTGACTCCGACAGTCTTATTGAGGAGTTCATTACAAAGCTAGTCCAGAAGTATGGAGAAAAGGTGATAACAAACGCCATCATTAAAGATGAGACATCCGAAGAAGGATTGTTTGCGTTGATTCAAAATGATGCCGACGGTACGCTGGAATACATTTTCTGGGATTCCGCGAAAGACACCTTGACAAAGCAAAGTCTCAAATACGGCGGCGGCGTATTCATTGAATCCTTGGGCGAGCTTACGATGAAAGAAAGTCTGCAAACCTCGGGTGTAATTGTCAGTGCGGGATTTGCCGCGATAAAGCTGAGCGATCAAATCATCAATGTCGAATCTGTTAAGAATCAGATCAAATACTCAAATATGAACGAAACCGAAAAAGAACAGCGCATGAAAGAGCTGAATAATATCGAATTCGGATATAGCGCTGTCGCAGCCTTCAAGGTCGCTTCTGCAATCGCAGGAATAGGCGTCACCGCTGCATTCGGTCCGTTAGGCGGATTTATGTGGGGTGTTGCTACCGGAGTTATTGCCGGATTATGGACAAACCAACTTGATAATTCTGTCAAGGGAATAAGCTCTGCTCCTTATCTCTTCAACTGGTCGATCGATCCGAGCGGTTATGTCTACGCAGGCGTAACCTCCAATCGTGTTGCAGGAGCGAAAGTTACCGCATGGTGGATCCCGTATGATGAAGAGGATGAAGATTTCTGGGAGAATCCGGATGAGAGCAAGGCTGAGATCTGGGATGCCTCCGAGTACAGTCAGGTCAATCCTTTAACGACCGATAACGACGGTAACTATGCATGGGATGTTCCCGAAGGCTTGTGGAAGGTTGTCGTCGAAAAGGACGGCTATGAGACCTATTCCACCGGATGGCTGCCGGTACCGCCTCCCCAGACGGATGTCAACATCAACCTGATGAGCAAGACTGTGCCTGAGTTAGAGAGCGCAACCTATGCTGACGGCGTGATTACTCTCAGCTTCAGCGAGTATATGAAGCCCGATACTCTGAACAACACAGTTGTCAAAGATTATCGGGGAGCTGTTCTCAACTACACGCTTGATTACTCCAAAGACGAAAAGGACTCAGACGGTAACATTCTCGCTAAAGAGTATCGCTTGGTTATTTCCGACCAATATACGCTCAAATATGATTATTATACGGTATCAATAAGTGATGCCGAAAGCTATTCCGGCATCAAAACGAGCGATTCAAAAGCGATTGGTGAAAAGCCTGATGTTGAACTCTTGCTCGGTGACGTGGACGGAGATGGAAAAATCACAATCAGTGACGCCACATTCATGCAGAGACAATTGGTTCTAATGGAGCTGCCTTTTGCATTCAGCGAGTTAGTATCCGATGTTGATGGTGACGGCAAAATCACCGTCATGGACGCGACAGCGATCCAGTATTATCTCGCCAACATGAAAATATCATACAAGATCGGTGAGAAAATCGAATAGCAACAATACCAAAGATAGAACAGCGGGGATCACCTCGCTGTTCTTTTTCTAAGGTGTTCTACTTGACTTATTCCTTTTCTGTGGTATTGTGTTGTGCAGTCGGGAGCGTGACTACATGACCACATTAGAGGACTTCTACTTCGGAAACATCAATCCGTCGTCACGCGCCGTATTCGTTAGGAGCGTTCAAGCATGACCACTCCCCTACTCACGCGGCGATTCCTCCTCTCACCAAAAAGCAGGCGCTTTTCGGAGACTCCGTCAAAGCAGGGGCATCAAGAAGAAGCCGGTAGAGATGACAAGGGTTACTCAATGAGTTGCAATCTCTACTCACTGACGAAAAGCAGAAAAATAAGCTGCCGCAGATCGAGAACAGCCGGCTTTCGCTGATCGCTCTGTCTGAGAAAGACGCCTTCATCGAAGGCTACAAGCTTGGCGTGAAGATGGCAACAGAAATATTTGCAGATACACAACAACGGGGATGACACGTCAGCCATCCCCGTAGTTCATTTCAATCAAAATTATTCTTTCTCTGTCAGTACAGACCCGGAGTATGATGATAATTCGGAGACATATTCTTGCAGCTTTTTCTCCGGGAGGAAGCCTTTGGAAGCGCCTGATTCTCCGATCTTATAGGACGCGAACACCGTCGCGTATCTCAAGGATTCCACGGCGGTCGCGCCTTGCATATAGAAATGTGTGAAGGCTGAGAACAAAGCGTCTCCCGCTCCGACGGTGTTGACGACAGGTCGTGTATAGACGGACGGGATCATGGTGAAGCGATCATGCTCGCGCTCATAGAGCAAAGCGCCTTCGCTCCCCTCCCCTACTACGATGATATTGCAGGGGTAAACAGCGGTTAATTTGCGAACAAATTCCTCTTCTTCTCCGATGATTTTTTCGTTGGAAAGGAAGAGAACGTCCGCCGCATTCATAAAATCCGCATTGTATTCATCGTAGATATCCCACAGACAATGCACGTCACAGAGGATCGGTTTGCCCGTCTTTTTTGCCGCGGAAAGCAGATCGCGCGAAAAGTTTATATTGCATAAACAGAACGCGTCAAAGGCTTCTAAGTCGGTATATAAATCATCGGGCAGACGGATTTCCTGCACGTTTTTCAGGTCGGTATACACGCGTCTTTTACCGCTATTGTCATACAGAACGACGCTCTGCGGCGTCTGTACGCACCGCGCGATCCTGAGATTTGAGATCGGTTTACACGCGCTCAGAACAGACTCTCCGGCGGTATCATCCCCGACAAAAGTGGCAAAAGTCACTTCATCCGAGAGAGATGTGAGCGCAAGACTGACGTTCAATCCAACGCCCGAGGCGATCGAGTTGATACCGAAAAAGTTGTAATCCACCGCTTGATATTCGATCGGAAATTGCTTGACAGCGCATGAGGTCTCAACATTGGCAAGACCTGATACAAAAATCTTACTCATCATCATCACCTGAGATTATTCTATTACGATCAGCGTTCTCAGTCAAGTTACAAATAAAAGGATGCGGTTTGTACTTCTTGAGGATACACAGCTCATCTTGAACATCATAACGGAATCAGAATCGGTTATACCTGAATGCACTATGTAAAGGAACTCGCACCTCAAGAACGGCTGACTGAATTATCGCACTTTACGCAAAGCAAAATCTCTGCCCGGCAACCGAGAAAGACGGTTGCTAAGCAGAGATTTGTTATATGTGTGACACACGCGGCGGCGAAGATGCCTACTCCCGGTGTCTTCGCCTCAAAACGATGATAAACAACCCGGAAATAACCAGCACGACGATTACCGACCACGCAAATGCCTCACCGGTGACGATCGCTTGACCGTCGGCGGATACAGACTGCTTTTCCTCTGTCTGAGAGGATGAGGGCTGTGTCGGAAAGGGCTGTGGTTTTTCGGTAGCCGAGTCGGTCTCAGGCTCGACGCGGGCGATGACCTCGGTCGTACCTCCGTGACCGCTTTGTGCTTCGGTCACAAGGGTAAATACTGAAAACAACAGGCTGAATAAAACGAAAAAATAACACAAGCCCTTCAATATGTAATTTTTCATGTTATTACCTGTTCAGGCATCAAACGCTCTCTATCGTGCTGAAGAATACCATGTAGCCGCTGTATTCGCCTACGAGATCCGCAATGTTCTGACCGTAAAGCTGCAGCTGGTTCAGACGGAGAGTACCGTCGACAGCCTGCCCTTCCGCTGTGAAGCCTTCGAGGAAATAGCCGGCCGGGGAGGACATATTGTTCTGATTGATGCTGTCCATTACCTGTTGCTTCGCCTATGCAGTCGATGCCCATACAGATCGCGCGGAGCCCATCGTCGATAAGCTGTTCGGTGATCGTTTCCAAAATGGGGTTGCCGGTAGCGGCAACGTCCGCTTCGGCGGCGTCAGCGCCGACGATACCGACCGCCGTCAGAGATGTGACTATGCACAGCGAAAGCAGTACAGCTAACAGTCGTTTTGACAATTTTTTAACCATATCTATTCCTCCTTATATTTTCTCACCATTAAATATAACGAAAAATAATACTAATTGCAATACCAAATTCAAGAAACAATAAATATTTTCGTAAATTTTCACTAAGCATCACAGTAAATTTAACTCGAACCACGATACACTCGCCTTCAAATTCCCGAGTTAATGAGCTCTGTGCGCTTTCGTTTTCTTTTCCGCGCGCTCTCTGCTCCTTATACTTATTAGGGCGAGGCATACCGGCTTCACCCTATTATTTTTGTCTTGACTTTTTCTGCAGTATTGTGTTGTGCTTGAAAGAAGCGTTCTGCCTTGACCGCGTTAGAGAACTTCTCCTTTGGGAACATCAACCCGTCGTCATCACGCGTATTCGTTGGGAGCGATCAAGCACGACCACTCCCCTACTCACTCGGCGGATCCACCTCTTCCCAACAAGCAGGCGCGATTCAAGGACCCCGTCAGAACAGGGACACTAAGAAGAAGCCGTCAGAGATAACGAGATTACTTGATGATCTCCGAGCTATGCTCACGGCTGAACAGCAGGAAGAAAAACCGGAGCAGATCGTGAACTGTTAACTATCGCTGATTGCTCTCTCTGAAAAGGACGCCTACATCGAAGGCTTCCTACGTGGGATGAAAGATAACAACAGAAAAATTCACAGAGATACAGCAGTGGGGATGACACAACGGTCATCCCCACTGTTTATGGCTAGTATCATTTAATCCATGTAATCGTCATACAAAAAATCAGCCCAATAATACTGACTCATATACTCATTTTGATAAGCGTTGACAGCGCCTGCGTCCAGCTCCTTAAAGCGGTAATAATCACAGTCAAGAACATCGGGATTGACGGCAAGGGCATTGTAACTGCGGACGACCGCGTCCTCCGCGTTGACCGCTTTCAGGCTCTTGATCATCGCGTAGATATAGGTTTGAAGGAGATTTTGCAGCTTCTTTTCATAAGGCTCATCCTCAAAGATCGCGGCGAAAATCTCTCTGGTGGTGCAGGAGCTGCCCTGCTTATGGACGAGATAAGCGAACACCTCTTTGGACTTGCTGCGCTCAAAGCGTACATGCTCGCCGTCGGGTGTGAATACATCGAAATTGCCGAAGCACTGTACGCGCAGCTTGGCGTTGTTCTTCGGTACGATCGGGAATCGAAGATCCGAAAGCTCCTTTTCCACCTTCGCCTGATTGACGGGCTTCATGATATAGCCCGAGGCGTGCAGGCTCATGGCGTCGCCCGCGTAATCCGAGAAGCCGGTCACAAAGATGATATTCATTTTCGGGTTGACCCCTTTTAGCACCTTCGCAAGCTCCACGCCGTTCATACCGCGCATATGGATATCGAGGAAGGCAATATCACAGCCGCTTCGCTGTGCTTCCTCAAGCAATTCGCGCGGTTTTCTGAATGACAGCACCTCTGCGTCGGGCTTTGCTTTTTTGACCGACATATCCAACATTTTCAGAGCCAGAGGCTCGTCGTCAACGCACAGTATCCTCATTCTGTTGTCCCTCCTTCGGTAATATCACAGTCGCTGTCGTACCTTTTCCGATCTCGCTATCGATCACGACCTTTGCGCCGCACATATCATGCAGGCGTTTTTTTGTGTTTTCCATTCCGACATGCGACCTGCCGTCATCCTCCTTCGGCGCTTCGGTGTCAAAGCCGACGCCGTCATCCTTGATGATGATCTCATAGGCGGTGTCTGTCTCTTTTGTCGCGATGGTAACGGTACCGCCGTCCTCCTTCATCCCGACGCCGTGCTTAACGGCGTTTTCCACCAAGGGCTGGATGCTCAGCAGCGGCAGCTGAAAATCGACGGTCTGTATATCATATTCAACGTTCAGCAAATCGTCGAATCGCAATTTTTCAATATATAGATATTTCTTCAAATGCTCCAGCTCGGTTGTGAACGGAACAGGCTTTGACTGATTGAGCGAATCCATGTTGCCGCGCAGATAATCGGCAAAGGTGACCGTTGCCTCCTGCGCCGTTTCCGGATCGATCGTGCACATCATGGCGATCGACGTCAGCGCGTTGTAGATGAAGTGTGGGCGGATCTGGCTGACCATCACGCCAACCTTTGCCTCATACAGCTCTTTTTGCATCTGCTGATAGCGGATCGCTTCTTTATACTGAAACCGCAGATCGCCGATCAGCCGCACGATCTGCACGATCATGGTGATCGCCAGACCGTAGTTGAAGTAGTGTGCGCCGCGCAGATGGACGAACTGGTCGACGACGTCGATCGCGACCGTCGCCAGCAGCGGTACCCATGACAGCAGGAAGAATAGCGCGTTGCGGTTGCCCCGCACCTCGACGCCGAGCAGCACGATCATGACCAGGATACTGACCGCCGCGGCGATATTCATTGTCGTGGAAGAAGCGGTGAGATCCCTGGCGTGACAAAGCTGCAGAATGAATACAGCGATTGCAAAGCTCAGGTAGACGCCCGAAACGATATTGGCGGCGATACGCGTCCCGCTGCCGGTCAAATTGGATTTAAAATAGAACAGCACCGCGGCGACAAAGCAGTATCCCGATACCTTGTCCAACATCAAACAGACGGTAGGATCGATGATCCAAAGGTTCAGATAGCCGCTGATCTGCTGCATGATCATATACAGTCCCCAGAAAAAGCTGAGGAAACCGAAGGCAAGGTACTTGTAATCGATCTTTCCGAGAATAAAGCTCGCCACAGGAAAGAAGAACAATCCGAAGAAGCATACCAAAACGAACAGTAGTACGGACGGCAGCGCGTCATAGAAGAAGCGCAGGTGCATTCCTTCATTGTAATATGCCGTGATATCAACACAGTCGTTGTAGCTGACAAGCGCGATATCATAAGGATACTCCACCTCAAAAATCAGCTCCGAGTCATCTGTGACGCCGAGGTTCTCCGTGAGGAAGTCAAAGAAAATCGTTTTCACGCGGTAGCCGGGCGTATCGGGCAAATCCAGCGCTAACGGCCTGTCGGTGAGCGAGTGCTCATAAGCGAGCTTGGAGTCGTCAAAGTTATAGCTCTCGATCACGGTACCGTCGGCTGTTTTCAGCGTATACCATACGTCTTTGGAAGAAATGGTCAGGTTCCCGAATAACAGCAAGAGCTTTTTCGACATCTTACCCTTGAATACGATCTTGTGAAAGTGGTCGGTGATGGGGCGGTCGGATTCGATCGGCTTCCACTCACCGCCGTCTACGGCGTATTCGCCCTCCAAAAACATCGACGGCGACTCATAGATATCCATGCTGACATAATAGCGCACGCCGATCCATACCGTGCTCGTGATCAGTAATAGCGTCAGCACGACACAGACCACTATCCAGATCCTTCCTCCGAGGATCTTCTTCATGACGTCGCCCCCCTTTTCGAATTTTTCTTCATTATATCATAGAGATCATGGATTGAAAAGTAAAACAATCCAATATTTTTTCAAAAAAGTCCGATCTTTGCAAAGAAGTTGCAAAGATCACCCTGATATACTGTAGCCACAGTCAAAGAGAAAAGCCGAGGCACAAGCCCTCGGGTAACGACTGAAAGAAAAATTTTAAAACTTTTTTGAAAATTGCAAAGATTTGCAAAGAAGTTGCAAAGATCACCCTGATATACTGTAGTCACAGTCAAGGAAACAAACCTCAACACCGAAAGGAGTAATCACCATGAAAAACTTATTCAATCTCAAAACCAAAACAGTCAACAATAACACAAACAATACAAATTCTACTAAAGGAGTGAAAACAATGAAAACCACAAAAACAAAGAAGCGCAGCTTCAAGACCAGAATCATCGCAACAGCATTATCCGTAATCACCGTCATTTCTGTAGGCGCTATGTCAGTAACATCCACCTCGGCATTTGCGATTCCGGGAATCGCCGAAACCGTACTCAGCACCACCTTCGGTTACGCGAAGGACGAGGTGATGAAGTTAGCCGGTCCCGAGCTCTCCAAGATGGGCTTAGGACCTATCCTCAATATGGTACTCGGTATCGAAGACGAGGGTCCCACCAATCAGGACGTTCTCGACAAGATCGACAAGAGTACAGAAGAAATCAAAGCAGAAATCAACAAGGTTCTCGACGAAGTGAAAGAACTTTCCACCCAGACAGCTACCTACCACACCGAGCAGATGAATCAGCTCAAGGCGATCAACAGCAACATCGACACCAAGGACTTCCGTGTTCAGGCGGACACCGTAGCGGCTGATTTCGCACACGCGCTCAAGCGCATCGATGAAAACAAGGCAAACATCACCTGCGACGGCAACAACAAGATCAACAACACCACCTACAAGGCTTACAAAGAGATCCTCGCAGACCCCAAGTGCAACGTCAGCTCCATGCAGGCAAACTTCGACGAGATGCTCCGCTTCCTCAAGGGTCAGCGCACCTCCAACAACAATGAAAACGGCTACCGCCAGCTCACCAGCTATCTGATGGACAGAGTTGTCGCGGCTGACACCGGCAAGCACAGCTACAAAGAGACCC
>CAMJJL010000073.1 GCA_946406145.1 uncultured Clostridia bacterium | reverse complement strand
TCGGTGGGGCTTTCATCTGTATATCATCGTCATTGCGAGGCGTTCATGCCGCGGCAATCTCAGGCGATCACAATGTTTTTCTTTTCAGACGGAAGGCAACTTCATTTTTCTGACATAGAAATAAAGGAAAAAACACACTTGCCAATCGCTTTTGTTTCGTGTATAATTAACTAATCCATTATATTGCAACCTTTTTATTTTGCGTGTTGATATAACAGAGAGTATCTTTGAGTTTCAGAAAAGAGGACAGATTATGACAAAAAGAGTATTATCCGTTATTCTCAGCTTGTTGATCGCGGTATCCGTGACGGTGATCGGCGTGTCGGCAGAAGCGGTTGATCCTGCACCGGGAGCGGCTGATCCTGCTGCGTTCAACAGAGCGGAAAAGGATTTCGCGTCCACAGGCGTGTCGTTGGATGATCCGATCATCGCGCCGCGTATTGTTGTGACGACCGAAAACGGCAACGGTACCACCCTGCAAAAGGAGGATGATTATCAGAATGCCGCTATCAGCATTACCGATACCGACGGCTCTGTGCTCAGCGACAACTGTTCCTTCAAGGTGCGCGGCAATACCACCGCGATGACTTTTGTTACAAAGAAAGCCTATACCTTCAAGTTTGATAAGAAAAAAGACGTCCTCGGCATGGGAAAGGCAAAGAAGTGGGCGTTGCTTGCCAACACTTTTGATCCGACGATGCTGCGTAATTATATGGGCTTTGAGTTGGCACGCCATTTTGAATTGCCGTATACCTCCGAGCATCGTTTTGTTGAGCTGTTTGTTGACGGTTCCTATCGAGGCTGTTATGAGCTTGCCGAACCGATTCAGGAGGGCAAGGAGCGCGTCAATATCGATATCGAGTCCAATGACGGTAAGAAGGACTTTCTGATCGAATATGAGGCACAGCGCGAGGAAGAGGATACCACCTATTTCAAGGTTGACGGTCTGCGCTTCATCGCGAGTGAGCCCGAGGATCCCGATGAGGATCAGCTCGCCTACATCACCGATACCATGACCGGTATCATCAATACGATGAAAACCGGCAGCAGGGAGGAGATCGAAGCGGTCATCGATGTGCCGTCCTTTGTGAGGTTCTATCTTCTCAATGAGTATTTCAAGACGATGGACTTCGACATGAGCTCCGTGTTCTTCTTCTATCAGGACGGCAAGCTCTATGCCGGTCCTGCGTGGGATTACGATATGTCCACCGGAAATATAAACGACAAGCTCGTATCATCCCGTCCGAAGAATACCGTTAAACCGGACGGTATCCTGCAGAACAACAAGAACCTCTACAAATATATCGGCAGTAAGGATTGGTTCGTTGATGAAGTCAAAAAGGTGTATGAGGATAACTATGACTACATCATCGGCATTTCTGCCGAGAACGGCTTGCTGGATACTTGGAGTACAGAATACAAAGCGCTCTTTGATCGCAACTGGACGGTATGGAGCCCCTCAAGATGGTGGTACAATTACCAGAAACAGCCGCTCTCGACCTATCAGCTGAATCTCGATTATCTGAAGAACTGGCTCAATGAGCGTAACGCATGGCTGTTTGATCATTTTGATCTGTTCAGCTATGAATATCTGCGCGGCGACGCCGACGGCAACGGCAGAGTGGATGTGCTCGACGCGACGACGATCCAACGCTTGCTGATTGGTGTTGCGGTTCCGAACAATGACGGGCATATATCGCTGCGAGCCGCTATGAGGAGTGAAGCGCTCTCCGTTATAGACGCAACGATCATCCAGCGCTATCTTGTTTCAGAGACTGATAATCCTTATGAGGTCAATCAAAAGATCAAGACGAAATTGAGAGAGAAATAAAGCGAACCCCGCCGAACGGCGGGGTTTTCATCTGTATACGATCGTTGTGGTGCGTGCTTGTCACATCAGGCTCGCGGGTTGATCAACCGATCACAATGTTTCTCTTTTCAGGCGGAAGGCGACGGAGCGCTTGAGGTATTTGAGATAATCCGCGTCATGGCACATGCTCTTCTCGGGATTGTCGCTGAGCTTCGCGACGGGCTTTCCGTTGACATACTGCAGTTTGATGACGATGTTCAGCGGATCGACGCAGGTATCGTTGGAGCAGTAGGTGCCGATGCCGAAGCTGACCTTCGCTCTGTCCTTGAAGTAGTCAAAGAGCTTTTGCGCACGGTCAAAATCCAGTCCGTCAGAGAACAACAGCAGCTTTGTTCTGGGATCGACGCCGTAGCTCTCGTAGTGGCGTATGATCTTCTCGCCCCATTCATACGGATCGCCCGAGTCATGGCGCACGCCGTTATAGTTGTTGACATTGGAGCGGTTGAAGTCCATCAAGAACAGGTCGGTGGTGATAGTGTCGGTCAGGGCGGTACCGTTGTCGCCGTCGTACTCGTCATACCAGTCACGCATCGCGTAGTGGTTGGTGTAGGCGAGGGGATAGCGGTCGATGCCCTGATACATCTGCACGAACTCATGCGCGTAGGTGCCGATGGGGGTGAGGTTGTATTTCATCGCGAGGTACACGTTCGAGGTGCCGATACATTTGTCTGTCTCGGTGGACAGTCGGCGCACTACGACGTCCTGCCATTCGCGTGAGAGTCGTCTGCGGCAGCCGAATTCGGCAAACTTGAAGGTGTAGGTGCCGTTGTTCAGCGCCTCGATCTTCGCGCTGAGCTTTTCCTCGGCGGATTTTAACAGCGTGTCATAATCGTATGACATGCGGAAGTAGACCTCATTGACGATCTCGAGCAGGTGGATCTCGAACTGCATCGCCGAGAAGAGGGGACCGTCTATGATGATCTCCAGCTCGCCGTCCTTGCTCAGCGAGGCGCTGACATACTCGCGGATCGGATGCCATAAGCGCAGGAATTCCACATAGTCGTTTTTGATGAAGCGGATAGAGCGCAGATAATCCAGCTCATCCTTTCTGAATCGCAGGGTACACAGATGGTCGATCTGGGAGTTGATCTCGTCGAGCATCTCCTGCGTGAATTTGACGTCCTTGTTTCGGCATTTAAAATAGTATTTGCCGCACAGGTCGGTATGCTTATGGAAGATGACCTGATCCATATTGAATTTATACAGATCGGTATCCAGTAACGATATCACAATCGGGTCGAGTTTCATAACAATAGTCCTTTCATGCCGAATCAGATTGATAATGTTCGACTTCTTCATAATAATACTTTCCCGCGGATAAGTCAAGCAAAGGGACTTTTCAACAGCGGATTGTGTCGAATCGATTGACATTAATTGCAATTTTGTTTATCATATAGCTATCAATGCTAATTTCGATGAGGCAAATCCATGAATGATAACTATATGATCGATTATCCCCGGCTGACGATGTATCAGATGGTGGAGAAATGTGCCGATATCAATCCGAAGGATAACGCGCTGGAGTTCTACGGCAGGCTGATCTCCTACGGTGACCTGATCCGGCGGATCGAGCGCTGTGCCGGGGCGTTCAAGGCTTTGGGAATCAAAAAGGGTGACGCGGTCACGCTGTGCCTGCCGAATATTCCGCAGACGGTGGAGTGCTTTTACGCGCTGAACCGTATCGGCGCGATCGCCAACATGATCCATCCCCAGTCCGCGCAGAATGAGATCACCTATTATCTGAATCTCAGTGAGAGCAAGGCGATCGTTACGGTCGATCTGTTTTGTGAGACCGTACAAAACGCGATCGATAATGCCGACCATCCCGTCAAAGAGATCGTCTGCCGCATGCAGGATGAACTGCCGTTTTTTCTGTCCGTCATCTATTTCATCAAGAAGGGCAAGGATTATCTGCAATATCCGAACACCGGTTACGGTATGCTGTACAAGGACTTTCTCAAGGGTGCGGATCAAATCGGCTCGGTAGGAAACGAACCATTTGAGGAGGATCGCACCTCGGTCATCCTCTACAGCGGCGGTACCTCGGGACAGCCTAAGGGCATCTGCCTGACCGACTTCAACTTCAACGCCCTTGCGATGCAGGGCTTTGAGGCGCTGAACTTTGACGCAAAGCGCGGTATGAAGCTGCTCAGCTGTATGCCGATGTTCCACGGCTTCGGACTGGGAATCAACATCCATGTCGGTCTGGTGTTCGGCGCGCTGTGTATGCTGATGCCGACCTTCAATAAGCACACCTACGCCAAGGCGCTGCTGCAGAAAAAACCGAATTTCATCGCCGGCGTCCCCACGATATTCGAAGCGTTATTGCACCTGCCCGAGCTGGAGGGCAAAGACCTGTCCTATCTGCTCGGCATGTTCTGCGGCGGCGATTCGCTCTCTGTTGAGCTCAAGCGAAAGATCGACGCCTTCCTTCACGAGCATAACGCCCCTATTCAGGTGCGCGAGGGCTACGGTCTGACGGAATGTGTCACCGCGAGCTGCCTGACCCCGACCGATGAATACCGTGAGAACAGCATCGGACTGCCGTTCCCCGATATGGTTTATCAGATCGTCCGACCCGGCACCGATGACGTCCTGCCTTATGGGGAGGAGGGGGAGATCATCCTGCGCGGTCCGACATTGATGAAGGGATATCTCAAAGATCCCGAGGAGACCGCAAAGACCCTTCGCAAACTTGCCGACGGCAACATCTGGCTATATACCGGTGACCTCGGATACATGGATGAGGATGGCTATGTCTATTTCAAGCAGCGCATCAAGCGCATGATCATCACCAACGGCTACAACGTCTATCCCGGACCGATCGAGAACGTCATCGACGGCATGGACGAGGTGGCTTACAGCTGCGTCATCGGCGTCAAGGATCCCCGGCGCATCCAGCGTGTCCGCGCGTATATCGTCCTGCACGACGGCATTAAGCCGACAGATCAGCTCAGGCAAAGGATCATGGCTGAGCTCGAGCTGCATGTCGCAAAGTACGCCCTGCCCAAGGAACTCGTCTTCCGTGATGAACTGCCCAAAACGCTGGTCGGCAAGGTCGCCTATCGCAAACTGGAAGAAGAGGCAAACGCCGAAGAGGAGGCAAAACAATGAAGCTGAGTTGGTACGGAACAGCGTCCGTTATGCTCGAATCCGAGGGATATCGGATCGTTTTCGATCCTTTCCTGACGATCCCGATTGAGGAATCACTTTATCGCAGAAAGCTCCATGCGATCAAATACCGTACCGCAGACGCGGTACTGGTGACGCACGGTCACTTTGATCACATTATTGATATCCCCAAGCTCTACCGCAATACCGAAACCAAGGTCTACGCGACAAAAACACCCTGTAAAACGCTGATGAGCCGCGGTGACGTCGAACGCGATCAACTGCGTGTGATCGGTCCCGGTGTGACCTTCAGGCTGGGCAGCTTCACCATCCGCGCCTATCAGGGCAGACATTGCCGCTTTGATCTTGGCATCATGCTCAAAACTGTATTCAAATGGGAAACCTTGCTGAATCCCAAGCGGCTCTATGAGCTGATCAAGCTCAACCGCCTGTACGCGGAGAACGGCGAGACGCTCTTTTATGAGATCGAAGCCGAAGGGAAGCGTGTCCAGCTCATGGGCAGTATGGGTCTTGATATCGATACCGTGTATCCGACAGGCGCCGATGTACTGATCCTACCGTTCCAGGGTACCTCTGATCCTGCGCGTACGGTAGCGCCGATCATCCGCAGGCTGCAGCCGAAGAAGATCTATCTCGATCATTATGACAACACCTTTCCGCCGATGTCATCGCACGTCGGCACGGTGGATTTCACGGCAAGACTGTACCGTCACGGCATCCCCGCCGCGGCATTGACAGTCGGCATGACATATGAGATATAACATGAACTATCAAGAGGAAGAGGAAACCAATGGCTCAATATCAACGAAAATGGGGCGATCGACGTGACGGCCGCCGCGTCAAGGTATCCGGTATGCAGACGATCATGGCGAGTCTGTGGCCGAAGCGCACCGACAGTGAGGTGTATCTGCATGATACGATCGACGTCACCGAAATGATGAAGTACGTCGAGCGCAAGAACCTCGAGCACCCCGATCTGAAAACAACCTTTTTCCATTGCGTGATCGCGGCAGTCGCCAAGATGGTCAGGGAACGTCCGCTGATGAACCGCTTTGTGCAGGGACGCCGTATTTATGAGCGCTTCGATATCAGTGTTGCATTTGTCGCAAAGCTGGCGTTTGACGATCACGCGGAGGAAGCGCTGTTGTTCTTTGTCCCCAAGGATACCGATACTGTCGACAACGTCAGTCAGATGGTGGTCGATAAGGTCAGGAAGGTGCGTTCTCAAGGCGGTAAAAAGGCAGGGGTAGATGAACTGCTCGATAAGGTAGCGGCTTTTCCGCGCCCGATCGTCATGCTGATCTGTAAGCTCGTGCGATGGCTCGACTTCTGGGGCAAGAATCCTGCGGTACTGACAGAGGGCGATCCGCACTATGCGACGGTTCTGCTCTCCAATCTCGGCTCGATCAAGTGTCCCGCCGTCTATCATCATCTGAACAACTACGGCACCAACAGCGTCATGGTCACCATCGGCATGATCCATGACGAAGAGCGTCTTATGCCCGACGGCTCCAAGGAGATCCGCAAGGTCTGCGATATCGGCGCAACGCTTGATGAGCGCATCGGCGACGGCTTCTATTTTGCGCGCAGCCTGAAGCTCATCCGGTATATCTGCGCTCACCCCGAGCTGCTCGATCAGCCGATCGGGGAGAACAGCGGCT
Organism: uncultured Clostridia bacterium; assembly: GCA_946406145.1. Classification (GTDB taxonomy): domain Bacteria; phylum Bacillota; class Clostridia; order Oscillospirales; family Acutalibacteraceae; genus Ruminococcoides. Next base: position 3,748 of record CAMJJL010000073.1, on the reverse strand, counting down.
TTGATTATCGATGATCCGACTCGATCCCCCTTGCATACAGAATCGATATGTGCTAAACTGGATATGATAAATACCTATTGCGTTATACATTTCATTTATGGAGGAACCTTATGAAAAGAATCATTTGTGTTTTATTGATCGCCCTGTTATGCGTCGGTTTTGCGGCATGCTCAAAGAAGCAGAGCAATACCGACTCCGCGTCCGGCGCCACCGCTGATTCGGTCTCTTCCGCCGAAGCTCCGGCAGAAGCAACGCAGGCTTCTGACGCTTCATCCTCCGCGGCAGGCTCCAACGCATCCGCTAAGTATTACAAGACCGTCAAGGAATATCTGGAAACACCGCAGGTAAAGGCTGAGATCGACGCGTCGGTAGAAAGGAACACTACCGATAACATGACGATGTCTGTCTATGCCGAGGGTGACGATACGCTGGTTTACGACTACTCTTTTAGGCAGACTTACGGCGAGAATGAGGTGCCCACGCTCAAGGCTTCTTTGGACGATTCGCTGGAGGAGAACGCTTCTACCTTCCGGGAGGTTGTCACCACACTGAATGGCTATATCAGCGTGGAGAATCCCAAGGTCAAGGTCATCTACCGCAACGGCGACGCATCTGTCATCACCGAGAGAACATACGAATAACGCCGCCTGCCCGTCATTATTGACGGGCTTTTCTCTTTTATCGGGGATCAGTGTTCAGTGTAGAGTCCGATGTGCCGACTGAGTTGTGCGATAGGGTAGTGGATTCATATTATGGATTGGGTAACATTTCTTAAAAAAATCTTGCGAAAACTATTGACAGTCACGTGAACCTGTGATATAATCATGTAAACTTAAAGAGGAGGTCGCGTGATGACAGATAATCCAAATGACCGACAGCCGTGCAGAATTGCGGAATACCTGCCGCTCATCCGCGCGACAGACGGTCTGTCGCTGCGCCAGATTTGCACATTGAGCGGACTGGAGCCGTCTACGATCCAGAACTGGATCAAACGCGGTTATGTACCGCATCCGGTGGGGAAGAAGTATCGCGAACGTCATTTGGCGCGCGTCCTGCTGATCGCTCAACTGCGCGAGAGTATGCAGATCGACCGCGTCGGCGGATTGCTCCGCTATGTCAACGGTGATGCCGATGATGAAAGCGACGATATCATTGCGGAAGAAGCGTTGTATGACCTGTTCTGCGATATCGCGCAGGAGCTGTGCAAGAAGCTCACTTTGCCCGATCAGATCGGGCAGAGGGTAGCTGAATTCCTCGATGACAGCGTCAAGACCACCGATTCCGCAAAGCTCACTACGGCGTTGACAGTGATGGCAACCACCTACATGGCAAATCGGTATAAACGATCCGCGGACGCGTTATATGCGCAGCAGATCGGTGATTTGCCGCAACCAAGGAGATAATGATGGAAAACAATCAAACCGATTTTATGAAGAACAGACCTGTGGCGGCATCGGCAAATCAGATCAAGGATGTGTACGGGTCACAGAATAAATCCACTTTCACAACCGTCAGCGCGGTGCTGAGTGTGATCACCTTCGTGCTGATGATGATCGCGATCTTTACGGGGAACCGACTGATGATGGTCATCTTCATTCCCTTATTCATCGTACTGATCATCTCATTCTTCATCGGACGACGTGCCGACAGACAGAATTCCTCCGTCAAAAAGACAGAGGAGAATAAGGAGGCGTTATTCAAGGATCATGATATTTGATCTCTTCCGACCGTATCACCGCAGACGGTTGGTTCCGATTCCGCTGTTCATCCCCGTTTACCGGCGGCGTCGATGGATACACCGACCGCCGTTCGGATTCTTCTGGAGGTAGACTATGAGTACAATGACAATCATCTGGCTGGTGATCGCGATCGTGATGGGGGTGCTGGAGGCGTGTACCGTCCAGCTGGTATCCCTGTGGTTCGCGATCGGCGGCGTGGCGGCGTGTATCACCTCGCTGTTTACGGATAAACTATATATACAACTGATCGTGTTCGTTGTCGTGACGGCAATTGCTTTGATAGCGACAAGACCGATCGTCAAGCGGATGAAGCAAAAACGCCCCGAAGCCACCAACGCCGACCGCTATATCGGCAAGCACGGCATCGTTGTGCAGGATATCGACAACGCCCGCGCCAAGGGAATGGTCAAGGTCGATAACGAGAAGTGGACGGCACGCAGCGCCGACGCTCAGCCGATCAAGCAGGGTGAGAGCATTATCGTCACCGCGATCGAGGGCGTCAAGCTGATCGTAACCAAAGCATAATGATAAAAATGTAGGGGAGGGGCTTGAGGAATTGTCCAAATCTGTGATTTGGCTTACAATTCCCATGCAACAGCGCTCCAAGAACAGGCAAGCCTGTGATTGGCTAAGCGCCACTGCGCTCCTCCCGAGAAAGAATAGGAGGGGCTTTGAGGAATTGTCCAAATCTGTGATTTGGCTTACGATACCCATGCAACAGCGCTCTAAGAACAGGCATAGCCTGTAATTGGCTTAGCGCCGCTGCACTCCTACCGACTAAAAAAATTAGAACTATATCCATTTATCATGGAGAAAGGAAATCATCATGTCAATCGTATCTTACATCGTTCTTGCTGTGATCGCACTGGCTGTGATCATCATCGTTGCACGCAACATCAAGATCGTCCCTCAGGCGCACGCCTTTGTCATCGAGCGTCTCGGCGCGTATCATCAGACATGGGGCACGGGTCTGCATTTGAAGGTGCCGTTCATCGACAGGATCTCCAAGCGCGTATCGCTCAAGGAGCAGGTCGTCGATTTTCCGCCTCAGCCGGTTATCACACGCGATAACGTCACCATGCAGATCGACACCGTCGTGTATTTTGAGATCACCGATCCCAAGCTCTATACCTACGGTGTAGAACGTCCTTTGAGCGCGATCGAGAACCTGACCGCCACCACCCTGCGTAACATCATCGGCGATCTGGAGCTCGACTCCACCCTGACCTCGCGCGATACCATCAACGACAAGATCCGTATCATCCTTGATGAAGCCACCGACGCGTGGGGCATCCGCGTGATCCGCGTTGAGCTCAAGAACATCCTGCCTCCGCGTGAGATTCAGGATGCGATGGAGAAGCAGATGAAAGCGGAGCGTGAGCGCCGTGCTCGTATCCTCGACGCAGAGGGTGAGAAGCGCTCCCAGATCCTCGTTGCCGAAGGCTTAAAGGAATCCGCGATCCTCAAGGCAGACGCTGTCAAGGAAAGCAAGATCCGTGAGGCAGAGGGTGAAGCCCAGGCGATCTTAGCGGTGCAGAAGGCATATGCCGACTCCCTGCGTATGCTCAGTGAGGCGAACCCGAGCGAGAAGGTCATCGAGCTCAAGTCGCTGGAAGCCCTGCAGAAGGTAGCCGACGGTCAGGCGACCAAGCTGATCATCCCCTCCGATATGCAGCGCATTGCATCCCTCGCCACCTCTGTCAAGGAAATGGTGACGGATCAATAACGGCATCCTTTCATAAGGACATTGTCATCACAATCCATCAAAATCAGGAGCAGTCCGACCGGGCTGCTCCTTTGCGATTCAACTGTTTTGTTCGCTGTGCATTCCGACTTGTTCATCCGCGTCCGACGCGATCCGCAGCAGCGCCATGACGACGATGCCGAAAAAACCGCCGACCATCAACCCGATGATGAATCCGATCATGTGTATCCCTCCTTTTATACTAAGTATCAATAAAACACTTTAATATCTATTGCGGAGAATTCCGCATAACTGCGTTTCGTCG
>CAMJJL010000072.1 GCA_946406145.1 uncultured Clostridia bacterium | reverse complement strand
CACTTGCTACGCCTCGCTTTACCTATATTAAAGTAAAGTGTAACGGAGAATATTTCACCTGTCAACCTATATTTAGGTAAATATGCAAAAATCTCATATTATCATTACATTAACCAAATTTGGGTAATAATGATAATATGGGGTGTTCCTATGAACTATGGTGAAATCTACGCAAACCGCATCCGCAGCCTGTGCAAAAAGCGCGGCATCTCGATCAATCAGCTCGCCAAAATGAGCAACGTGCGCCAGTCGTCCATCGACAATATCGTCAACGGCAGGACGTGCAATCCCGGCGTCGTGAACCTCCACAAGATGGCAAGCGCGCTGAACATGACCCTCGCCGAGTTCCTCGACTTCAAGGAACTGAACGACTTTTCGTTTGAAGATAACAAGGAATAATCAGAGGACAAGGGCATCTTTTATGCAGAATACCGCATGGACAGGCTGATCGGCTTATCCATGCGGTTTTGTTATTATGCTATTCAATTTGGCAATTCTTCGAGGCAGACGTTGATCGGCTCCATCACCAGATAATCTGGTGCAATAATGCAACCGTCATTAGGCTGTATATCCGCATCGGCGGGGACGAGTTTTTCTTCCTCTTTGGCGAGGACGATGCCGATGTCCGCGACGACCAGCTTCTTTATATATCGGGCGGCGTTCGGTGACACCAGACCACGCTTGACATAGCCGATTGTGACCGTGATGTCCGACTGCACGGCAGTTTCCGCTTCGCCGGTATCGCCGTTCATTCCGCTGTTGATGTCCACGCTGACGACTTCAGCTTTACTGCTGTTGATCTCCTGCACCGCGCTCAGCCACGGCTCGCGCAAGGTTCCCTGAAAGCCTGTTCCGAGCAGACAGTCAACGATGATGTCGGCGTCGGCAAATGCTCCGTTCTCATGTGCTTCACAAGGTACGCCAAGTGACTCAGCCCATTTTGCATAGAACCCACTGTCGTCGGTCAGCTTCTCGCTGAGCATGACGATACGGCAGGTATAGTTGTTGCGCTTTAAGATACACGCCAGCGCATAACCGTCGCCGCCGTTGTTGCCGCCGCCGACCGCGATCACGATCTCTCCGTGCCAATTCACCGCGCGAAAAACGCCCATCGCAGCGCGGTACATCAGCGTGCGCCCCGACACAACATTCTCAATGGTCATACGGTCGCTCTCGCGCATATTCTCGACCGAAATACAATTCAACGTTTTCATTGTTTCACCCTTTTTTATTTGGCTGAGCATCCGAACAGCCGCGTGATAGTAAACTTCCTCAGCGTTTGTCATCGCTTCCTCTACGCTCGTGTTTTCGTCAACAAGCGAATACAGCGAGGTAACGCCGCAGTTACAGAGCAGCTCTGCGCCGTCGCCGAGCGATCCGCACAAGCCGTAAACGGGGATACCTCTCGCCCTTGCGCGCAGAGCGACGCCCTGGATCACCTTGCCGCACACGGACTGCGAATCCGCTCTGCCCTCCCCTGTCACGACCAAATCAGCACCGTCGAGCAGAGTATCAAAGCCGATCAGATCGAATACCGTCTCGATGCCCGACTGCATGGTTGCGTGCAGAAAGACTTTCAGCGCCGCGCCTAATCCGCCTGCCGCACCCGCACCTTTAATCAAGTCGCAGTCGATACCGAACTGCCTGCGGATCACATCGCGGTAGTTCTGCATACCGTTTTCGAGCAGCTCCAGTGTTTCGGGAGTTGCTCCTTTTTGCCTAGCAAAGGTGTAGGTCGCGCCGTTCTCTCCGCAAAACGGATTCTTCACATCACAGAGAACGGTGAGGGACGCGTCCGATAATCGGCTGTCCAAATGCGCAAGGTCGATGGTTGAAACTTCTGCTAGATCCTTTCCGCAACCGCTCAGCTCGTTGCCGTCCTTATCGAGAAATCTCGCGCCGAGAGCACTCAGACAGCCCATACCGCCGTCGTTGGTCGCCGAACCGCCGATTGCGATATACAGTTCCCTACAACCGCGGCTAAGCGCGTCGAGGATCAGTTCGCCTGTACCGTATGTCGTGGTCATCATAGGATCGCGCAGCGCTTCGGGGACAAGCGTCAAGCCCGATGCCGCCGCCATCTCGATGATGGCTCTGTCGCCTGCGATGCCGTAACTCACCTGTATGCGGTTCATCAAGGGATCATGGACGGTTGCAGTGGCTCTTTCGCCTTTCAGCGTGTCGATCACCGCGTCAACTGTTCCCTCTCCGCCGTCCGCTATCGGCACGCCGATACACTCGCACACGCCGAACACTTCCCGCGCGGCTCTCGACAACAGCTCCGCCGTTCTCCTGCTCGACAGGCTCCCTTTGAAGCTGTCCGAGGCAAATATCAGTTTCATACCACCACCGCCATCGCTTTGTAGTTTCATCTATTATACCACGCACAAAAGACCTTAGCAACAAGTCAAAAACGCAGATCGCATCCACTCCGGACACGGTCTGCTTTTCTCTTATCTGTGTTATGCCACACAATCCGCTTTGATCCTCTTGAAGTCGTCGGAGATCAGGTAGCGCTTTTTCGCGAGCGCCTCGGCGATGCCGTCCAAAAGACTTCGGTGCTCGGCGAGCAGGCGCTTTGCCCGATGATCTTATCAAATGCACTCATACGATTCCTCCCTATTGATGATACTATAATGTTCTAATTCTTGCTCTGCTTTTTTGATAATCTCCGGATGAGCTTTGTAATCAGGTGATATACCGAACTTCTCCTTGATCTTATCTTTTTTCTCTCCTCTATTGTCCAGATTTGTAAGCTTTTCACTGATGTACATCCATGTACACTGATCTGTTTTTTTATAGTCATAACAGCCGGTATTTGCTGGCCTTTTAGTATTTATGAACTTAATATAATCATCGTATATATTACAATAATTTGAATAAGAGAACATCTCGTATTGACGAAATAACTTTCTATAGGTTCCGATATTCTTTTTCTCAGTGTCATTTTTGCCCGCTTCATTTAGCCGCCACAGCAAACCCATAACAAGGCTGTCTACTATTGGAAACTTCTTAAATTGGTGCCAGCTGCAATATTTTGAGGCAAAGACGTAGAGATTGCCGGCTGAAATATGTTTCTCATTATCAGGACTGTTTTTTTCGATATCACAAAACGCTATAAATTCCACCAGTTTCCTGCATTCGATTTTATCAGCGCTGTCACTGAGGTAATAATCAACGATCCCTTCAGATTCACCGTTTTCAGTTAACACTTTGTATTGTGTATTTAAAAGGTAAATCCTTGTTGCAACCCAACGTAAATGATCATTTTTGATCTGGGTATTATAAAAGCTGTTAATAAAAGTTACCTTTGCGAGAATATCATTAAAAGAGCTGGAGGCATGAACATTACTAAATTGTTCCTTCAAAAACTCTTCTGTTTTTCCTTCACTTTTCAAAAAGCTATCTATATAATGATCAATTATGGTTGTTTCTCCGACAGATAGTTCATGCAACATAAATGGGTTCTCCCATTCAAATTTATATGTAGGATTTCCAAAGCGGATAGTTATACTGCTTTCATTCATAAATCATTACTCTCCCTTAGATTGGTATTTCTCCAACCCTGCACTCAGATTATGTATCATCCGGTCCCTGAGGGCAACAGGTTTGATGATCTCTATGTATGGTGTGTACGCTTTGGCGAACTGCTCCATCGCGAGCTCGTTCACGTCGGCGGTCACGGTGATCTGCGTATCGCTCTCATCGCTGAATTTGACATCCTTGCCGAACACGTCGATGATGTCGCTGAGCATGAATTTTTCGGCTCGGAACACGGCGCGGATATTCTCGCCCGCGAACATATAGATATGCTTTTCCATATACTCTTTCAGGTCGAGCGGTCTGCCGTCGGAACCTGTCAGCGTATTGAACGGCTTGACGCGTTCGGGCAGAATCTCCATGTCCGTGATGCGGTCGACGCGGTAGTTGCTGATATCGTCATATTTGTCATAGTTGCAGATCAGGTAATACTTGCCCTCTTTGGCGACGAGTTGATAGGGGTTGATGACGTAGTCGCGCACCTTGCCGTCTTTATCCCGCCGCTTGTGCAGCTTCTTATCCGAGCGGTATTCGAGGTACCGGAACTTCACCCTGCGGCTCTTCGTGATCGCCTCGTCGAGCAGTTCGATGTTGTAGAACAACTGCTTGTTGTCGGTCTTGTCCTCGGGCATACGGGCGATGTGCCGCACGCGCGACTTGAAGTAGATATTGGAGAGGGACGAGAGCTTCTCGACCAGCCGCTTGTCCTGCTTGTACGGAATGTGGTTCGAGAACAGGACGCTGTCAATCAAGAGGCGCAGCTCGCTGTCGGTGAACTCGCGCTCGAGGTAGAAGTCGGAGAGAATCACGTTCTCCTGCTCGTTACCGTCCTTGCCGCGGAACACGCGGACGCTCTCGCTGTAATTGATGTCGTAGCCGAACTCGATCAGGTTGGTCAGGTTGCGCTTGACAGCCTTGCGGTCGAGCTTCATGTCATACTCGCGCTCGAGGATCTCCTGTATCTCCTTCTGGCTCAGACGATGGTTCTCGTCCGTGTAGCGTTTGAGGATGTCGAGGATATTCATGATCGTCAGCTTCTTCGGTTGCTTGGTGTACATCATATGATTTCAGCCCTCTGCTCAGACAGTTTTTCCTTGGCTTTGATAAAATAGGTGTGATCCGGCTCGATGGACAGGACAAAATTCAGCCTGCCCATTAGCTGTTGATAGTATTTCTTCGCATCCGGTTGATGCAGATATTGCGCCGCGCTCTCTATACCGAAGCGATCCGTGTAGTACAGCTCCTGCCGTAGCTTGCGCTTGTAAGCGGCGGTGACATTGACCTTTTCGTTCACAGTCAGCCCGGTCACCGTCTGGCGGAAGGAATCAGTGATAAAATGAGTCTTGCGTTCATTCAGCTCAAAGCCCATTTTATGAAGCATACTCTTAGCGGCACAGTACGCCGGGTATAAAGATGTATTGCCCGATACCGTGATATCGTCGCTGTAGCGTGTATAATCAAAACCGTGACGCTTACACCATGCGCCGAAGATATCGTCAAAACGCTTCATCACGAGGTTGGAAAGCGTAGGAGAAGTACAGGTACCCTGAGGAAGAACATCCTCTAAGCAACACAGCGAGGTCAGCATCGCGCCGATATGTCTCGGATAAAGCGAGGCATTAAACACAGAAGACAACACCATATCAAAGCGGATGGAGCCGAAGAAGTCAGTGATATCTAGTTTCAAAAGGAATCTTTTCCCAATATGCGGGGCAGCGTTATCGGACAAATGAGCGCCTTGATGATAAGCGGTAGCGTAGGGCGAGGATTTCAGACGCTTGAGAATTCCTGTATAGATCCTCTCCTGTATGTCGGGAAGTCGTCCGAGCGGCTGATTCAGCTCCCGATACCCACCGGACTTTTTGGGAATCTGCAAGCTGCGATAGGAGCCGGGAATATCGTCAAGTAGCTTGCGCAAATCGGAAGGCATTATCCGGAGGAAAGATGAAAGTTGAAAGAAATCATAAATGAACGGTGTTTTGTTGATCGCGGAATAGTCGAGCACCATATCTGTTGCCGCCTCAAGACCAAAACGCTTGACAAAGCGCATATCTGTTTCAAAAAACATAACCTCATTGTCTAAAACAAGCATCAAAACACCTCCCGATTGATCTATCACAAACAGACAGCGCATGAGCTGATACTAAATGCCCGTAAAGCCGTGGAGGCGAATTTTAGATTGCTTGTCAATCCTTTAATTCGTCGGAGCGGATTTGCGGCTCCTTATTCGCCTAGCGAATATTAGTTATATTTGTCATCCGGACAGCGACTCGCTGACCGTCCTCATAAAACCGTTTTGCTGTTCTCAGAGGTTGCTCGCTATCAGCACAGCGACGCCTGTTTGTGATGATTATAATATACCATACCCAATGTACCAAAAACAACCCATAATGTTGTATAGATTATACTTGCGGGATTTGTTGAATTGTGACAGAGGCTGTGATATGATAATGCAAAAAGGGGGTGCTGTATGATGGCATATAAAGATTATTCAAATACAAATATCTATGTAAACAATACCCAACAGCCTGAAACAAGAGAAAAGAATACTCGCTTGAAATCCATGTACACAACATTTTATCTACATATGAAAAATGTTACAAAAAAAGAGAGATCTGATTTTTACGCATACAAATATAACGGAGTTCAGCTCCTCACCTGTTTTGATTCCTATACAAAGAGCGAGAAGAAGATCATGTGCTACGGAAAAGAGGCTCATCATGACGAAGGGAGCTTGTTAATTTTTCCGTGTTATTATCAAAAAGATTATCACTACAAATATGACTATGCGATCGCCCATCGGTATGACAAATACAGTCCAATTCCCGCAAGCGATTGTCCCCAAACTGAGTATTTAAAAACGCGTAAACTCATCAGCGGCTTTTGTGCTACAGACTTGCCCGAAGAAAGAGAAGCTGAAATTCTCTCTGTTCTGAATAACAATCTAAACAAAACGTCTTTGAATGGTGAGTTTACGCCTTGCTATCCCTCAGTGGTAAATCGTAAGACGAAATCATATTTACGCAGTAAAACAAGAGATGATATTGTATATTCGGATTTTGAGTTTGAAGGGGTAAGCAGGAACATCTTTCTGCATGAGCTTAATATTCTTCGTCCTACCCATCTGATCTTTCTCAGCGGAACAGGTTATGATAATCACATCATCCGCGATTTCGGCGAAAAATTCTATACCGAAAAGATCGCTCCTTTGATTAGGTGTTTGTCACCTGATGAACCTACAACCATCAACTGCCCCTGTGAACTGAGTCCTGAAGAAATCAAAGACTGGTTTCGGATCAATGATTATGATAGCGGCATTAAGATACTATATGCTTATCATCCGTCTGCACATCTTTCATCTTCCAGAGAAAAGTATAATAAAGGGTTATGTGATTTTTCCGGTCACACTTATGTTAAGAAATCCGGGATGACAAAGTAGATATCCATCCCTCGGCGGCGAGAGCGCAACTCGCCCCTGAACATCTTTGTGATCCGCTTGATCATCTTTTCGTTCTCGCTCTCCGACAGGCTCATGCCGAAGAACGGGATCAGGATATTGTCGTAGCCCAGCAGCCTTGCGACCGTGACTGCGTTGTGATACCCGACGATCAGGTGCTTTTCGAGCTGCGGCTTGCTCTCCAAGCTCCACAGCGGCTCATCCAAGGAGTAGACGAACAGCAATTTCTCAAGGAACATCGGGAAGTCGACCCCGCGCACTTCGCCGCGATTCATCGGCTCACTATGATATTTCTCTCTGATGGCTCGCTCCAATTCTCTGCGGCCGGCAAGCTCAAACAGCCGATCCGTCATTTCATCCCGCGGCTTCATCTCGCCGCCGTATGCCGGCATAACGATCACATCCGCAAGAAAGCGCAGCCTCTCAGAAAGTACATCACCGTAAACAATAAACAAGTTTCCCATAAGGACACCCCCATAACAGACTGATACCAGTATATCAGCTGTCGTGGGGGCTTTTCGGTATATCCTCACCGGATCGAATCGATGTAACAAACGTTAACAAAAGGATCATGGATAGTTGTGCTGAGCTTTCTCGCCATTCAGTGCGCCGAATACTTCCCGCGCGGCTCTCGACAACAGCTCCGCCGTCATCCTGCTCGACAGGCTCTCTTTAAAGCTGTCCGAAGCAAATATCAGCTTCATGCTTTGCTCCTCACCCTGATTTTTCCGATTCTTATTCAATGTGACGACAGCTTTTTGATTTCTTCAAAGTCCTCCGTCAGCGTGAAGAAGAAACCTTTTTGGATATCATTGTCGATCACGGAGACCGGCTTGAGCTGTGCGATAGAATAGCCCTTCATCAGCATCAGTTCTTTATAGAGCACATACGTCTCCGGCTGGGCAAAGATCAGCTTGACGGGCTTGATAAGACCGCTTCTGACTTTTTCGCCGTATGAGGGATTAAGCTGCGACAGATGCTTGTCAAGACAGGAACGGATGGTTTCCTCCGTGAGCTCCTGCGGAACGCGGTCAATCTCCATCAGACAGACATATTGAACTTCCCGCGTATCGGGATAAAAGGAGCTGTCCACCAGCAGGAAGCCGCATTCCTTTGCGGTACGATCGGCGGCAATCCTGAGCGCCATTTCGGTCGTCTTTTCTCCCATCAAACTGACAGTTTTGTCGATACGGTACTGGAACTCGACCATCGGCGTTTGATTATAAAAGCCCGTGACAAGCAGAACGTCCTTCATTCTGTAACGGTAAAATCCGGAGTGATTGGTGATGACAAGCTCATACTTCTTGCCGACCTCCAGCTTGTCCATCGTGACCGGAGCGGCGTCTTCGCCGTCTATCGGAATAAACTCGTAAAACAAGGAATCCGGGATCAACGCCGACCCGTGAGCCGCCAATTGGACGGGAACCGAGAAGATACCCTCGGAAGCGGAAATACCGCGGAAATAAAACGCGATCTCATAACCGAGATAACGCTCGCGCACCTCGTTTGTGTATCGGGAAAAGCCTGCCGAGGCGCCGCCCACGACATAGCTCAGCTCCGGCCATACCTTAGGGATAAACGGAGTCTCAAAGCCCTCTTCGAATATAGTTCTCAGCTCAGCCGCTCTCTCGGGCATAGGCGCAAGCTGTGCGATGAGTTTTTCTCTGATCTCATCGGGGAGCTCCACCGATTCACTGATAACGCCCTTTTCGATATCATCAACTAAAAGCCGCCAGTTCTTCTCTATATATCGGCAAAAATCCAGCAAAAAGCCCGTAAACGTGCAGTTGATATTATTCAGCTCCTTATCGCAAAGGCCAAAGCGGGCGTTCAGGTATCTGACGTTCGTTCCTTTGGGCGAGAAGGTAGCTTCGACCGGCGTGGAAAAAATATGCTTCCACCTGTCGACGTAAGGTCTGAGCGAAGCCTCAGACAGAGGGCCGTAGGGTACGCCGTCGGGAAGCCTGACGAGATCGCCGCCGCAGCGGATCAGATTCAGCCAGCGGCCGCCGAAATATCTCTCTTTCAGATTTCTGTACAAAAAGCCCGACTGATAGCCCAGACTGTATCTCGAAAAGCAATCTCTTGTTCTTTGCGAATAGGGTATTTTTTTCGGAGCGCCGGCGGTGCCGGAAGTCTTGTTATACCAAATCGGTTTTTGGGCGCTGATCAGGTTTTCTTCGCAGTTTTCGGTCATGCGATCAATATACGATACATAATCGCTGTATTCCGTAAGGGGAACACGCTGCTGATACTCTTCGATGGAATGGATATCGGCAAAGCCGTACTTCCTGCCGTATTCCGTATCCTTATGCTCTTGAAGCAGGTCAAGCAGCAGCTTTTTTTGTACCTCCATCGGCGTCATCGTTATCTGTTCAAAACGCGCGAGTATCTGCTGATTTTTCTCCGCACTGTTTCTGCGCATGGCGTTCAAAGCTTCATACATGAAATATCCTACCTTTCTGAGTATAATGCGTAAATATAGAATATAGTTTAATAATAGCTTTTACGCTCGCATCTGTCAATTATTCTTTCATGAAACGCTTGCAATAACAGCGAGAAACTGTATAATGGTTTTAGCGATCACAAATCCCCTAAAAGAGAAAGGATACGAAATATGGCACTGACATTGGAAAGAGCAAAAGAGATCAACAGCTCGATGGTGACCGAGGATCATCTGATCATTCACTCGCTGAACGTGTGCTACGCGATGGGCGCGATGGCGCGTCACTTCGGCGCTGACGAGGAGCATTGGATGGCGGTCGGTTATCTGCACGATTACGACTATGAGAAGTTCCCCGAGGAGCATTTACAGCATACCGAAAAGGAACTGCTCTCACAGGGCGTCGATCCCGAAGATGTCCGCGCGATCCTCAGCCACGGCTGGGGCATCTGCACCGACGTCGAACCGCTGACAGATATGGAAAAGAGTCTGTTCACCGTAGACGAGCTGACGGGCATCATCCAAGCCGCCGCGAGGATGCGTCCTAACGGCATCACCGATCTGAACACCAAGAGCTTCATAAAGAAGTTTAAGGACAAGAAGTTCGCCGCCAAGTGCGACCGCGAGCTGATCAAAAAGGGCTGTGAGCTTCTTGGCATGGAGGTCAGAGACGTCGCCGGGATCTGCATCGACGGTATGCGTCCCCACGCTGAGGAGATCGGCTTGCAGGGGACGGAGCATTGAGAGGTTGAGATTGCCACGTCGGAACCCTCAGTCAGCTTCGCTGACAGCTCCCTTAGGAAAGGGAGCCTTTGCTCCTCGCAATGACTTATAAAATGATCACACCCGCAACAGTCATCAGGTCACTGTTGCGGGTGTTTCTTTGTTAAGGCATGGTAAAAACAGGCGCGTGATTTGCTCTTTTTAATCTAAAATCTGACCGTCTCTTGCAATCGTCACGACCTGCCAGGGAATGAACTTTCCGCTGTTTTTGAGCGCCTGCTCCGCGGCTCTCTGCAAGCCGC